>JBBAPL010000004.1:0-83826 GCA_040400895.1 Aquabacterium sp.
CCCCTGGTCAAAATTCAATCGGCACGGGTGGTCAAAATTCGGTCGGCGCCAACAAGGCGTCACAGAAACTCGGGCTTTATTTTGGCCGCCTCGCCGGCGAGCTTGGTCAGTCGGGTGGCCTGCCCCATGACGAAATCACGGAGTTGACCTGCGAAGGCGCGCTCGCCATCGTCGATGTAGTCACCCGCCAAGGCCTGTTCCGGCGCGTGTTCCATCGCCAGCTTGGCCAGCCGCGCAGCCTCGCGTTTGAGCAGGTTCCGGTCGACCCCGCATCGCTGCGCAAAGTCGGCCAGCTGAAACGCCCCCACCTCGTCCAGCGAGAACGCATCGCCCCAGGCCATGGCCAACTCATGGTCGATGCCAGCGTACTGAACCACGCTGACCAAGTCGTACCAAGGCGCCGGGTCGAGCCCCTCGCGGCGCACGAAGAACGAGAAGTTCTTGCCATGCGCGTCGCAGTTGCCAATCAGGAACTGAAACAGGGCCCACCTCAGCAAGGTCATGCGTGCCACGGCCTTGTTGACGGTCTGCTCCACACGCTCGAACAACATCTCGAAGCTCACGCCCTCTCGGATGTTGCGTACGTGCTCGCCACTCCCCAGGTTCCGCTCGTACTTGAAGCTCTCGGGCAGGTCCGAGGCCTGACAGGTGTCGATGATGTGCAGGCGCCGTACGGTGGGCTCGTTGGCGCCATGCGCAGCACCTTCCCCTTCGCCCTGCACGACAACCCGGTCGAAACGGCGGACGACGAGTACCGGCCTTGGCGTCCGGTAGATGCCGACCTCGGCGACCGGCAGCTTCATGCGCCGCGCTAGGGACATGCAGAAGTGTTCGTTGACGACCAGATGCGGCATCACCTGACGCGCCGGGTCGGGCTTGAGGATGTGCGTCGATGCCAGAGGCGGCTCGACCAAGAAAAGACGCTCTTCGTCGCCGAGAGGGCGGTCCAGGTAGACCATCAACTTGTCCTGCACTCCTGCAATGGACATGCGGACCTTGCCATCCCAGACCGCCAGCGGAATCTCGTCGCGCTCGGCGATTCGTTTATCAAGTTCTTCGCGGGTCACTTCACGCGGCGGCTTGGCGGCGACGACCGGCGGGACTTCATCCGAACGCCAGAAGCGGAACGCGCCGGTGGTTTCGGTTCCCAGCGCACTGATGAGCGCGTAGATGTTCGACTTCGATACGCGGTAGGTCGTGGCCGTGATGTCGAGCGCGCGGCCTTCGGGCAGCAAGTTCTCCACAAAGCGCTTCACGGCGCCGACGGCATAGCCGTCGGCCGAGGGCTGAAAGGGCAGCACGGGCGAGAGTGGAAACGCCCCGTGTGCCGCGACCCAGTCCGCGTCGTAGTTCAGCGACCACCGGTCGTTCAGGGCCTCATATCCCAGCGTCGCAACCTTCTGGCCATCGGCCCAGAGGGTGAGCGCGTGCGGGGCGCCTGGCGTGTCGGTGGCCGAGTTCATGGCTGCTCCGGACGCTCGGCGCCGGGACGCGAGACGGATTGCATCGTCGGATGGTCCTTGGGTCCGAGCAGGAGTGCGAGCCCCAGGCTGTCCAAGACCGCCAGCAGCTTGTCCAGCCGCACGGAGCCCTTGCCGTTCTCGAGACGGGAGAGCAGGTCGACGGAGACGCCGCTCAAAGAGGCTGCATCGTCGATGCGCAGCGACTGCGCCCGACGACGGGCTCGGATGGCCGGGCCAAGAGCGTCGGCGTCCGTGACGCGCATGAGTTCGGGTCCTCGGGCGGGTGGTCCGGAAGTCATTTCGGAATTCCCTGGATGAAGGCCTTCGAGTGGACATCGAAGGCTTGATTTCTTGAATTCCGAAATCATGCCATAACCGTTGCTTTACAACCTGTAATTCCTCGAATCCCGAAATTCCGGCGGCGTCTTCAGTCCTGGCGAAGCTGCGCCTTAAATTCCGAAACACGCTCGCCCGTTGTTCTACAGCCGCGGCGAGGCCGGATTGCGACCGCGGAAAGGCTGTTGCGACACCCAGAACAGGTGCATCAGTCGGGTTGCCAGGCGTATAAAAAATCCTGGCAGTTTTCTGGCAGAAGTATCAGGAAACGAGTGCGAATGGCAGCGGTCGAATGCGCTGTAAGTGCTTGATTTTTTTGATTGTTGCGTGTGGAATGTGCAACGACGTGCACGCGGATGTCCATTGAAAATCCGCGTGTCGGTGGTTCGATTCCGCCCCAGGCCACCAGGTTCAGACCCGCGCCAAACCTCCGTTTGCCGCGGGTTTTTTCGTTCTGGGGCCGCCGATCGGGCCGTGGCCGGTGGCTGCGACCCCGCGGGCCGCACCGGCGACACCGCCGCGTTGCCACAATCGCCCCATGCCCGGCCCCCACACCCCCCTGGACGCCCTGCGCCCCCGCCTGCAGGCCCACTTGCAGGCGCTGGAACACGGCCTGCTGGAACGCGAGACAGCCACCCGCCTGCTGCTGCTGGCAGCCCTGGCCGGCGAGCATGTGCTGCTGATCGGCCCGCCGGGCACGGCCAAGAGCGCGCTGGCGCGGCGGCTGCACCATGCCTTCGGCGGGGCGCGCTACTTCGAGCGCCTGCTCACCCGCTTCTCCACACCCGAAGAGCTGTTCGGTCCGCTGTCGCTGAAGGCGCTGGAAGACGACCGCTACGAGCGCCTGACCGATGGCTACCTGCCCACCGCCGGCATCGCCTTCCTCGACGAGGTGTTCAAGGCCAACTCGGCCATCCTCAATGCCCTGCTGACGCTGCTGAACGAGCGTGAATTCGACAACGGCGCGCACCGCCTGCCCACGCCGCTGATCAGCCTGGTGGGCGCCAGCAACGAACGCCCGGGCGATGAATCGCTGCAGGCCTTCCACGACCGCTTCCTGCTGCGCGTGCCGGTGGCGCCGGTGGGCGATGCCGCGTTTGCCGCGCTGCTGCAGCTCGACGACACGCCAGCCGCCGGCCAACCGCCCACCCCCATCACGCCGGACGAGCGCGCCGCCGTGCGCACCGCCCAAGCCGGCGTGGCGCTGGGCGCCGATGCCCTGGCCGCGCTGACCGCCCTGCGCGCCGAGGCCGCGCGCCTGGGCCTGGCGGTGTCCGACCGCCGCTGGCGCCAGCTGGTGGCGCTGATGCGCTGCGCCGCCGCCACCGAAGGCCGCAGCACGCTCGACGCACTCGACCTGTGGCTGGCGCCCTGCGTGCTGGGCGACAGCGACGACAGTCTGGCCGCGCTGGCCGCCTGGGTCAGCCACAGCCTGCTGCATGCCGAGGCCCAGCCGCTGCCCTGGCTGGACCATGCCGTCACCGCGTTCGAGAAACAGCTGGAGATCGAGCAGCGCCTGCCCGCCCAGGAAGGCGGCAACGCCGACGATGACGCCGGCAAGCTGGCGCTGGCCCGCAGCCTGGGCGCGCAAGACGGCGGCGAAGCCAGCGGCGGCATGCAGCGCATCGTGTCGGCCACGCTGGAGGCGCGCCAGCGCCGCCACTTCAGCCCCGTGCACGTGGCCGCCCGCCTGGCACAGGTCGACGCCGTGGCCGCCCGGACCGACGCCGCCCGCGCCCAGGTGCAGGCCGCGCACGACGACCTGGCCGCGCGCCTGGCCGGCCGGCTGTGGGTGCCACCCGGCCTGGCCGCCGGTTGGCTGGGCGCCCACCAGCAGACCCTGGCCACGCTGGCCGGCTTCGGCGCCCGGCTGGCCGCCACCCGCGCCGGTTTTGCCAGCCACCCGGTGGATGCGCAACTGCCTGACCATGCGCCCGCGCCGGTCGCCCTGGCCGCCTGAGCACCATGCCACCGGGCCTGCCCGCCTCACCGCTGGAGCAACCCTACGACCGGCTGGCGCCGCTGCCGCGCACGTTGTGGCTGCCGGCCCTGGTGTGCAGCGCCGGCCCAGTGGACGACCCCCAGGCCGACACCAGCGCCCAGCGCCTGGCCGACCTGCAACGCTGGCGCAGCGCGCTCGCGAAGGGTGAACTGCCGCCGGCCGATGCTGACGTCGGCTGCCCCGACGCCATGGCCGCGCTGCGCGACGCCGCCGGCGCGCTGGGCCTGGCGGCCACCTGCTTCGGCGCCGACATGGTGACCGAGCAGCTGCTGCGCACCCTGCTGTGGCACCTGGACCGGCTGGCCGACCTGCAGCCGCGCCTGTCACGCGCCGACGCCGTCGCCCAGATCACCGCCGAGTTCAGCGCCGCCTGGTCGCGCATCCAGGGCGACTGGGACCTGCTGCAGGCGCTGCTGCAGGGCCTGGGCGACAGCACCAGCCTGCGCTGGGACCAGGTGCGCGGCCAGCTGGCCCGGCGGGAATGGGCCGAGGCCCAGCGCATCAGCGACGCATTGAAGCAGCTGCCCGAACTGGCCGCGCTGATCCGCCGCCTGGGCCGGGCCGAACGCGCCGCCCAGCCGCAGTCCCTGCCGCCGCGCCTGGCCGATGTGGCGCAGGCACCGCCGCAGGGCCTGCGCGCGGTGCAGACCGAGCTGCCCGGCGCGCCGGGCGCGCTGCGCGGCATCCGCCAGTCCGACCGCATCGACAGCATGCTGGGCAGCGAAGCCGCGCTGCTGCGCCACCCAGTCGGCCGCAAGCTGTGGCGCGCCCGCCGCGCCGAGGCCCGCCTGCTCACCTACGACAGCAGCGCGGTGCTGCTCGACTGGCGGCCCGATGCGCAGGCCCCGCCACGCCAGGCGCTGGCGCCGCCACAGCCGGAGGCGCTGGAGCGCGGGCCGATCATCGTCTGCCTGGACACGTCGGGCTCGATGCGCGGTGCGCCCGAGACCATCGCCAAGGCGGTGGTGCTGCAGGCGGTGCGCACCGCCCATGCCGAGCGGCGCGGCTGCCTGCTGATCAGCTTTGGCGGGCCCGACGAGATCGTCGAGCGGGACCTGGCCGGCGGCCAGGCGCGCCAGGGCCAGGCCGAGCCAGGCGGGCACGGCCTGGCCGGTCTGCTCGACCTGATGGGCCAGGGTTTCGACGGCGGCACCGACCTGCAGGCGCCGATCGAGCGGGCCATCGCGCGGGTGCACCAGGCCCGCTGGGCCAGCGCCGACCTGCTGATCGTCAGCGACGGTGAATTCGGCTGCACACGGTCGATGCTGGACGCGCTGGATGCCGCGCGCGACCAGCTGGGCCTGCGGGTGCAGGGCGTGCTGGTGGGCGACCGCGAGACCATGGGCCTGATGGAAGTGGCCGACGACATCTTCTGGGTGCGCGACTGGCGCCGCCATGCGCTGTCCAGCGGGCGCCCCACCGGCAGCTTCAGCCCGGTGCACAGCAAGAGCCTGACGGCGCTGTACTTCCCGAACGCGCTGTCGGCGCGGGCAGCGCGGCACCGGCCTGGCTGATCGGGCCGATGCCGATGGTGCGCCGGCCCAGGGCGTGCCACCATGCCGGCTGGATCCCATCGCCACGGCGCCCACCATGCAGCAACGTCCCCTCGGCCGGTCCGGCCTGTCCACCGCCCCGCTGGCCTTCGGCGGTAACGTCTTCGGCTGGACGGCCGACGCCGCCACCAGCTTCAGCCTGCTCGATGCCTTCGTCGACAGCGGCTTCAACCTGATCGACACTGCCGATGTGTATTCACGCTGGGTGCCCGGCCACACCGGTGGTGAATCGGAAACGCTGATCGGCCAGTGGCTGGCCGCCAACCCGGCCAAGCGCGAGCAGGTGCTGATCGCCACCAAGGTGGGCAAGCCCATGCCCACCATGCCCGGCGCCGCGGATGGCCGCAGCTGCAACCTGAGCCGTGCCTGGATCCGAACCGCGGTGCATGACAGCCTGCGCCGGCTGCAGACCGACCACATCGACCTGTACCAAAGCCACGACGACGACGGCGCCACACCGCTGGACGAGACCCTGGCCACCTTCGCCGAGCTGATCGCCGAGGGCAAGGTGCGCGCCATCGGCGCCAGCAACTACAGCGCGCCGCGCCTGGCCGAGGCGCTGGCCACCAGCGCCCGCCTGGGCCTGCCGCGCTATGAAACCCTGCAGCCGCACTACAACCTGATGGACCGCGCGGTGTATGAAGCCACGCTGGAGCCGCTGTGCCGCGCCGAAGGCCTGGGCGTGATCAACTTCTACGGCCTGGCCAAGGGCTTCCTCAGTGGCAAGTACCGAAGCGCCGCCGACCTGAGCAAGAGCCCGCGCGGCGGCGGCATCAAGGGCTACCTGGGTGAACGGGGTGACCGGGTGCTGGCCGCGCTGGACGCGCTGGCCCAGGCCCACGGCAGCACGCCCGCCCAGGTGGCGCTGGCCTGGCAGATCGCCCGGCCGGGGCTGACCGCCCCCATCGCCAGCGCCACCAGCACGGCACAGTGGGCCGAGCTGGCGGGCGCGGCGCGGCTGGCGCTGTCGGCTGCGGACATCGCCGCCCTGAACGCTGCCAGCGCCGAAGCCGGCGCGACAGCGTGAGCACGCGCAGGGGTTGGCGCATGGCGGGCACAGTGGTGGTGGCGCTGGTGGTGCTGGCGCTGGGCGCCGGCCAGGTGGGGCTGCTGGCGGGCAGCGCGCCGACCGACCTGGGCGTGGCGGCGGGCCGGTTGAAGGCGCCGTCCCACACGGCGAACAGCGTGTCCAGCCAGGCGGGGCTGTGGGCGGGCCACCCGATGCAGCAGGCCGCAGCCGTCGCCCCCCTGCCGCTGCGCGGCACGCCGGCCGAGGCCATCACCCGGCTGCGCGCCGTGGTGCAGGCCATGCCCGGCGCCGAGGTGGTGACGCAGCGCGACGACTACCTGTACGTGCGCTTCAGCACGCGCCTGATGGGCTTTGTCGACGACGCCGAGTTCTGGGCCGACCCGGCGCACAAGGCCATCCAGGTGCGGTCAGCCTCGCGGCTGGGCGCCAGCGACCTGGGCGTGAACCGGGCCCGCATCGAGCGCATCCGCGCCGCGCTGGGCAGCTGACGCCCGCCGCGGCAGGTGCGGCTCAGGTGGCCGTGCCCGCGGCGTTGCGCAGCGCCTCGTCGAACGCCGCCACCGCGTTGGCCGCATACATCAGCGACGGGCCGCCGCCCATGTGGGTGGTGACGCCCAAGGTCTCGTCCACTTCCTGCCGGGTGGCGCCCAGCTTCGCCAGGGCCTGGGTGTGGAAGCCGATGCAGGCATCGCAGCGCGCGGCCACGCCCAGCGCCAGGGCGATCAACTCCTTGGTCTTGCTGTCCAGCGCGCCGGGCGCGGTGGCGGCGCGGCCCAGTTCGCCAAAGGCCTTCATCACGCCGGGCGTGCTGGTGCGCAGGCTGGCCATGTTCTGCGACACGGTGCGGGTCAGGTCGCGGTAGTTATCGGTGGCGGACATCGGGTCTCCTGGTGGGTGGGGTGGGGTCAGCGCCATTGGACAGCCGTCCGGCCGCCGCAGCTTGTCCGCCGTCAAGCCGGCGCGCCGTCGCCCCAGGCGCGCAGGCCGGTGGCCAGGTGGTCGAACACCCGCTGCAGCCGCCGGCTGGCGCGCAGTTCGCGGTGGGCGGTCAGCCACACCGGCAGCACCGGCAGCGGCAGGTCGGCCAGCACCGGCACCAAGTCGGGCAGGCGGCGGGCCAGCGGCGCCATCACCACGCCGATGCCCACGCCGGCGCGCACCATCGCCAGGTTGACTGGCTGGCTGTCGCAGCGCAGAGCGAAGAAGCGCCGGTCGACCGCGTGGCCGGCGGCGCGGAAGCCGTCGAGCATCTGCGTCGACTGGTCGAAGCCCACCCAGCGGTGGCGGGCCAGCGTGGCAGGTGTGGGCAGGCCGTGGGCGTCGATCAGCCGCCGATGGGCATAGAAGCCCAGCGGCCAGTCGGCGATGTGGCGGGTGATCAGCGTGCCCTGGGTGGGCCGCAGCATGCGCACGGCGATGTCGGCCTCGCGCTCCAGCAGGTTGCTCAGCGCATCGCCGGGCACCAGCTCGATCTGGATCTGCGGGTGCGCTTGCGCCAGCTGTGCCAGCAGGCCAGGCAGCACCTCGGCGCTGACCACCTCGCTGGCCGTCAGGCGCACGGTGCCGGCCAGGTCGTCGCTGTTGCTGCCCACCGCATCGGCCGCCAGGGCGCAGGCCTGGGCTGCGGCCAGCATGCGCTGCGCCGGGTCGGCCAGGGCCAGTGCGGCGGGCGTGGGCTGCAGCCGGCGCGCGCCGCGCTGGAACAGCGGCGTGCCCAGCTGCGCCTCCAGCGTGGCGATCTGCCGGCTCAGCGTGGGCTGGCTGGTGCCCAGCCGGGCGGCGGCCTGGGTGAACGAGCCTTGGTCCAGCACCGCGCCCAAGGCGCGCAGCAGGTTCCAGTCCAGCGTGGCGGGGTCGAAGGCACCGGGCATGCATTCACTCCTGAATGGCTTCTATACAACCATCCATCTTCACATGGATCGCAGCCGCGCGCAGCATGGCGCCATGCCAACCAACTGGAGCCGATGATGACGAAGACTGTGCTGGTGCTGGGTGCCAACGGCCGCCTGGGGCGGGCCGCCGTGCTGGCGTTTGCCGCCGCGGGCTGGCAGGTGTGTGCGCAATTGCGGCGGGCGCCACGTGCACCGCTGCCGGCCGGCGTGCGGCTGGTGACCTGCGACGCGCTGGACGTCCCGACACTCACCGCCGCCGGCCAGGGCGCGCAGGTGATCGTCAATGCGCTGAACCCCGACTACACCCGCTGGGCCACCCTGCTGCCGCCGATCACCGCTGCCACGCTGGCGCTGGCGCGCGCCACCGGCGCCACGCTGATGCTGCCGGGCAATGTCTACAACTTCGGCAACCAGCTGCCGCCGGTGCTGACCGAGACCACGCCGTTCGCCGCCACCCACCCCAAGGCAGCGCAGCGCATCACGCTGGAGGCGGCGCTGGCCGACGCGGCGGCTGACGGCGTGCGCAGCATCGTCATCCGCGCCGGGGACTTTCTTGGCGACGCCGGCACCTGGCTGGACCTGGCCATGGCCAAGGGCCTGGCCAAGCGCCCGGTTGGCCGCTTCACCCAGATGGGCCCTGCCGACCTGCCCCACGCCTGGGCCTGGCTGCCCGACCTGGCGCAGACCTTCGTGGCCGTGGCAGAACACCGCGCCGCGCTGCCGGCGCATGCGGCGCTGCACTTCCCCGGCCTGACGCTGACCGGCGCCGAGCTGCAGCAGGCCTTCGAGGCCGCACTGGGCCGGCCGCTGCAGACCCGCCACTTCCCCTGGCCGCTGCTGCGCCTGGCCACGCCGTTCTCGCCCATGCTGCGGTCGCTGTTCGAGATGCGCTACCTGTGGCAGCGCCCGCACCAGCTGGACGGCACGCGGCTGCGCGCCCTGCTGGGCAGCGTGCCGCAGACCCCGCTGGACGCAGTGGTGCGCCAGTGCATCGCCGGCCTGCCGGCCGCGCAGGGCACGCCGGCACCCGCCTGATGCACGCCGCGACCATGGCAGACTGCGCCGGCCATGACCGCGGAGACACGCATGAAGGGACCCACAACCGGCCGAGCTCGGTGGATGTTGCTGGGCCTGGCCGCGTTGGCCGGCGCAGGCAGCGCCCAGGCCCAGACACCGCTGCTGACCACCGAAGCCGAGCTGCAGGGCGCCACCGTGCCCGCCGCCATCGAGGCCTTCTGGGCCGACCGTGGTGTGGCCGGCACCGTCACCGGCCAGGGCGGGCTGACCCTGGCGCTGCGCCGCTTCCTGCAGTCCGACCGGGCCAGTGAACAAGGCGCCATCACCATCGTGTCGGGCCGCACCGAGAGCATGCTGAAGTACAAGGAGGTGGTGTACGACCTCTACCGCAATGGCTGGAGCGTCTACATCCACGACCACCGCGGCCAGGGCCTGTCCGACCGCGAACCCGCGGTGCGCGACCAGCCGCAGAAGGGCCATGTCGAGCGCTTCGACGACTTCGTGGCCGACCTGGACACGGTGCTGACCACCCAGGTGCTGCCCGCCGGCCATGCGCGGCGGGTGCTGTGGGCGCATTCGATGGGCGGGGCCATCACCGCGCGTTACTTGCAGTCGGGCCGGCCGTCGGTGGCGCAGGTGCAGGCGGCCGTGCTGTCGTCACCGATGCTGGAGATCGTCGGCCTGGTGCCGGGTTTTTCGGCCGAACTCCTCAGCTGCAACCTGGCGCATGGCGCGGTGCTGTTCGGCCAGGCGGCCAACTGGCACTGGGGCGGCAAGCCGTACGCGCCCTTCCCGGCGCAGGGCAACCTCTACACCAGCAGCCCGGTGCGCAGCCAGCGGGTGCTGGACCAGGACAGTGCCGCCCCCGCCGCCCGGCTGGGCAGCCCCACCTGGGGCTGGATCGCCCGCAACTGCGATGCCGCCCATGCTGCCCGCACCGACGCGGCGCAAGTCACCACGCCGGTGCTGGTGCTGGTGGCCGGGCAGGACAAGATTGTGCTGAACCACGGCGCCATGCAGTTCTGCCAGCGCCTGGCCGCAGCCCGCCCCGGCGCAGGTTGCGGCGGGGCCGATGGCGGGCCGGTGGTGGTGGCCGGCGCCGAACACGAGATGCTGATCGAGCGCGACGCGCTGCGGCAGCAAGCCATGGGGCGGGCGCTGGGGTTTCTGAGGCAAGCGGGGCGCTGAGCGCCCAGGCGGTGGGCCTGCCCGGCCCGTTCACAGCCCAGCCGTGTCCGCGGTGCGCGCCGCGCGCCAGTGTCGGACATCGACCTGGTAGGTTGCCAGGGGTTTTCCGAACCAGGTCTGCAGACCACGGTGCTCCATGCCCAGGCGCAGCATGACCCGCGCCGACGCGGTGTTGTCGGGATGGCAGACGGCCAGCAGTTCCTCGGCACCCAGGGTGTCGAAGGCGAAACCGCCCATCGCCTGGGCGGCTTCGGTCGCCAGGCCCTGGCCCCACGACGCCCGGCGCAGACGCCAGCCGATTTCCAGCGGGCAGTCCGGGTCGGGCTCGGGCGCCGGCTGCCGGCGCAGGTGTTGCACCGCGCCTGCGCCGACGATGTCGCCACTGGCGCGGTCGATGAAGCTCCACCACGAAAAACCGGACTCGGCCCAGCGCCGCTGGACAGTTGCGACCACCGCCGTGGTCTCGTCCAGCGTTTCCGGGCGCCCCGAGATGTAGCGCATCACCTCGGGGTCGGCATTCATCACATGCAGGCCCTGCACATGGTCGTCGGCGAACGGCTCCAGGCGCAGGCGGGCAGTCACGAGGGTCGTCATGGCGGTGCAGTGGGGGTGGGTTCCGGGGCTGCCGGCCGCGCGCGGCGCGCGGGCGTGCCGGGAGTTTGCACCCAGGGACGCTGCGGTAGACTCCGCCCCTTTTTTGACGGGTGGTGACGGCGGTGACTGTGCGGGCAAGCAAGGGAACGGCGCCGGTCCAGCCGCGCACCGCGTACCACAGCCCGCCACTGGTTCGTCTGCTGGCCGGGCTGGACCAGACACCGCCACCGGATCCTGCGCGGCCGCATGCCAATGTGGGTGAACGCCTGGGGCAGTGGCTGGCCTGGACCGATGCGATCGCGCTGTCGCAGGCGCTGAACCAGCCGCCAGCCCAGGCGCTGCGCCGCTCAGCGGTCGCCAGCACCCAGGCCCGTGCCGCCACCGCCCTGTCGCGCGTGCGCGAAGACCTGCGCCGGGCTGTTCTGCAAGACCCGCTGTTCCAGCCCGACACCAGCGCCAACGCCGATCTGGCCGACTACCGCCGCGCCGCGCAAGCCCGGCAGCGCGCCATGGCCGCGGCCATCGGCCCGCTGCGCGCGCAGTTGCGCGGCCTGCTGGCCACCACCTCGGCCGCTGGCGCGCACCTGGCGGCGCTGGACGCCACGCTGGAAGCCGCGCTGGGCGAGCGTGAGCACCACAGCCTGGCCGGCGTGGTGCCGCGGCTGGAGCGCCATTTCCAGCAACTGCAACAGGCGCAGGCGCCGCATTGGCGCGACAACTTCCACCAGACCCTGCAGCAGGTGCTGTTGGCCGAACTGGACCTGCGGCTGCAACCGGCCCAGGGCCTGCTGGACGCCCTGGACGAGGCCGCATGACGCCGCGACCGGGGGTGGCGGCCGGCATGACGGCCGGGCTGGCGGCCGGGCTGGGGGCCAGGTGGGTGGCGTTCAGCGCCGGCGCCGCGGTGCTGGCCTGGATCGCCCTGGGCTACGCCACCACCAGCCCGCTGGCCCTGGCAATGACGCTGCTGATCGCCGCCGTCTACACGCTGGGCGGGCTGGAACTGCGCCGCCACCACCGGGCCACCACCGGCCTGCAGCAAGCCCTGGCCGGGCTGCAGGCCGACCCACCCGCCGACGCGCCCCAGCTCGACCGCTGGCTGCAACAGCTGCACCCCACGCTGCAGCAGCCGGTGCGCCTGCGCATCGCCGGCGACCGCGTGGGCCTGCCCGGCCCGGCGATGGCGCCCTACCTGGTCGGCCTGCTGGTGCTGCTGGGCATGCTGGGCACCTTCCTGGGGATGGTGGTCACGCTCAAAGGCGCGGCCACGGCGCTGCAGACCAGCACCGACCTCGCCACCATCCGTGCCGCGCTGACCGCGCCTGTGCAGGGCCTGGGCCTGGCCTTCGGCACCAGCGTGGCTGGCGTGGCGGCATCGGCCATGCTGGGCCTGGTGTCGGCGCTGTGCCGGCGTGCCCGGCTGCTGGCTGCCCAGCAGCTGGACGGCTGCATCGCCACCACGTTGCGCGGCTTCTCGTTGGCCGCACAGCAGGCCGGCCAGCGCGACCAGATGCTGCAGGCGCTGCAGGCCCTGCAACAGCAGCAGGCCCTGGCGGTGGCTGCGCTGGTCGACCCGCTGCAGGCCGCCATGGCCCAGCTGGGCCAGCACAGCCAGGCCCTGGGCGCCCAATTGCAGGCTGGCCAGCAGGCCTTCCACCACCAGGCGCTGGCCGCGCACACCGCGCTGGCCGCGTCCGTCGAACAATCGCTGCAGCGCAGTCTGGCGGACGGGGCGCGCCTGGCCAGCGCCACCCTGGCGCCGATGGTGCAGGCCACGCTGGAGGGCGTCGCCCGCGAGGCCGGCGCGCTGCAGGCCCAGGTGGCGGGTGCGGTGCAGCAGCAACTCGACGGCCTGGCGCAGCGCTTCGATGCCGCGGTGGGCCAGGTGGCCGGCACCTGGCAGGCGGCGCTGGCCGACCAGCAGCGCCACCACCAGGCGCTGGCCGACGACCTGCAGGCGCGGCAGGCGGCCTGGGCACAGGCAGTGCAGGCACAGTCGGCCGCGCTGCTGGCCGGCATCGACCACCGCCAGCAGCAGCTGCTGGACGGCCTGGCAGCGCGGGACGCCGACCGTCTGGCCGCGCTGGCGCAACCGCTGCAGGCCATGGCCGCCAGCCTGCGCAGCGCGTTCGAAGACGCCGGCACCCAGGCACTGGCGCAGCAGGTGCAGATCTGCCACGCGCTGGAAGCCACCGCCGAGCGCATGCACACCCAGGCCGGCCAGCAGGCGCAACAGACGGTGGCCGAGGTGGCCCGGCTGCTGCAGGCCGCCGGCGAGGCCCCACGCGCCGCGGCCGACGCGATGGCCCAGTTGCGCCAGCAGTTGGCCGACAGCCTGGCGCGTGACGACGCCCTGCAGGACGAGCGCGCCCGCACCGCGGCCACGCTGACCCGCCTGCTGGACGCGGCGCAGCAGGCCGCCACCGGCCAGCGTGCCGCCATCGACAGCCTGGTGGCGCAGGCCGACGCGCTGCTGCAGCAGGCCGGCGCGCGCCAGGCTGCGCTGGCCGAGGCGGCCGCCAGCCAGGTGGCGGCAGCGGCCGGCCAGGTGGTGGCATCGGCCGACGCGGTGGCCAGTGCCGCCAGCCAGGTGGAGGTTGCCGCCAGCCAGGTGGCTGGGGGCGCACTGGAGGTGGCCAGCCTGGGCGATGCCTTCGGCGCCGCGGTGGCCCAGTTCGGCGACAGCAACCAGGCGCTGATGGGCCAGCTGCAGCGCATCGAGGCGGCGCTGGGCCACAGCCTGCAGCGCAGCGACGAGCAGCTGGCCTACTACGTCGCCCAGGCGCGCGAGATCATCGACCTGAGCCTGCTGTCGCAGAAGCAGATCGTCGACGACCTGCAGCGCATCGCCGGCGGCAGTGTTGGCACCGGCACCGCCGAGCCCGCCTGATGGACCGCGCCGACAGCCTGGGTGAGCACGCCGACGGCGGCCTGGACAGCCCTGCCCCGGTGTGGGCGGTGTTCGGCGATCTGATGGCCGGGCTGCTGGGCGCCTTTGTGCTGATCCTGGTGCTGGTGATCGGCGTGCAGCTGGAGCTGGCCAGCCAGCTGGAAGCCGCCGTGCAACAGCGCCAGGCCGAGCAGCAGCGCCGCCAGACGCTGGAAGAAGCGCTGGCCGGGCCGCTGGCGGGCGGGCGGGTGACGCTGGCCAACGGCCGCATCGGCATCAGCGGCAGCGTGCTGTTCGCGCCCAATTCCGACCAGCTGCAGCCCGAAGGCCGGCAGCTGCTGGCCAGCCTGGCCGCGCCGCTGGCGGGCTACCTGGTCGCGCGCGACGAGCTGCTGATGGTCAGCGGCTTCACCGACGACCGGCTGCTGCGCGACGGCAACCGCCAGTTCGCCGACAACTGGGAGCTGTCGGCCCAGCGCGCGCTGACGGTGACCCGCGCACTGATCGACGCCGGCATTCCGGCGTCGGCCATCTTCGCGGCGGCCTTCGGGCCCGAGCAGCCGGTGGCGTCGAACGCCGACCCCACCGGCCGCGCCCGCAACCGCCGGGTGGAGATGGCACCGGTGCCGCGCGTGGCCAATGGCGGACGCTAGCCGCATGGTCGAGCCCGGCGACCACGCCGACGCCACCAGCGCCGCCCTGCAGGCGCTGCAGGCGCAAGGTGTGCAACAGCGCGACCCCGTGCGCTGGCACCTGGTGGCCGCACTGCAGCGCCGCGCCGCTGGCCAGCAGGGCGCCGTGCGCCAGCAACTGGAGCAGCGCGTGGCGGGCGCACTGGCCGATCTGCAGCAGCGCCATGCGGGGCCGGGGGCTGGCCCGGCGGCCACACCCGAGACCACGGTCGCCCCGCCCAGCCCGCTGGCCGCATTGCTGCAGCACATCGGCCAGGGGGCCACCACCCCGGCGACCGAGCTGAAGGCGGTGCGCCAGTTCAGCCACACCTGGGCGCGGCTGCGGGTCGACCAGCAACTGGCCCGCGCACTGGCGCGCCAGCCGGGCAACGCCGGGCCGCTGAATTCACAACGCCTGATGCTGCAGACGCTGCAGCGCCTGCGCCAGCTGTCACCGGCCTATCTGCAGCGCTTCATGGCGCATGCCGATGCGCTGCTGTGGCTGGAGGATGGCAGCGCCGCTGCTCCGGTCCCGCCGCGGCCCGAAGGCGGCGGCCGGCGACGGCCCACCCGGCGCAGCGGCTGACGCGCCAGGGCGGCGCGCCAGTTCCGCGTGTCAGCGGCGGCGGCGGACCAGCGCGGCCGCGCCCAGCGCGGTCAACACCAGCGCCAGGCCGGCAGGCTCAGGCACCAACTGCCCGTTGATGGACGTGGACCGCCCAAGAACCCTGCCGTTTTCGTCGAGCACCACGCCCAACGCATTGCCATTGCTGTCCGTGAACTTAGCGGGACCTTCATCGGTGTAGGTCACCAGAAACTGGCGTAACCCATCGGTCTGAGACTTCACACCCCTGAAGTTATCGCAGGACACACACAACAACTCCGGCCCGTTGAGGGTGAAGTTCAGCGAGAACCCGTTCTTTTTCGCCGACGACGGCAATGAGGGCGCCCTGAACAATCTCTGGTTCGCCGGCGGCAGCAACGAGGGCCACACTAAGGACGGCAACAGGTCAACCGGTGGCTCGAACTCCACGGCGGCGAACAGCGCGCCCACGCTCGACTGCAAACCCGCGACATTGCCGCCTTCGATGCGCAGCGCAGACAGGTTGAAGTAGTTCCCGAAGTTGTTGTTGCAGCGGGCCATGTAGGACGGAATGAATTCGACTGAGCTGTCGCACACCGCAAACGTAGCGCTGTTCGGTGCTGTGGAGCGATAGCTGTCTGGATCGCTCCAATCCAGAGCCCCGTACGGCGTGTTGTATAGCTGCAGGAACACCGCCAGCACCTTCGCACCGGCGCAGTCTTGCCCGGCGGCGACTGTTTGATTTCCGACAGCGCTGGTGCACGTGTCCGATGCCGTCAACTCGGCATACGCGGACCAGCTCAGATCCGGCAGGGCCGGGCCGAATTCCGGGTCCCAGCTGCCGCTGATCAGGCCGGCTTGGGCGGGCACCTGCAGCAGCAGCCCCAGGGAAAGTGCCGCGGCTTTGAGCGCGGTCGACAGGGGGTTCGGTGACAAGGCAACTCTCCAAAAACTGACCCGTTGCAGCCAGGAGGGCCACCACGACTATCGGCATCATGGAATCTAGACGGTCTTGGGACCATGTGGCTACCGACACACCCCCACCAGATCGGGGGGGCCTCCCCCAAGGGTTGGGGTGTCCGCATCCAACGGGCAAGGGCACGACCCAGGCGCAGCGCCTGCCGGCACCGGCCGCCAGTCAGCGGGAGTCGGCAGCCTGCAGCGCCGCCACCATGGCGCTGTGGCCACGCGCCTGCGCCAGCTGCAGCGGTGTGCGGCCGTCGCGGTCGGCCAGGCGGGTCCTGGCGCCGGCCTGCAGCAGGGCCTGCAGCGTGCGCTGGTGGCGCGCACCGCCGTCGCCCAGCACCACCGCCTCGATCAGCGCCGTCCAGTGCAGGTTGTTGACATGGTCCAGCGGCGCGCCGGCGGCGATCAGTTGGCGCACCACGCCGTCGTGGCCCAGGTGGGCAGCGGCGATCAGCGCGGTGCCGTCATAGCGGCTGGTGATCCCGCGGGCGCTGGCGCCCAGTTGCAGCAGCAAGGCCAGCGTGGGTTCGTCGTCGGCCACGGCGGCGATGGTCACCGCGTCGTAGCGGTCGGCATCCAACGCACCCAGGTCAGCGCCGGCCCGGGCCAGCGCGCGGATGGCGGCGTGCTGGCGGGCATGGGTGGCGATGTGCAGCGCGGTGCGGCCGTGGCCGTCGCGCTGGCGCAGGGCGGCGGCGTCCACACTGGTCAGCCCGGCGGCATCGCCCCGCCAGGCAGCGGCCAGCACGCCGGTGTAGGCGGCCTGCTCAGCGGCGCTGGGGGGCACCTGCGCATGCGCCACGGCGGCCAGCAGCGTGCCGGCAGCCATGGCCAACAAACGGTGCAGCGTGTGCATGGTCGGCCTCAGAACCGGAACTCGGCGCGCAGGTTGACGGTGGTGTAGGTCCTGGTCTGGGTGTCGGTGGCCTCGCGGCTGCCGTCGGCCAGCAGGGTGGTGCTGCCGTTGTCGTAGCGGTGGGCACTGGCGTTGCTGACGGTCAGGCGCAGGCTGGCGTCGGGGTTCAGCTTCCACAGCGCATTGAGATCGAACACTGGCTTGGCGCCCTGGCGGGTGAAGCGGTCGTCGATCTCCTGCACCCGGAAGCCGGGGGTGTAGTTCAGGCTGGCGCCCACGGTCAGCGGCAGGCCCTTCACCGGCCAGTCGGCGCCCAGGTTGGCCGTCCACGGCGCCTGGCCTTCCAGCCGGTTGTCGGGCCCGGCCACGCCGGCCACGCGGCTCCACATCAGGCTGGCATTGGCGCGCAGGCTGATGCCCTGCACGGCCGCGGGCGCGCCGGCCCACAGGTCGACCACGCGGGCCTTGGCTTCCAGTTCCAGCCCGGCGGCGTCGGCGCTGCCCACGTTCTGCGGCTGGGCGATGAAGCGCGGCACCGTGGCCCAGGGCACCACCACCGGCGCATTGCTGCGCACGTTGCGGATCAGGTCGTCGATGCGCCGCAGGTAGACATTGGCGCTGAGCACGCCGCCGGCGTCCAGGTAGTGCTCGTAGCCCAGCTCCAGGCCCCAGGCAAGCTCGGGCTTCAGGTTGGGGTTGCCCAGCCGGTCGGGCTTGGTGGCGGTGTTGGGCTGGCTGGTGTCGTCGTGGTCGGGCGACGTGGTGGGCCGGGCGATCAGCTGGTTGAGGTTGGGGCTGCGGTAGCTGCGGGTCAGGCTCAGGCGCAGCTGGTCACGCGGGGCGTCGGGGAACTTCCACACCATGTGCGCCAGCGGCGCGAACACCGCGCTGCGGTTGGCCACCGCGGGCTGGCCCAGCAACGCATCGCTGCGGGTGTCGATGGCCTCCCAGCGGGCGCCCAGGTAGAACGAGAACTGCTTGCTCCATTCCCATTCGTCCTGGGCGTACAGCGCCACGCGCTGCACCTTGGCGGTCAGGTCGTCGCCGAAGTCGCTGCTGACCGGCAGGCCGTTGACGCTGATGGTGCGGTGGTCGTCGCGGGTGGTGTGCTCCAGTTCCCAGCCGGCGCTGGCGCTGTGGCGCTCGGCGATCAGCTGCGAGAACTTGCCGTTCATGTCGACCGACACCTCGCGGTTGCCGCTGTCGTCGGTACGCTGGCGCGGCGCAATGATGTTGCCGTTGGTGCTGCCGCCGGTCTCGAAGCGGTTGGCCAAGGTGCTGGCGTCCGACAGCCGGCCGCCAAAGCGCACCAGCAGCCGCCCGCCGCCGGTGGTGCCGGTGGTCCAGGTGCCGTTCAGGCGGGCCATCTGCCAGTCGGTCTCGGTCTGGCTGGTGGCGCGGGTGTAGGGCACCACCGCGCCCACCGGCTGGTCCAGCACGGCCAGGCCGTCGCCGCGGCTGCGCACCATGTTCAGGAAGGGCTGCAGGTCCAGCCCCTGGCCGGGGCCCAGGCGCCACTGCAGCCGGCCGTTGACGAACAGGCCGCGGCGCTGGGTGTCGCCGCTGCGGTGCACCCGCTGGTCGAGCGTGGTGGTGCCGTCGGCGTCCTGTGCCAGGGTGCGGCTGTCGCTCTCGCTGTCCTGCCCGCCGCGGAAGGCGGTGGCCGACAGGTTGTAGCCCAGGCGGTCGGCCTGGCCGTTGGTGGACCAGCTGGCGCCCACCTGGGGCTGGTTGCCGTCGGCGCCGCCGCCGACCTTGAATTCATTGGCCTTGCGCTTGAAGTCGCTGCGCATCACCACGTTGATGGTGCCGGCGATGGCGCGGGTGCCGAACTCGGCCACCGGCGCCCGCATGATCTCGATCTTCTCGATCTGCTCGGGCGCGATCGAATCCAGCGAGAAGCCCGGCGCCATGCGCTGGCCGTCGATCAGGATCTGGGTGTAGCCGCCGCCCATGCCGCGCATGCGCACCTGGCCGCCGCGCCCGGGCGGGCCGCCCAGGGTGACGCCGGGCAGGCGCTTGAGCACCTCGCCCAGGCTGGCGTCGCCCATGCGGTCGAGCTCTTCGCGGCCGTAGGTGATGCGGCTGGCGGTGGCGCGGCGGCGCTCGTCGTTGCTCTCGGGGGCGGTGGTGCCGGTGATCTGCACCTGCTGTGGCTTGGGCGGAGCCGATGCGGCAGCGGCCGGTGGCGCGGCGGTCTGGGCCTGCAGCGCCGGGCTGGCGGCCATCAGCAGGGTGGCCAACCAGGCCGGGTGGGTGGGGCGTGGTGCGTGCGGGTGTGCGGACGGGTGCATGTTGGGCGCCGATTGTGCTGCCGACCTGCGCCGCGCCATTTGCCCGCCTGTAAAGCCCGGCGTGCTGCAGTGTGGTGTCGCGCAGCGGCACATCTGCTTGCAATTGCAATGCCTCAGGCACAACTGCGGTGCTCAGTCAGCCGTGCGGCAGGCCGACAACCAGCCATGGGGCCGTGCTGCCGGAGCACCGCCGCAACCGGGGGCAGTCCATGCAAGACGAGTTGTCGTTCAGCCAGACGGGCCATGAAGAGCGCGCCAATGCCGCCAGCCATGCGCTGGGCTGCGTGCTGGCGCTGTTTGCGATGCCGGCGCTGGCACAGCAGGTGGACGCCGCCCAGCACCCGATGCGCCAGGTGGGCGTGACGGTGTTCGTCGCCAGCATGGTGCTGATGTACCTGGTGTCGGCCGTGTACCACGCCGCGCCGGTGGGGGCGGCCAAGCGCTGGCTGCGCAAGTGCGACCACGCGGTGATCTTCCTGTTCATCGCCGGCAGCTACACGCCGTTTGCGCTGGCCGCCCTGCAGCGTGGCGAGGGTGCCGGCACGCTGGTGGCGGTGTGGTGCGTGGCCCTGCTGGGCATGGCGATGAAGCTGAGCAACCGGCTGCAGCACCGGCTGGCGTCCACGCTGCTGTACCTGGCCTACGGCTGGCTGGTGGCGGCGGTGGCGCTGCCGATCCTGGCCGCGCTGCCCCCGGCCGGCCTGCACCTGCTGGTGGCCGGCGGCGTGGCGTACTCCCTGGGCAGCGTGTTCTTCCTGCTCGACCGGCGCATGCCCTACAGCCACCTGGTCTGGCATCTGTTCGTCATCACCGGCAGCACCTGCCACTTTCTGGCGGTGCAGGAGTTGGTCTGAGAGCCTGACACGGCACCCTGTTGCGGCTGCAAGCCACGGCGTGACGCGCCGCAGGCGCTGCACCAGCGGCCACCGCTACCATCCAACCGCGCGGCCCTGTCGCCGCATGGGAGCCTGGATGATCCGCCGCCGCACTGCCATCACTGCTGCCGCCAGCGCAGCCGCCGCCACGGCCCTGGCCGGCCTGGCACCCGCCGCCTGGGCGCAGTCGAAGAAAGACACCCTGGTGCTGGCCATGACGCTGGAGCCGCCGGGCCTGGACCCGACCGCCGGCGCCGCGTCGGCCATCGCCGAGGTGGTGCAGTACAACGTGCTGGAGACGCTGACCAAGATCCGGGCTGATTCCACCATCGCCCCGCTGCTGGCCACCCGCTGGACGGTGACGCCCGACAACAAGACCTGGGCCTTCACGCTGCGCCCGGGCGTCACCTTCCACAACGGCGAGCCGTGCAATGCCGCCACGGTGAAGTTCGCCTTCGAGCGCGCGGCCGCGGCCGACAGCACCAACAAGGACAAGGCGGTGTTCGCCAACATCGTCAACATCCGCGCCACCGACGACCTGACGGTGGTGATCACGCTGAAGAACACCAACCCCGATTTCCTGTTCCAGGTGGGCCAGGCCACGGCGGTGATCGTCGAGCCCAAGAGCGTGGCCACCAACAACACTCAGCCGGTGGGCACCGGGCCCTACAAGCTCGACAGCTGGGCCAAGGGCAACAACCTGGTGCTGGCGCGCTGGGACGGCTTCCGCGACGTCAAGTCCATCGCCCTGCGCAGCGTCACCATCCGTTTCATCAGCGACGCGGCGGCCCAGGTGGCGGCGCTGCTGGCGGGCGATGTCGACCTGTTCCCGCGGGTGTCGGCGGCGCGCAACCTGGACCAGTTCCGCGCCGACAAGCGCTTCCAGGTGCTGGTGGGCGGCACGCGGGCCAAGACGGTGCTGGCCATCAACAACAGGAAGAAGCCGCTGGACGACGTGCGGGTGCGCCGGGCGATAGCCATGGCGATCGATCGCAAGCAGGTGATCGACGGCGTGGCCAACGGCTTCGGCGCGCCCATCGGCAGCTTCTACGTGCCCGGCGCACCGGGCTATGTCGACCTGACCGCGGTGAACGCCTTCAACCCCGACCGCGCCCGCGCGCTGCTGAAGGAAGCCGGCGTGACCACCCCGCTGGAGCTGAGGCTGAAGCTGCCGCCCGCACCCTACGCCCGCACCGGCGGCGAGGTGATCGCCGCGATGCTGGCCAAGGTGGGCATCGTCGCCAAGCAGGAGAACGTGGAATGGGCGCAGTGGCTGAGTGGCGTCTACGGCCAGAAGGCCTATGACCTGACGATCATCAGCCATGTCGAGCCGCTGGACTTCGGCAACTTTGCGCGGCCGGGCTACTACTGGAACTACGAGAGCGCCAAGTTCAACGCGCTGTGGGCGCAGATCAACAGCACCGCCGACCAGCCGCAGCGGCTGAAGCTGCTGGCCGAGGCCCAGCGCCTGGTGGCCGACGACGCGGTGCTGGCCTACCTGTACCAGCCCACCGCCATCACCGTGGCCGCCGCGCGCCTGAAGGGCGTGTGGAAGGACATGCCGATCTCGGCCAACGACCTGTCGGCCCTGAGCTGGGGATGAGCCCGCCATGACCATCGTCACCGCCACCGCCACCGCCACCGACCCCTTCGGCCACCCGCTGACGCTGCAGCACGCTGACAGCGCGGCGGCGGTGAACGGCTTCATCACCGGCTTCCTGAACTACACGCCCAGCATCCTGGCGGTGCTGCCCGCGGCCGACTCAGACGACAGCCTGGTGGTGCAGACCTGTGCCGCCGTGCTGTGGATGTTCAGCGAATCACCCACCGGCCCGCCCAAGGCGCGCGCCCACCTGGCCCGCGCCCGCGCCGCCGGCCTGCCGGCCACCGACCGTGAACGCCGCTTCGCCGAGGCCGTGGCCCGCTGGGTGGACGGCGACCTGGGCGGCGCCATCACGCTGCACACCGCGCTGGCGCACGACCACCCGCGCGACCTGGCCGCCATCAAGCTGGGGCAGTACCACGCCTTCAACCTGGGCGACGCGCCCACGCTGCTGAAACTGGCGCTGCCGGCGGTGGCCGCCGCGCCCGAGGTGGCCACGGTGCACGGCCTGGCCGCCTTCGGCTGGGAGCAGTGCCACCGGCTGGACCTGGCCGAAGCCGCCGCCCGCCGCGCGCTGGCCATGCAGCCGGCCGAGCCCTGGGCCCAGCATGCGCTGGCCCATGTGATGCTGACCGACGGCCGCCTGGCCGAAGGCGCTGGCCTGCTGCAGCAGGTCAGCGGGCCGTGGAGCGGGCTCACCAGCTTCATGCGCTGCCACCTGTGGTGGCACCTGGCGCTGTTCCACATCGAGCGGGGCGACGACGCGGCGGCGCTGGCGCTGTACGACAACCAGGTGTGGGGCGTGGACACCAGCTATTCGCAGGACCAGGTGGGCGCGGTGTCGCTGCTGGCGCGTCTGGAACTGGCCGGCGTGGCCGTGGGCGACCGCTGGCAGGCGCTGGGCAGCCATCTGACGGGCCGCGTGCACGACCAGGTGCAGCCCTTCCTGGACCTGCAGTACCTGTACGGCCTGGCCCGCGCCGGCCGGCCCGAGGCCGATGCCCTGCTGGCCGCCATCGAAGCCCATGCGCCAGTGGCCCCGCTGGCCCAGCGTGCCGCCTGGCAGCAGGTGGCCGTGCCGGCCGCGCGCGGCCTGCTGGCCCATGCGCGCGGCCAGTGGGCGCAGGCGGCGGACAGCCTGACCACCGCGCTGCCGCGCCTGGCGCTGATCGGTGGCAGCCATGCGCAGCGCGATCTGTTCGAGCAGGTGCACATCGACGCGCTCACCCGTGCCGGCCAGCTGGCCGCGGTGCAGAACCTGCTGCAGCCCCGCGCCAACGCCCAGCCGCAAAGCCAGCGGCTGAAACGACGGTTGCACGACGTGTACGGGGCGCTCGGGCTGCCGGGGCTGGCGCACTGACCGCGCCCGGCCTGCCGGTGGTCAGCGCAGCACGCCGCGCCGGGCCATGGTGCGCGCGTACAGGCTGAACAGCACCAGCAGCAGCGCGATGACCGCACTGGTGATCGCCATCTGCAGGCCCATCAGCGCGCCCGCCCGGCTCAGCACATAGGTGTGGAGCAGGCTGACGGCAAACGCCGCGAGCGACAGCACGAACACCGGCAACGCCAGCCGGCGGCGCAGCAACAGCAGCACCGACGCCCCGAAGGCGCCGAACACGCCCACGGCCCACACCACCAGCATCCAGCCGGGCATCTGCTGGTAGTGGGCGACCTGCTCCGGGGTCATGCCGGTGCTGGCCAGGTATTGCGGGCCCTGGACCATGTTCATCACGTAGTCGACCACGCCGATGGCGTTGAACAGCAGGGCGACCACGCCCACCAGCCACAGATGCCAGGGTGCTTTCAGCGGCGCATTCGTCATCGGGGCCTCCCAGGGTTGCGGCATCTTGCCGCAGACATGGGCCAGCCGGGCCCCGGGGGTTGCCCGCAGGCCGCTCAGGCTTCGTCAGGCACGCTGAGCTGGGCGGTGCTGGGCTGCTCGGGCAGGCCAGCCAGGTGGTCGGACTCGGCCCAGCGCAGGATCTGCAGGCTGCTGCCCGTCCAGCGCAGCCGGTTGATGCCGGTGTTGGGGATGTCGCATTCCCGCGGGCCGTGCAACGGCAGGCCGTTCGCGGTGCGCCACAGCATGTCGAGCACCCCGCCGTGGGTGACCACCACCACCCGCTTGCCGGCATGGGCCGCCACCACCGCCTGCAGTGCCTGCATCACCCGGGCATGGAAGGCGGCGTTGCTTTCGCCGCCCTGCGGCAGCGCGTAGTCGGCCTCATGGCGCACCCACTGGTTCCACAGGTCGGCATGGCGGCTGCGGATGGTGGGCACGTCCAGCCCTTCCAGCACGCCGAAGCTCTGCTCCCGCCACAGCGGGTCGATCTGCGGCGCCAGGCTGCGCGGCCCTTGCAGCGGCAGGGCGGTGCGGCGCGCGCGTTGCAGGTCACTGCACACCAGCACGTCGATCAGCTCGTCGGCCAGGCGCACGCCCAGGCGGTCGGCCTGCGCCAGGCCTACGTCGTTCAGCGGCACATCGATCTGGCCCTGAAAGCGGTGCTGGCGGTTCCAGTCGGTTTCGCCATGGCGAATGACGATCAATTCGGTCATGGCTGCATTGTGGGTGCGGTGCGATGACGCACCGATTGCAAAACGCGGACCGAGGCCGCGCATCTCTGCACAGCCCCGGCCCGCCGAACATCACTTGGGCATGATCACGCTGTCGATGACGTGGATCACGCCGTTGCTGGCCACGATGTCGGTGGCCGAGACCTTGGCGCCGTCCACCGTCACGCCACCGGTGGTGGCCACGGTGATCTCGCCACCCTGCACGGTCTTGACCTTGCCGGCCTTGACGTCCTTGGCCATCACCTTGCCGGGCACCACGTGGTAGGTCAGCACCGCGGTCAGCTTGGCCTTGTCGGCCAGCAGCTTGTCGAGGTCGGCCTTCGGGATCTTGGCGAAGGCCGCGTCGGTGGGCGCGAACACGGTGAACGGGCCCTTGCCCTTGAGCGTGTCGACCAGACCGGCGGCGGTCAGCGCCGTGGCCAGGGTCTTGAAGTTGCCGGCACCCACGGCGGTGTCGACGATGTCCTTGGCTTGGGCGCCCAGGGCGGCCAGGGTCAGGGCGGATGCAATCAGCAGTTTGTTCATGGGTCGATCTCCAGAGAGTGCCTGTCGCCAGGCGGGTTGAACTCTCTAGGACGAGATTTATACCGATGAGTTCAATTTATTTACTTGTTAGTTCAAATGGGAGACCGATTGGTCTGTGAAGCCGCTGCAAACCGGCGTCACGGCGGTGGCCGGCCCGGTCTGCAGCGGCGCACCGGCCTACACCGCCGCCAGCGCCCGATCCAGGTCCGCCAGCAGGTCGTCGATGTGCTCGATGCCCACGCACAGCCGCACCGTGTCCTCGCCCACGCCGCTCTTGGCCAGTTCGTCGGGGGATAGCTGCCGGTGGGTGGTGCTGGCCGGGTGGGTGGCCAGGCTCTTGGCGTCGCCGATGTTGACCAGGCGGGTGAACAGCTGCAGCGCATCCAGGAAGCGCTCACCGCCGGCACGGCCGCTCTTCACGCCGAAGGTCATCAGCCCCGACGCCTGGCCGCCCATCTGGCGTTGCACCAGGGCGTGGTCGGGGTGGCTGGGCAAGCCTGCGTAGTTGACCCAGCCCACCTTCGGGTGCTGTTCCAGGAACTGTGCCACCGCCAGCGTGTTGGCGCAGATGCGGTCCATGCGCAGCGCCAGGGTCTCGATGCCCTGCAGGATCAAAAACGCGTTGAACGGCGACAGCGCCGCGCCCATGTTGCGCAGCGGCACCACCCGCGCGCGGCCGATGTAGGCCGCCGCGCCCAGCGCCTGGGTGTAGACCACGCCGTGGTAACTGACATCGGGCTCGTTCAGGCGCTTGAAGCGCTCCGGGTACTGCGCCCAGGGGAACTTGCCCGAATCGATGATGGCCCCGCCGATGCTGGTGCCGTGGCCGCCCAGGTACTTGGTGAGGCTTTGCACCACGATGTCGGCGCCATGCTCGATCGGCCGGCACAGGTAGGGGCTGGGCACGGTGTTGTCGACGATCAGCGGCACGCCGTGCTTGTGCGCGATGGCGGCGATGGCCGCGATGTCGGTGATGTTGCCCTGCGGGTTGCCCAGGCTCTCCACATAGATGGCCTTGGTGCGGTCGTCGATCAGCGGCTCGAAGCTGGCCGGGTTCTTGTAGTCGGCAAACCGGGTGGTGATGCCGAACTGCGGCAGCGTGTGGGCGAACAGGTTGTAAGTGCCGCCGTACAGCGCGCTGCTGCTGACGATGTTGTCGCCCGCCTCGCAAATGGTCTGGATGGCGTAGGTGACCGCCGCCTGGCCGGAGGCCAGCGCCAGCGCGGCGATGCCGCCTTCCAGCGCCGCCACCCGCTCTTCCAGCACCGCGTTGGTGGGGTTCATGATGCGGCTGTAGATGTTGCCGGCCACCTTCAGGTCGAACAGGTCGGCGGCATGCTGGGCGCTGTCGAAGCTGTAGGCCACGGTCTGGTAGATCGGCACGGCCACCGCATGGGTGGTGGGGTCGGGCTCGTAGCCGGCGTGGACCGACTTGGTCTCGAAGCGCCATTGGCTGGTGTCGCGGGGCATGGTTCGTCTCCTGGTGGTGGGCGGCCGACACGGGCCGGGCGCTGAGTGTAGAAGCGGCAGCGGCCCGCACCGGCATGCGAAACCCGCAGATCGATGGGTGACGGATGTCGCATCTGCCGCGGCGGCGTGCGCCGGCTAGGCCAGCGGCCACGGGCTTGGGGGCTGCCCAGCGCGGACATGGCCGGCTACAGTCCGCGCCTGCCATGCACCACCCTGCCCGCCACCGCTGCACCACCGCCCTGCGCCGCCTCGGTGCACAGGTGGCGCTGGGCCTGGCTGCGGCGGTGGTCGCCGCGCCGCTGCTGGCTCAGCCGCAATCTGCGGACAGCCAACTGGCCGACGGCCTGCAAGCCCTGCCAGCGCCACTGGTGGCACCACGCGCGCCGCTGAGCACGGTGGTGCCGTCGCAGGTGCTGCGCTGGCGCCAGGAGGCGCAGGCGCTGGAACACGGCGAGAACGGCCTGCCGCGCGACCCGGCGCGCGCCGCCACGCTGTACTGCCAGGCGGCCCAGCACGGCGACGCCGAGGCGCAGTTCAGCCTGGCCTGGATGCTGACCAACGGCCGCGGCATCGAGCGTGACGACGCCCAGGCCGCGCACCTGTTCCTGGCCGCGGCCGAGCAGGGCATGCCGCAGGCGCAGAAGATGATGCAGCGGCTGGGCACGCCGCTGGGCGAGCCGCCGCCCTGCCTGCAGCCGATGGCGGTGCAACTGCCCAAGCCGCCGGTGCAGGTGGCGCTTCGGCAGCCACCCAAGCCGGCGCAACCCCTGTTGCCGCCGCCCGAGACCCTGCCGCCCAACGCGCCCGAGCCCATCGTCAACTTCGTCAAGCTGGTGGCGCCTGACTTCAAGCTCAGCCCGCAGTTGGTGCTGGCCATCATCGCCACCGAGAGCAACTTCAACCCGAATGCGGTGTCGCCCAAGAACGCCCAAGGGCTGATGCAGCTGATCCCCGACACGGCGGCGCGCTTCAAGGTGCGCAACATCTTCGACCCGGCGCAGAACATGCGCGGCGGCATGGCCTACCTGCGCTGGCTGATGGCCTATTACCAGGGCAACGTGGTGCTGGTGGCCGCGGCCTACAACGCCGGTGAAGGCGCGGTCAACCGCTACCGCGGCGTGCCGCCCTATGCCGAGACGCTGCACTACGTGCGCAAGGTGCTGGCCCAGGTCAACAGCGTGGTGCACCCGTTCGACGCCAGCGTCACTGACCCGTCGCCCGCCTTGCCGCTGATGCGGCTGGCGTCGGGCACGGCGCCGGTGCGGCGGTAGGCCGGGCGCAGCGCGGGCTCACAGCTCGAAGTCGTCCCCCGGCGCCACCGCCAGCGCGCGCTGCACCCGCGCACGCGTCAGCGGTGCGGCAAAGGTGCTGATGAAGGCATACACGTAGTCGCGCAGGTAGCTGCCGCGGCGGATGGCCAGGCGGGTCATGTTGGCGGCAAACAGGTGGCGGGCGTCGATGGCGCGCAGGTGGGCGTCACGCGCCTCGTCCAGCGCGATGGCCGCGACGATGCCCACGCCCATGCCCAGCTCCACATAGGTCTTGATCACGTCGGCGTCCATCGCCTCCAACACGATCTGCGGCTGCAGGCCGGCACGGCCGAAGGCGTCGTCGATGTGCGACCGGCCGGTGTAGCCGGCTTCGTAGGTGATCAGCGGAAAGTCGGCCAGCCGCTGCAGGCTGAGCGGCCGGCCGGCGCTGGCCTCCTGCGCCAGCGCATGGTCGGGCGGCACCACCACGCTGTGGGTCCAGCGGTAGCAGGGCAGGGCCAGCAGCTCGTCGTACTGCGCCAGGGCCTCGGTGGCGATGCCGATGTCGGCGTCGCCGTCCAGCAGCAGCCGCGCCACCTGCTGGGGTGAGCCCTGGTGCAGGTTCAGCTGCACGTCGGGGTGCTGCAGGCGGAAGTCGCGCACCGCCGCCGGCAACGCATAGCGCGCCTGGGAGTGGGTGGCGGCAATGCGCAGCGCACCCTGGCCGCTGCGGGCGAAGTCGGCTCCGGCGCGCTGCAGGTTGCCGGCCTCCTGCAGCAGCCGCTCGACGATGGGCAGAACAGTCTCACCCGGCGGCGTCAGGCCGGTCAGGCGCTTGCCGGCGCGCACGAAGATCTCGATGCCGAGCTCGTCTTCCAGCTCGCGGATCTGCCGGCTGACGCCGGGCTGTGAGGTGTGCAGCGCCGCCGCCACCTCGGTCAGGTTGAAGCCCTGGCGCACCGCCTCGCGCACCGAGCGCAATTGCTGAAAGTTCATGGATGCGCCGGCTTATGCAAAAAACAGATGATAGAAGGCTACACGCATCGCCGATCAACGACTTTCTTCCAAGCAAATGCGTGGCGCGCAGAAGCAGCCTGGGCTGGTCTGGCAGACTGATCCCATGACAACCCTGATCCTGTTGCCCGGCATGGCCTGCGACGCCGCGCTGTGGCAGCACCAGCACGCCGCCCTGGCCGCCGCCGCCCCCGGCGCCGTGGTGGTGGCCGACGTGCACGGCCGCGCCGACAGCCTGCCAGCCATGGCCGCGCTGCTGCTGGCCGAGCAGCCGGGCGACCTGCTGCTGGCCGGCTGCTCGCTGGGCGGCATGCTGGCAATGGAGGTGGCACGCCAGGCACCGCAGCGCGTGCGCGGCCTGGCGCTGCTGGGCACCACCGCCCGGCCCGACACGCCGGAACTGGTGACGCTGCGCACCAACGCCATCGCCGAATTTGAAGCCGGCCGCGCCGAGCCGCTGCTGCGCGCCAACGCCCTGTTCGCCTTCCACCGCCGGCACCAGGCGCGGCTGGTCGAGGACTACATCGCGATGGTGCAACGCGCCGGCACCGCCAGCCTGGTGCGGCAGAACCGCGCGGTGATGGCGCGCGCCGACGGGCGGCCCACGCTGGGCGCCATCACCTGCCCCACCCTGGTGGTGGGCGGCGCCGACGACCTGCTGACCCCGCCCGACTGCAGCCGCGAGATCGCCGCCGCCATCCCCGGCGCGCAGCTGCAGCTGCTGGCGGAATGTGGGCACATGCTCACCTGGGAACAGCCGCAGGCGGTCACCGGCCTGCTGCAAGCCTGGCTGGCCGGGCTGCGCCGACCGGGCTGATCGGGGCAACGGCTGCGGGCGACCGCCCCTAGAATCGCGCCCCCTCTTCCCACTGCCCGGCATGCCGGGCCCGCCATGCCTGCTGCCGCCCCGGATGTCTGCGCCATCGATTTCGGCACCTCGAACTCGGCCATCGCACTGCCCACGTCCGACGGTGCAGCAGGCAGCGCCGGCGGCGGCGTGCGCCTGGTGGTGCTGGAAGGCACGCAGCGCACCATGCCCACGGCGGTGTTCTATGCCGTGGAAGGCCTGGCCATGCACGAAGAGCCGCAGCGCCACTACGGCCGCGCGGCGGTGGCAGCCTATGTGGAGGGCATCGAAGGCCGGCTGATGCGGTCGATGAAGAGCATCCTAGGCAGCAGCCTGGCCACGCAAGCCACCGAGGTGGGCGCCGGCCGGTCGGTGCGCTACCTCGACATGGTGGGCGCCTACCTGCGCCACCTGCGCAGCATGGCCGAGGCCGAGGCCGGCCAGGCGCTGACCCGCGTGGTGCTGGGCCGCCCGGTGTTCTTCGTCGACGACGACGCCGAGCGCGACGCCGCCGCCCAGGCCGCACTGGCCGAGGCCGCGCATGCGGTGGGCTTCCACGAGGTCAGCTTCCAGTACGAACCCATCGCCGCGGCGCTGGACTACGAGAGCACCATCGACACCGAGCAGGTGGTGCTGGTGGCCGACATCGGCGGCGGCACGTCCGACTTCAGCCTGGTGCGGGTGGGGCCGCAGCGCCGTACCCGGCTCGACCGGCAGGCCGACATCCTGGGCAACCACGGCGTGCACATCGCCGGCACCGACTTCGACCGCCACATCGCGCTGGCCCGCATCCTGCCGGTCTGCGGCTACAAGGCGCTGGGCCCGACGGGGCGCGAGGTGCCCAGCCGGGTGTACTTCGACCTGGCCACCTGGCACCTGATCAACACCGTGTACGCGCCCGGCCGGGTGGCCGAACTGGCGCGCATGAAGAGCTTCTATGCCGACCTGCGCCAGCACGGCCGGCTGATGGAGGTGGTGACCGAGCGCCTGGGCCATGCGCTGATCGGCCAGGCCGAGGTGGCCAAGATCGCGGTGGCCGAAGGCGGCCACACCACCATCGACCTGGACGCGCTGGAAGCCGGGCTGCAGACCACGCTGGACGAAGGCCAGGCCTTGGCCGCCCTGGACGCCGACATCGACCGCATCGCCGCCGCCGCCGACGTCACCCTGGCGCAGGCCGGGCTGGCGCGCGACCGGGTGGACGCGCTGTACTTCACAGGCGGCTCCACCGGGCTGAAGCCGCTGGCCGAGCGCATTGCGGCGCGCTTTCCGCAGGCGCGCGCGATGCGCGGCGACCGCTTTGCCAGCGTGGCGCAAGGCCTGGGCATCCACGCGCGCCGGCTGTACGGCGCACGCGACGCCCGGCGCTGATCAGCTGGCGTCGTCCGGGTCGTCGAACAGCGACCGCTGGGCGGCCGGCGCCGGCGGCGGCGCCGGCGCGCCGCTGCGGCGGCCCGCCGCCTGGCCGGTCATGCGCATGCCGCTCTTGCGGCTGCCGTGGCGCTGCGCGATGGTGTCGGCTTCCTGCCGGGCTGCCGTGCTGTTGCGCACCGCGGCGAAGCGCTCGCGCGCCGTGCGCCAGGCGCTGGCGTGGTCGACCAGCGGTGCGGGGTAGCTGCCGGCGCCTTCCCCGCCGATGCGGCAGCCGGTGGTCTGCTGCAGGCCGGCGGGCATCAACCACGGCTCGTGCACGAAGCCGGCGGGCACGCGCCCAAGCTCAGGCACCCAGCGGCGGATGAAGGCGCCGTCGGGGTCCTGCACCCTGGCCTGCTGCGTGGGCGAATAGATGCGCAACGTGTTGATGCCGGTGGTGCCCGACTGCATCTGGCACTGGCTGAAGTGGATGCCGGGCTCGAAATCGACGAACTGCCGCGCCAGGAACAGCGCCGGCTGCCGCCAGTGCAGCCACAGGTGGTAAGCGGCAAACGACACCAGCATGGCGCGCATGCGGAAGTTGATCCAGCCGCTGGCCTGCAGCGCGCGCATGCAGGCGTCGACCATCGGGTAGCCGGTGCGGCCGTCGCACCAGGCCTGGAACCAGTCGGCGCGCCAGCCGGGATCGCCCAGGTCGGGCCGCAGGCCGTCGCACACCCGGGCGAAGTTCTGAAACTCGATGCGCGGCGCGTCTTCCAGCTTCTGCATGAAGTGGCAATGCCACCGCAGCCGGCCCTGGAAACTTTGCACCGCACCGGGCCAGCGGGGGTCGATGGGCGCACCGTCGGCCTGCAACTGCTTCAGCTCGGCGGCACGCGCATCGGCGGCATGGCTGATGGAACGCAGCGACACGGTGCCCCAGGCCAGGTGCGGGCTCAGCCGGGAACAGGCGTGCGCGGCGCTCTCGGGGCTGGACATGCCGCGCCGGTAGTCGACCCCGCGCGCCTGCAGAAAGCTCTGCAGCAGGGCCTGGCCGGCGCGTTCGCCACCGGGTTGGGCCAGTGGCTTGGGCGCACCGTGCCGCGGCTGCAGGCCGGGCGGCGGGTGCTGCTCCGGCACGCCAGCAGCGGGCTGGATGCGCCCGGGCGCGGCGATGGGCGGCGCGGCCATGCGGCGGTCCCAGCGGGCGGCCCAGCCGTTGCGGGTGGGCAAGGGGCGGAACACGCCGCATTGCGGCAGCTCGGTCCACACCACGCCGCGGGCGCGGCACCAGGCCAGCACCGCGCGGTCGCGGTCCCAGGTCAGGCGCTGGCCAATTTCTTCATGGCTCCACAAATGGGTGAAGCGGGTGGCGGCATGCAGGGCGTCGAGCACCGGCACTGCCTCGCCCCAGCGGCGCACCAGGCAGCCGCCGCGGGCCGCCAGCGCCTGGGCCAGGTCGGCCAGGCTCTGGTCGATGAATTGGGCGTGGCTGGCGTCGAACAAGTCAGACGCCAGCAACGAAGGCTCGGTGATGTGCAGTGCCACCGCCGGGCCGCGCGCCGTGGCCTGGGCCAGCGGCGCGTGGTCATGCAGGCGCAGGTCGCGCTTGAACCAGACGACCTGCGTCATGGGCACGCCGCGCGGTGGCGTGGGCGTGCCCGGCAAACGATCAGCCTGCCTTCTTGTTCCAGGCCGTGCACCAGCCCTTGCCGTTGACCTGCTTGTTGGCCACGATGGCGCAAGGTGCCCAGGCGTCGGTGGCCTTGCCGGCGTACAGCGCGCAACCGGCGCAGATGCTGCCCTTGACGTACGGGGCATTCTTGGCGGCGTCCAGCTTGGAGGCGTCGTGCACGTACTTCACGGCCTTGGCAGCGGGGTCGGACTCCTCGATCTTGGCGGCTTGCGCGTTGGCGCGCAGGCTGGCGCCAACGGCCAGGGTGGCGGGGACGAGGGTCAGGATGAAGGTGCGGCGTTGGGTCATGGCAAGCTTTCAATGGCCGGAGTTGTCGGATCCCCGCTGCCGCTCCGGCGGCCGCATCGGGGTAGAACCTGGGAGTGTCGCGGGCGCGGACGTGTAACTGGCGAGGTAGTTGACCGCCGTGCTGCGGCACCAGTGTGCGCGGTGCAACACTGGTGTGTAACGCAGGCCGGTCAGGCCTTGTTGACACAGGCCGCCGGTGGCCATGGCCTGCGCCAGCTCCACCGGGGTGACGAAGTCTGCCCACCGGTGCGTGCCGCGTGGCAGCAGGCGCAGCAACCACTCCGCACCCACGATGGCCAACGCAAAGCTGCGCCAGGTGCGGTTGATGGTGGATGCCACCACCAGCCCGCCTGGCGCCAGATGCGCCAGCGCACTGCGCACGAAGGCCGGCATGTCCTGCACGTGTTCCACCACCTCCAACAACAGCAGCACATCGAACTGCTCGCCGGACTGCAGGGCCTGGGCCGGGTCGCCGGCGCGGTAGTCGATGGCCAGGCTGCCTGCGGCGGCATGGTCGCGCGCGATGGCAATGCTGCGGCTGGCAGCGTCGATGCCAGTGACGGCCGCACCGGCGCGGGCCAGCGGCTCGCACAGCAGGCCGGCGCCGCAGCCGACGTCGAGCACCCGCAAGCCACCCAGGCCGGCACCGGGCGCGCGGCCGAAATGCGCCTCGGCCAGCGCCTGCACCCGGCCCTGGCGCAGTTGGTTCAGCACATGCAGCGGGCGCATCGGGCCCCGCGGGTTCCACCAGGTGGTGGCCAGCTGGTTGTAGCGGGCCTGCTCGTCGGCGCGGATGCTGGCGCCAGCCGGCGCGGCGGTGGTCACCATGGGCAGGCCGTCACGCCAGGCACGGTGGCGGGGGCAGACTGTTGGGATTCGATGGCCGTCGTCACGCGCAGGAGTGTCGTGCTTTCGAACTCGCTTTGTCGCGGTCAACCCGATTCAACGACTGTGTTCGTTGACCTTTCCGACTCAAACCTGCCTCAACCTCCGCGCCGAGGCGGGCCTTTGCGGGCCGACGGGAGGCTGTGCGCCGGGCGCTGACCCGGGCGCAACCGGGGGCCTGCTGCCAAGGCGCCGGCCACCGGGCGCGACGCATCGGCGATCAGCAGCACGCTGCGCACCAGGTCTTCCACCGCCTCGGCCAGTGTCTCGGGCAGCGCAAGGGTCTCGATCTCGGCGAGCAACGCGTCGGCGTCTTCCAGGTCGTCAGGGTCGAGATGGCGGTACAGCGTGGCCAGTGGCTCCAGCAGGGCGGCTTCATGCCGGTCCATCAGGGCGGTGAAGGCGTCGACCGCGGTGGCGAAGCCGGCCACCCAGGGCAACACCGTCTCGGTGAGCGTGGCCTCGTCGTCGAGCTGGTAGATCCAGGGGTCGAACCACTGGCGGCGGGCGATGGCCGCGTCCAGCTCGGCATGGCGGCGCAGCACCAGGGCGCGCATGGTGGCCAGGTCAAAGCGGGCCGGTGGCGCGCGGCCGTCCACATCGGGGATCAGCGGCAGCCAGCGCTCGGGCGGCACCGGCTGCGGCTGCAGCAGCACGCCGCAGAGGTAGCCGTCGATCATCACCACGTCCAGCGGCTCCAGCGTGTCGGGGATGCCGTCCATCAGCGCCTGCAACTGCGTCAGCTCGGCTTCGGTAAGCGGCTGCACCGCGGTCGGCGCAGGCGCAGGCGCAGGCGCCGGCGCCGTGGCGGCGGGGCGGGACGACCGGGCTGCGGGGCGACCGGGCGGGCGCCCGGCGGGGGGACGGCGGGGCGGCGGGGTGTTCATCCGGCCATTGTCACTGCCGGCCCGGCAAGACCGGGCTGCGGGCGGTCGGCTGGCGACGGTCTTCTGAAGGATGCCGTTCGCCTTGCTGGCGGTCGGCTTGTCGGAGCGGCTGCTGGCTGGCGATCGCGGAGCGGGGCCGGCAGTGGTTGGCCATGCGCGGTCGGTGGCGTCGGGAGCGTCACCAGAAGGTCGACACCTGGAAGCAAGTGGTCGGCGCGGCGTCGTCGGCCGCCGCTGCGTCTGGCCGCGGCTACTTCGTGGTGGCGAAGTAGTGCGCCAGATTGGCCAGGTCAGCGTCGCCCAGGCCGTGCAGCGCTGCCGACATCGCCGTGTCGCGTCCCGGGTCGGGCTTGTCGCGGTACATCTTCATCGTCGGCAGCAGGTAAGCCTCGTGCTGCCCGGCCAGGCGGGGTACTTGGCTCTGCCCGGTGTAACCGGGCAGATGGCAGGTGCCGCACAGCGCGCGCTTGGAGACCTCCGCGCCGCGACGGCGCTTCTCGGCATCCACCAGGCCCGGCGGCGCCACCACTGCCTGCGCGGCGTAGTGCTTCGCCAGCGCGACGATCTCGGCGTCGTTCAGCGGGCCCATCACCGCCTTCATCGACGCCACGTCGCGCAGCCCTTCTCGGATCAGCACAAGCTGGTTCTCGATGAAGACGCGCGGCTGGCCGGCGATCGACGGGATCAACGGCGTTGGCGAGTTACCGCCCGGCCCGTGGCAGGCCGTGCAGGCTTCCAGGCCCGCCGGCTGCGGCTGGGCCAGCGCGGCGGCGCAGGCCGAAGCCAGCGCCGCCGCAACCAGCCTACTTCGCATGCGTGATGCGGTAGATCGCGCCCAGCTGCTCGTCGCTGACCAGCAGCGAACCATCGGGCAACTGCAGCAGGTAGGTCGGGCGGCCGCTGATGCTGTCGTTGCTGGGGTCGAGGAAACCGGTCATGAAGGGCCGGATGCGCGGGTTGTTGCCCTGCGCGTCGGTCTGCACCGTCACCACGTCGTAACCGAACTTCTGCGTCCGGTTCCACGAGCCCTTGCGCGCCACGAACATCGTGTTGCGGTACTCGGCCGGGAACATGCTGCCGGTGTAGAAGTGCACGCCCATCGCAGCGGCATGCGGGCCCAGGGTCTGCACCGGCTGCGTGACGCCGTCGCAGCCATTGGCCTTCGGGAAGTCACGGTCGCTGATGCCATTGGCGTGGCAGTACGGGAAACCGAAATTCAGCCCCACCTTGGTCATGCGGTTCAGCTCGTCGGCCGGGCCGTCGTCGCCCATCCAGTCGCGGCCGTGGTCGGTGAACCACATCTCCTTGGTGTCAGGGTGCCAGGCGAAGCCCACCGTGTTGCGCACGCCGCGCGCGATGACCTCCATGCCCGAGCCGTCGGGGTTGTAGCGGCGGATCTGCGCGTACTCCTGGCCCGGCTCGCAGATGTTGCACGGTGCGCCGAAGGGCACGTAGAGCTTGCCGTCCGGCCCGAAGGCGATGTACTTCCAGTTGTGGTGCTGTTCCTTCGGCAGCTTGAAGGCGGCCGTCATGTCCACCGGCTGCGCGGCCGGATTGGTGGCGATGCCATCAAAGCGCAGCACCTTGTCGATGGCCATCACGTACAGCGAGCCGTTGGCATAGGCCACACCGGCGGGCTGCACGAGCTTGTCGACGACGACTCGGCTGGTGCGCGCGGCGCCGGTGTCGGTGACCTCGTAGACGCGGCCGATGCCGCGCGTGCCGATGTAGATCTTGCCGTTCTCGGCACGCGCCATGGCGCGCGCGCCCGGCATGCCGGTGGCCCAGATCTCGGCCTTGAAGCCGGGAGGCAGCTTGTAGCTGGCGAGCGGAATCTCGCTGGCCGGCGTGGCAGTGAGCTTGCCGGCCACCGGTGCCAGCGTCGAGCCCGCCTGCTCGGGGGTCCGGCCCTGTTGCCAGGCCGGTGGCGCCGCAGCGGCCGGCGCGGCCGGCGCGGCCAGCGCGGCAGCGGGCGGGTTCATCGACTGGCAGGCGGCAAGCGACAGCGTCGCCAGGGCCAGAGTGATTCGCAGCATCATTTTGTCTCCTGTGGGGTGTGGCTCGGTCGTGTTCCGGCGACCGAGGATTGTGCCGAGACCCATGTCACCCAGTCGATCGGTGTCGCTGTGAAAACCCGGATAGATGCCCCCAAAAAGCCTGTAGACGCAGCCCCGATGACGCCAGCCCTGCGAAGCCACCGAGACGGAGGCGGCCAGAGCACGCTGAAGCCGGCAGTGACCTGAAGCAAGACAGACCCAGGCCAGCGGGCGCTCCTCAATCCCCAAACCCCGCCTGCAACCCCGCCCGCAAGTGCGCCACCAGCGCCTGCACCGCCCGCGGCACAGACGGGCTGTACGGCCGGATGGCATAGAGCTGCTCGCCGAAGCTGCCCACCGGCTGCCAGGCCGGCAGCACCGGCACCAGCTTGCCCGCGCGCAGCGCCGCCTGGGCGCTGAAGTCGGGCAGCAGGGCGATGCCCAGACCGGCCAGCGCGGCCTCGCGCAGGGCCTCGCTGTTGTTGGCGGCGAAGGGACCGCTGATGGGAATGGTCAGTTTGGGCGCCGGGTCGGCGGCGGCATCCACCGGCGTCAGCTGCCAGGCCGGCGCGTCGCCCGGGCGCAGGTAGTGCAGGCAGTCGTGCCGGGCCAGGTCTCCCGGCTCGGCAGGCGTGCCGCGCCGGCGCAGGTAGGCGCGGCTGGCCACCAGCACCGAGCGGGTGGCGCACAGCGCCCAGGCGGTGTGGGTCTCGGGCGGGGCATGGGTGTGGCGGATGGCCAGGTCATAGCCTTCCTGCGCCAGCGGCACCAGGCGGTCGGACAGGTCCAGGTCGATGCGCACCTCGGGGTGGGCGCGCAGGAAGGCCGGCAGCAGCGGCACGATCTGCTGGCGCGCCAGCGCCACCGGGGCGGTCAGGCGCAGGCGACCGCGCGGCGTGGCGGCCAGGTCCTTGATGCCGGCAAAGGCGGTGCCGATGGCCTCGAACGCGCCGCCGGTGGCGTCGGCCAGCTGCTGGCCGGCCTCGGTGAGGCGCACGCTGCGGGTGGTGCGCAGCACCAGGGGCACGCCGGCGGCGCGCTCCAGCTCGCTGATGCGCTGGCTCATCGCCGCCTTGCTGACGCCCAGGCGCTGCGCCGCCGCGGTGAAGCTGCCCAGCGTGCCCAGCACGCACAGCCAGTGCACGTGGCTCCACAGGGTTTCGATGCGACGGATGTCCATGCTGGCTGTTCTGGGTTTCTGTCACCCATTGTTCATGATGCCGAACAATGAATCCAGCCGCAACCGGCTAGTCGGCGCGTGCCGCACTGCCTAGACTCGCCATCCGTTCCCCCAACTGCCGGAGACACGCCATGGGCGCCCCTGAAGCCTTCACCCAGACCACCGACGTGGGCCACTACATCGGCGGCCGCGCCGTGCCCGGCACCAGCGGCCGCCAGCAGGCGGTCTACAACCCGGCCACAGGCGCCGTGGCACGCCAGGTGGCGCTGGCCAGCACCGACGAGGTGGCAGCCGCCGTGGCCAATGCCGTGGCGGCCCAGCCGGCCTGGGGCGAGCTGCCCCCCATCCGCCGCGCGCGAGTGCTCAACGCCTTCCTGGCGCTGCTGAACCAGCACAAGGACACGCTGGCCGCGATGATCAGCGCCGAACACGGCAAGGTGTTCACCGACGCCCAGGGCGAGGTGGCACGCGGCATCGACATCGTCGAATTCGCCTGTGGCGCGCCCGAACTGTTGAAGACCGCCTTCACCGACCAGGTGTCCACCGGCATCGACAACCACGTGCTGCGCCAGCCGCTGGGCGTGGTGGCGGGCATCACGCCGTTCAACTTCCCGTGCATGGTGCCGCTGTGGATGTTCCCGCTGGCGCTGGCCACCGGCAATGCCTTCATCCTGAAGCCCAGCGAGCGTGACCCGAGCTGCAGCATGTTCATGGCCGAGCTGCTCAAGCAGGCCGGCCTGCCCGACGGCGTGTTCAACGTGGTGCAGGGCGACAAGGTGGCGGTGGATGCGTTGCTGGCCCACCCCGACGTGAAGGCGGTCAGCTTCGTCGGCAGCACGCCGATCGCGCACTACATCTACGAAACCGGCGCCCACCACGGCAAGCGGGTGCAGGCCCTGGGCGGCGCCAAGAACCACCTGGTGGTGATGCCCGACGCCAATGTCGAGCAGGCGGTGGACGCGTTGGTGGGCGCGGCCTACGGCTCGGCCGGCGAGCGCTGCATGGCGATTTCTGTCGCGGTGCTGGTGGGCGACATCGCCGACCAGATCGTGCCCCGGGTGGCCGAGCGTGCGCGTGCCCTGAAGGTGGCCAACCCGATGGACCTGAGCGCCGAGATGGGCCCGATCGTCACGCGCCAAGCGCGTGACCGCATCGAGGGCTACATCGGCACCGGCGTGGAAGAAGGCGCCACGCTGGTGGTCGATGGCCGCGGCCTGACCGTGCCCGGCCTGGAAGGCGGCTTCTTCACCGGCGGCACGCTGTTCGACCATGTGACGCCGGCCATGCGCATCTACAAGGAAGAGATCTTCGGCCCGGTGCTGGCCTGCGTGCGCGTGCCCGACTTCGCCACCGCGCTGCAACTGGTCAACGACCATGAATTCGGCAACGGCGTGTCGATCTACACCAGCGACGGCGGTATCGCCCGCGAGTTCAGCCGCAAGGTGCAGGTCGGCATGGTGGGCGTGAACGTGCCCATCCCGGTGCCGATGGCCTGGCACGGCTTCGGCGGCTGGAAGCGCAGCCTGTTCGGCGACATGCATGCCTATGGCGAAGAAGGCGTGCGCTTCTACACCAAGCAGAAGAGCGTGATGCAGCGCTGGCCCGAGAGCATCGCCAAGGGCGCGGAGTTCAACTTCCCCACCGGGCGCTGACGCGCCGGTGGCGGGCGGGCCTGCCTCGCGCGGCATGATGTGGCCTGTGGCTGCGCGGCAGCCGCAGGAGACCATCTGATGCCCGCACACCGCCCACACCACACCGCTGCCCGCTTGTCGCTGCCCCTGGCGGCGGTGGCGGTGGCGCTGCTGTCCAGCTGCGCGTCCACCCCGCCCAGCGGAGGCCTGCCCTGTGCCCGCCTGCCTGGCGCGCTGAAGGCGCAGGCCACGCTCGACATCACCGACACCCGCAACGTGGCGGCCGACGACAAGGGCCGGCCGGCGCACTGCCTGGTGACCGGCAGGCTCAACGAGCGCCAGGGCGACGATGGCAAGCGCTATGCCATCGGCTTCGAGATGCGGCTGCCGCAGAACTGGAACCAGCGCTTCCTGCACCAGGTCAACGGCGGCAACGATGGCGTGGTGGTGCCGGCCTTCGGCCCGCAGGCCGCCACCCTGCCCGACGCGCTGACCCGCGGCTTTGCGGTGCTGAGCAGCGACGCCGGCCATGCCGGTGAAGACCCGGCCAACCTGGCCACCGGCCTGGTACGCGGCAACGTGTTCGGCCTGGACCGGCAAGCCCGGCGTGACTACGGCTATGCCGCCACCGACGCCCTGTGGCCGGTGGCCCAGGGCTTGATCAGCAGCCACTACGGCAAGCCGGCGCAGCGCAATTACATGGCCGGCTGCAGCAACGGCGGGCGCCACGGCATGGTGGCGGCCAGCCGCCAGGGCAGCCGCTATGACGGCATCCTGGCCAGCGCGCCCGGCTTCAACCTGCCCAAGGCGGCGGTGCAGCACGCCTGGGACGTGCAGGCCTGGCGCAACGTCGACCCCGACATCCGCCGCGCCTTCAGCCCCGCCGACCTGAAGCTGGTGGCCGACCGGGTGCTGGCCCGCTGCGATGCACTCGACCTGCTGGTCGATGGCATCGTGGGCGACCTGGCACGCTGCCAGAAGGTGTTCAAGCTGGCCGACCTGCAATGCGCCGTCGGCAAGGCCGACGGCTGCCTCAGCGCGCCGCAGGTGGCGGCGCTGCAGCGCAGCGCCGACGGCCCGCGCAACAGCCGCGGCCAGCAGCTCTACAGCGACTGGTCGTTCGACGCCGGCATCGCCGCTGGCGGCTGGCGCACCTGGAAGCTGGAGTCCAGCGTGCCGCCCTGGGACAGGATGCCGATCATCGCAGTGATGGGTGCGGGCTCGCTGTCGCACGTCTTCACCACGCCGCCCACGCCGGTGCGCGGCACGCCGGGCGATCTGCTGGCGTTTCTGGCCGCGTTCGACTTCGACCGCGATGCGCCGAAGATCTTTGCCAGCGATGCGCTGTTCACCGAATCGGCGATGGCCTTCATGACCCCGCCCGATGCGGAGAACCCATTGCTGACGGATTTCGCCCGCCGCGGCGGCAAGATGATCGTGCTGCACGGCGCCAGCGACCCGGTGTTTTCGGTCAACGACACGCTGCGCTGGGCCGACCGGCTGCAGGCCAACCTGGGCCTGGCCAAGGCCAACCAGGTGGCGCGTGTCTTCCCGGTGCCCGGCATGGGCCATTGCCAGGGCGGGCCGGCCACCGACCAGGTGGACGCGCTGGACGCGCTGGTCAACTGGGTGGAAAAGGGCCAGGCGCCAGACCGCCTGGTGGCCAAGGTGAACCCGGCCAACAAGGAACTGCCGGCCAGCTGGTCACCGCAGCGCAGCCGCGCGCTGTGCCCACATCCGCAGGTGATGCGCTATGCCGGCGGCGATGTCGAATCGGCCGCCAGCTTCCGCTGCGCCAACCCCTGAACCCCACGCCACTGCGACCATGACCACCGTCCACACTCCGCTGCCACCGCCGCCGCTGCTGATCCCGATGACCCAGGTGCACTGCCAGGTGGGCGCCCTGGTCACGCTGGGCCCGGGACCGCATGGTGAACGCCGCTTCGTGCCGCTGGGCGGCGGCACCGTGCGGGGGCCCGAGCTGAACGGCACGCTGGTCGAAGGCGGTGTCGACTGGCAGATCAACCGGGCCGACGGCGCGCTGGACATCGCCGCGCACTATGTGATCCGCGCCGACGACGGCGGCCTGATCGAGGTGAAGAGCGACGGCGTGCGCCATGGACCGCCCGCGGTGATGGCGCGGCTGGCGCGCGGCGAGGCCGTGCTGCCCGAGGAGTACTACTTCCGCACCGCCGTGCGCTTCACCACCGGCGCACCGGCCTGGCTGCACCTGAACAAGCTGATCGCCATCAGCGTGGGCCGGCGCGAGGCCAGCGTGGTGAAGCTGAACTTCTACCGGCTGGCCTGACCCCGCCACCCCCGTCGCACGCCGGCCATGGTGGCTGCCATGCGGGCAGTGGTCACTTGCCGGTGAGCTTGCCCTTGATGTCCTGACCCACGCCCTTGTTGACGAACTGGTAGGTGGCCACCTGGGTCAGGTCGACCTCGCCGGCCTTGTACAGGCCGGCCTTGACCATCTGGTCGAAGAAGTCCTTCACCCGCGCGGCATTCATCGCGCCGATGCCCTTGGTGGCGGCCTCGCCCGAATCGACGATGCCCTGGCTCTTCATCAGCGCCACGCTGGCCTCCATCTCGGCCTCGGTCATTTCGGGGTTGGCCTGGATCATGGCCGCGTTGGCGGCCTTGCGGTTGCCGTACAGGTAGTTCACCCAGCCGATGGCCGACGCGTCGACGAAGCGCTGCACCAGGTCGGGCTTGTTCTTGACGGTGTCGGTGCGGGCCTCGATCACCGTGCTGTAGGTCGAAAAGCCGTGGTCGGCGAGCAGGTGCACCACCGGCTTGAACTTGCCCTGGTTTTCCACATAGATGGGCTCAGCCACCGAGTAGCCCTGCTGGATGGCCTTGGTGTTGGCCAGGAACGGGCCCAGGTTGTAGTTGTAGGGCTTGAGCGCCTCGTCCTTGAAGCCGTGCGTCACCTTCAGCCACTGCCACCAGCTGAACTGGCCGTCCTTGGCGATCAGCGCCAGCGGCGCGTTCTTCAGCGCGTCGAACTTCTCGTAGCCCTGGCCGGGGTGGGCCAGCAGGGCCTGCGGGTCTTTCTGGAACATCGACGCCACCACCACGGTGGGCACCTTGTTCTTGACGTTGTCGAAGCTGTGCAGCAGGTTGCCGGTCATCAGGAAGTCGATGCGCCCGGCCGGCAGCAGCGGCCGGTTGTTGACCTGCGGGCCACCGGGCTGGATGGTGACGTCCAGGCCGTACTTCTTGTAGGTGCCGTCAGCCACCGCCTGGTAGAAGCCGCCGTGCGCGGCTTGTGCCTTCCAGTTGGTGGCGAAGGTGATCTTGTCCTGGGCGATGGCCGGCGCAGCCAGCAGGGCGGCGGCCAGGGCGATGAGGCGTGCACGCATGGGCGAAATCCTTGTCGAGGGTTTGAATCGGGTCAGGGCGGGCGGTGCGATTCCGAAGCATGCCACGGTCCCAGCAGCCAGCGGGACAGGGCGTTGAACAGCGCGAAGATCAACACGCCGGTCAGCACCAGCAGGGTGAGTGCGGCAAACATCTTGGGCGTCTCGGTGCGAAAGCTCGCCTCCAGGATGCGCGAGGCCAGCCCGGTCTCGCGGCCCGCCGCACCCGCCACCATCTCGGCCGTCACGGCGCCGATCAGGCTCAGGCCGCCGCTGATCTTGAGCCCGGCCACGAAGTACGGCAGCGCCGCCGGCAGCCGCAGCAGGCGCAGCCGCTGCCAGGGCGTGGCGCGGTACAGGCGGAACAGGTCGCGCAGGTTGGCGTCGGCCGCGCGCAGGCCGATCACCGTGTTCGACAGGATCGGGAAGAAGGCCACGATCCAGGCGCACAGCAGCAGCGCAGCGGTGGTGCTCTCCACGTAGATCAGGATCAGCGGCGCCACCGCCACGATGGGCGTGACCTGCAGCACCACCGCCACCGGGAACAGTGCCCGCTCCAGCGTGGGAGACAGTGCAAAGGCTGCGGCGATCAGCACGCCGCCGGCGCAGGCCAGGGCCAGCGCGCCCAGGGTGATCTTCACCGTCACCCACCAGCTGCCGGCCAGCGAGCCGAAGTTGGCCACCAGCGTCTGTGCGATCAGGGTGGGGGCGGGCAAGGTGTAGGCGGGGATGCCGGCCAAGCGCACCAGCAGCTCCCACCCGGCCACCAGGCCCAGCAGCACCAGCGCGGGCAGGGCCCAGGTCTTCAGCGTGGCTGTCACCTGGGCGGTCATGCGGCGTGGGGTGCCGCGCCATGCGCGGCGGCCAGGGCCTCGCCCAGCAGGCGGCAGTGGTCGGTGAATGCCGCGCTGTGGCGAAAGCCGGCAGGCCGCGGGTAGGGCGCGTCGATGGCCAGCTCGGCCACCACCCGGCCGGGGCGGGCGGCCATCACCAGCACCCGCTGGCTGAGGTAGACCGCCTCGGCCACGCTGTGGGTGACAAACAGCGCAGCCATGCTGCCGGCGGCATGCCACCACTGCAGCAGGTCGGCGTTCAGCGCCTGGCGGGTGATGTCGTCCAGCGCGGCAAACGGCTCGTCCATCAGCAGCACCTGCGGCCGGGTGACCAGGGCGCGGGCGATGGAGGCGCGCATCTTCATGCCGCCCGACAGCTGCTGCGGATGGGCGTCGGCGAAGTCGGCCAGGCCCACCCGGGCCAGCACCGCCTGCACCACCGGCATGGCCTGGGCGCGGGGCTGGCCCTGCAGCCGCAGCGGCAGCCAGACGTTGTCGGCCACCGTGGCCCAGGGCATCAGCGTGGGCTCCTGGAAGACGAAGGCGGTGGTGCTGGCGCCACTGCCGGCCACCGCGGGCGACTGCACCGTGCCGGCCGACGGTGCATCCAGCCCGGCAGCCAGCCGCAGCACCGTGCTCTTGCCGCAGCCCGACGGGCCCAGCAGCGCGACGAACTCGCCGCCGCGCACGGCCATCGACACGTCTGACAAGGCCAGCAAGCCGGTGGAAAAGCGCTTGTCGACGTGGTGCAGTTGGATCAGCGGCGCGGCAGCTGGCATAGCGCGGCAGTGTGCCTGCAAACCGCAGCGGCCCTGCCGGCAACTCAAGCCAGTGGCTTGAGCACCACCTGGGCCTTGTAGCCCAGGCCATTGCGGCAGATCTCGTCCGGCGTCAACAGGCCCAGCACGCTGGCATCGACCGCCTCGGTACCGCCATAGGGATCGCGGTAGTTCAGGTGGTTCGCGATCACACCGCTTTCTGCAATGACGGTTTCGTAGTGGCAGATCTGAAACCGGTGCTGGGCGGCGAGTCGCTCGAGCGCTGCGCGGGTGAACAGGTTGACGTGCTCCAGGCCGTCGAACATGTTGCACTGCGCCCGCAAGATCCTCGCTGCCAGGGCGTCGGGCGTCGGGATCTGCAGCAGCAGGCATCCCTGCGGGTCGAGCAGACCCTTGATCTGTTCGAGTGCATCGTGCGCATTCTTGATGTGCTCGAAGACATCCCACAGGGAGATCGCATCGAAGCGCTCGCCCGGCGGATAGTCACTCAGCGGTCCGCCGAAGACGCTGTGGCCCTTGCGCACGCACAGCGCGGCTTCCGTGGCATTGAGCTCGACACCACAGGTCGTCTGCCAACCGCGCGCACTGGCACAGGAGAGAAACACACCCGACGAACAACCGATGTCGAGGATTCGCGCCCGTCGTCCGACATGCTGCTCGGCAGCATCCAGCCCCTTGTTGTAGAGCCCGAGATAGAAGGCCGAGTCGTTTTCGACAACCTCGGCCTGCTCGCCATGGTTGCCTTGGTAGTACGCGACGAGGCAGGGATCGCGCAGCACCGGGCTGAGATACACCATGCTGCAGTCGTTGCACCGGACATAGGTGCCACCGGACTTCTGGAACATCTTGGCCGCAGACCAGGATGCGCACACCGGGCAGCAGCGCGTTTCGGTGTACTGCGGGTCGAAGATCCCGTTCTGGTCGAGAAAGGGACGGTGCCGCTGCATGCTTGCATCCCACATGCCGACGCGGGCCGCATGGAGTTCAGCGGTGGTTCTGGAGGCCTTCATGGAAACTCAAGGGTTGGCTGGCGGACCCGGGAAGAGGCGGCCGGCCCGCGAAAAGTTCTGCAAAGGCCTGGCCCAGCGCGCGGGCAAGACTGTGGCCCGGAAGCGCTCCGCAACAGCGGGCGTGATGCTAGCAGGCGGACTGGCCAGTCCGCCCACGGGCGCTCAGGCCAGATCGAACCGGTCCAGGTCCATCACCTTCGCCCAGGCGGCCACGAAGGCGTGCACGAAGGCGGGCTGTGCGTCGCTGCTGCCGTACACCTCGGCCACCGCACGCAGCTGCGCGTTCGAGCCGAAGACCAGGTCGACCACGGTACCCGTCCAGGTTGGCGCGCCGGTGGCACGGTCTCGCCCTTGCAGCACGGTGGGGTCGGTGGCCGACGGCGACCACACCGTGCGCATGTCGAGCAGGTGGGTGAAAAAGTCGGTGCTCAGCACGCCCGGCCGGTGGGTGAACACGCCATGCGGCGCACCACCCACGTTGGCATCCAGCACCCGCAGGCCGCCGACCAGCACCGCCATGTCGGGCGCCGTCAGCGTCAGCAGCTGGGCGCGGTCGACCAGCAGCGCGGCGGCATCGCCCCGCACGCCCGGTGCGGTGAAGTTGCGGAAGCCGTCGGCCTGCGGTTCCAGCACCGCGAAGGCGGCCACATCGGTCTGGGCCTGCGTGGCATCGGTGCGGCCTGGGGTGAAAGGCACGGTGATCGCCACGCCTGCCGCCCGGGCGGCGGCTTCCACCGCCGCGCCACCGGCCAGCACGATCAGGTCAGCCAGCGAGAGGCGCTTGCCGCCACCGGCCTGGGCGTTGAACGCGGCCTGGATGCGTTGCAGCACCGGCAGCACCACCGCCAGCTGCGCCGGCTGGTTGACGGCCCAGTCCTTCTGCGGCGCCAGGCGGATGCGTGCGCCGTTGGCGCCGCCCCGCTTGTCGCTGCCGCGGAAGGTGGACGCTGACGCCCAGGCCGTGCCGACCAGCTGCGCCACCGTCAGGCCCGAGGCCAGCACCTGCGCCTTCAGCGCGGCCAGGTCCTGCGCGTCAACCAGCGCATGGTCGACCGGGGGCACCGGGTCTTGCCAGATCAGCACCTCGGCGGGCACCAGCTTGCCCAGGTAGCGGCTGCGCGGCCCCATGTCGCGGTGGGTCAGCTTGAACCAGGCGCGGGCGAAGGCGTCGGCAAAGCTCGCCGGGTCGGCCAGGTAGCCGCGGGCGATCTGTTCGTAGGCCGGGTCGGCGCGCAGCGCCAGGTCGGCGGTGGTCATCATCGGCTGGTGGCGCCTGGTGGGGTCGTGCGCGTCTTCCACCGTGCCGGCGCCGGTATCGCCCACCGGCTTCCACTGGTGCGCACCGGCCGGGCTCTTCGTCAATTCCCACTCGTAGCCGAACAGGGTCTCCAGGTAGCCCATGTCCCAGGTGGTGGGGCGGGGCTTCCAGGCGCCTTCGATGCCGCTGGTGGTGGCGTGTACTCCCACGCCGCTGCCGAAGGCGTTCTTCCAGCCCAGGCCCTGCTCGGCCAGTGTGGCGCCTTCGGGCTCGGGGCCGACTAGGGCCGGATCACCGGCGCCATGGGCCTTGCCGAAGGTGTGGCCGCCCGCCACCAGGGCCACGGTCTCGGCGTCGTCCATCGCCATGCGGGCGAAGGTCTCGCGGATGTCGCGCGCCGACCCCAGCGGGTCGGGCACGCCGTCGGGGCCTTCGGGGTTCACGTAGATCAAGCCCATCTGCACGGCGGCCAGCGGGTTGTCGAGCGCGCGGTCGCCGCGGTAGCGGCTGTCGGGCGCGGTGCTGGCGGCCAGCCATTGGCCTTCACTGCCCCAGAAGATGTCGTCCTCGGGTTCCCAGATGTCGGGCCGGCCGCCGGCAAAGCCGAAGGTCTGCAAGCCCATGCTGTCCATGGCCACGGTGCCGGCCAGCACCAGCAGGTCGGCCCAGGACAGCTTCTGGCCGTAGGTCTGCTTGATGGGCCACAGCAGGCGGCGTGCCTTGTCCAGGTTGCCGTTGTCGGGCCAGCTGTTGAGCGGCGCGAAGCGCTGGGCACCATGGCCGGCGCCACCGCGCCCGTCGGCAATGCGGTAGGTGCCGGCGGCATGCCAGCTCAGGCGCACGAACAGCGGGCCGTAGTGGCCGTAGTCGGCCGGCCACCAGGGCTGGCTGTCGGTCATCAGGGCCTTCAGGTCGGCGACCACCGCGTCGAGGTCCAGGGTCTGGAACGCAGCGGCGTAGTCGAAGCCGGCGCCCAGCGGGTCGACCTTGGCCGAGTGCTGGTGCAGGATCTTCAGATTGAGCTGGTTCGGCCACCAGTCGGCCTGGGGGCGGGCGGCCGCCAGGGCCTGCGGGCGGGCACCGTGGCCGAAGGGGCAGCCGGTGGCAGCGGGGGTGGTCTGGGACATGGGGGGCTCCTGGCAGTGGATCGGGATGGCGTGGCAGCACTGTGGCGCCGAACACCATGCCGGTCAAAGCAATTGCCTCGAAGGTGCCGATAGCCAGCGCGGCTATCGGCGCCATCGCCTGGGGCCGGCTGCTGTCAGGACAGCCGCGCCACCCCGTCCAGCGCACAGGCATAGACCGCGTTGCGCAACGCCGCGATGGCCTCGTAGCGGGTGAAGCTGCGGCGCCAGGCCAGCACCACGCGGCGGGTGGGCACAGGCGCATCGAAGGGCAGGTACACCACCTGCTGGTTCGGGCCCTCGCTGCGGTCCCAGATGCGCACGCTCAACTGCGGCACCACAGTGATGCCCATGCCGGCGGCCACCATGTAGCGGATGGTCTCCAGCGAACTGCCCTCGAAGCTCTTGCGGATGCCCTCGGCATCGCTGCTGAAGCGGGCGAACTCGGGGCAGACCTCGAGCACCTGGTCGCGGAAGCAATGCCCGGTGCCCAGCAGCAGCATGGTCTCCTGCTTCAGTTCAGCGCTGCCGATGCTGCTGCGCTGGGCCAATGGGTGGTTGGCCGGCACCGCCACCAGGAACGGCTCGTCGTACAGCGGTGCGGTGGCCAGGCCGGCGTCGGGGAAGGGCTCGGCCATGATGGCGCAGTCGAGCTCGCCGGTGCGCAGCATGTCGAGCAGCTTGACGGTGAAGTTCTCCTGCAGCATCAGCGGCATCTGCGGCGTCATGGTGATGGCATGGCGCACCAGTTCGGGCAGCAGGTAAGGGCCGATGGTGTAGATGATGCCCAGGCGCAGCGGGCCGCTGAGCGGGTCCTTGCCGCGCTTGGCGATCTCCTTGATGGCGGCGGCCTGCTCCAGCACCGACTGCGCCTGCCGCACGATGGCCTCGCCCAGCGGCGTGACGCTGACCTCGCTGGCACCGCGCTCGAAGAGCTTGACGTCCAGCTCTTCCTCCAGCTTCTTGATGCCCACGCTCAGCGTGGGCTGAGAGACGAAGCAGGCCTCGGCCGCGCGGCCGAAATGCCGCTCGCGGGCGACGGCGACGATGTAGCGCAGTTCGGTGAGAGTCATGCACCAATTATCGGCAGCAGGCGCCCAGTGCCGGGCGATCGGACGCGGCCACCACACAGGCGCCGGCTAACCCCCTCAAGCAAGGGGGTGTTGAGGCCCGCCTGCAGGGCTGACCTTGGGGAAAGCGCTCAGAAGCCCTGTCATGGATGTCACGAAACTGTGGGCCGTTACCCGCCCGACATGCAGCGCTGATGCGCTGGTATCGGACTTGCATGTTGGCGGTGATGTTCATCCATTTCTGGGAGTCATGCATGCAAGTCAAGTTCGCAGCTGTTGTGTTCGCGGCCCTGGTGGCCGCCGCGCCAGCCATGGCGGGTCAGTCGGTCGCCTCCAGCTTTCTGTCCGGGTCCACCGTCGAGCGGGCCATCCTCGCTGGTGACGGCGACAACTTCGCCAACTACATCGCCTCGAACCGCGTTGACCCGAACGTGCTGACATCGCCGTACAGCGGCGTGGTCAGCGTGAGCATCCGCTTCGATCTCGGCACCCCCCAAGCCGCTGGCTACATCTGCTCGGGCGCGCTGCTGGACAGCTACCACGTCCTGACGGCAGCGCATTGCATCGACAGCAATGACTTGGGTTCGCCGATCACGCTGAACGCCGCCAACGACGTGCGCGTGCGGTTCAACCACAACAACCCGACCAGCGTTTCATCACTGGCTGGCGGTGCCACGCAGATCGCCGCGTCCAAGGTGACCATGCACAAGGACTACAACGGCTTCAACATCTGCCCCGACGGCTCGCGCGGCTGCCTGAATGACGACCTGGCCATCATCACGCTGAGCCAGGCCGCGCCGACCGGCGCCGCGCGCTACAGCATCTGGGACAACGAGCTGATGGCAGGGCAGAGCATCGTCATGGCCGGCTACGGCACCTCGGGCACCGGGTTGCTGGGCCATCTGAGTGGCACGACCAACTTCTACGTCAAGAAGACGGCGCAGAACCGCACCGATGTCTTCGACCGCGACGACGAGCTGGGCTTCGCAGGCGGCCCGAAGGAGGTCTGGTACGCCGACTTCGACGGCTCCGACTTCCGCGGCCAGTACCAGGACACTTTCTGCCAGATCGACCTGTGGTGCTCGCCCACCCGTGGCCTGAACGTCGAAGGCAACATCGGTGGCGGCGACTCGGGTGGCCCGTCGTTCGTCAGCGCTGGAGGGCAGCTGTTCCTGGTGGGCAACAACACCTTCGGCGGCACCTGGCCGGATCAGGTGAGCGGCACCTACGGCACCTACTTCGGCGGCATGGCACTGGCCGGCTACTCCGAGTGGATCGGCGAAGTGACGGCCGTTCCCGAGCCGCAGACCTATGCGCTGATGCTCACCGGCCTGCTGGCCGTGGGCGCGCTGGCGCGTCGCCGCAACCAGGGCTGAGGCCCGGCCCGGCGGCTTGCTGCCGGTTGCCACCACCACGGCCCGCCTCGGCGGGCCGTGGTGCTTCTGGCCTGCGCACCGTCCCACCGGTCAGGCCTTGAGAAACTCGGCCCGGCTGTCCAGCCAGCGCGCCACATGCGCCCGGGCAGCAGCGGGATGCTGCGCCAGCAACACCGGCGCCAGATCACGCGCCAGTTGCAGCAGCGGCGCATCGTCGGCCAGGTCGGCAAAGCGCAGCAGGGCATCCCCGCTCTGCCGGGCGCCCATGAATTCACCCGGCCCGCGGATCTCCAGGTCGCGGCGGGCGATCTCGAAGCCGTCGGTGGTCTCGGCCATGGCGCGGAGCCTGTCCTTGCCGGTGGGCGACAGCGGGCCCTGGTACAGCAGCACGCACACGCTGGCCACCGCGCCGCGGCCCACGCGGCCGCGCAGCTGGTGCAACTGGCTCAGGCCGAAGCGCTCGGCATGCTCGATCACCATCAGGCTGGCATTGGGCACGTCCACGCCCACCTCGATCACCGTGGTGGCCACCAGCACCGCCATCTGAGCGCCGGCAAACAGCGACATCACCGCCGACTTCTCGGCCGCCGGCATGCGCCCGTGCAACAGGCCCACCATCTGGCCGTGCAACGCCGCGCTGAGCTGGGCATGCGTCTCGGTGGCGTTCTGCAGGTCGATGTGCTCGCTTTCCTCGATCAGCGGGCACACCCAGTACACCTGCCGGCCACGCGCCACCTCATCGGCGATGCGGCCGATCACCTGGGGCCGGCGCTCGTCGGCAAACACCTTGGTCAGCACGGGCGTGCGGCCAGGCGGCAACTCGTCGATGGTGCTGACGTCCAGGTCGGCGTAGTAGCTCATGGCCAGGGTGCGCGGGATGGGCGTGGCCGTCATCATCAGCAAGTGCGGCTCCATCGGCACCGGCCCGCCCTGGTCGGCCAGCTTGTTGCGCAGCGCCAGCCGCTGGGCCACGCCGAAGCGGTGCTGCTCGTCGATCACCGCCAGGCCCAGGCGGGCGAAGTGCACGTCGTCCTGGATCACCGCATGCGTGCCCACCACCAGCGCGGCCTCGCCGCTGGCCACCTTGGCGACCATCGCCGTGCGGCCCTTGCCCTTGCGGCTGCCGGTCAGCCAGGCGATGGTCTGGCCGCGCGCAGCCAGCAGCGGCTCCAGCCACTGCACCAGCTTGCGGAAGTGCTGCTCGGCCAGCAGCTCGGTGGGCGCCATCAGCGCGCACTGCCAGCCGCTGTCGATGGCCACGGCAGCCGCCAGTGCGGCGACCACCGTCTTGCCTGACCCCACGTCGCCCTGCAGCAGGCGGTGCATCGGCGCGGCGCCGGGCGTGGATGCCGTCGCGCCGTCGGCTGCACGGCCCAGGTCGGTGGCGATCTCCTCGCCCACCCGCTGCTGGGCGGCCGTCAGCTGGAAGGGCAGCACGGCCAGCAGCTGGTCACGCAGGCCGCCGGGCGTGGCCACCAGCTGCGGCGCGCGCAGGCGCTGGCGCTCACGCTGGGCCATGCGCTGCGACAGTTGCTGGGCCAGCAGTTCCTCGAACTTCAACCGCTGCCAGGCCGGGTGGCTGCGGTCTTCCAGCGTGGCCAGGGGCACGTCGGGCCCGGGCTGGTGCAGGTGGCGCAGGGCCTCGCGCAGCGTGGGCAGGCCGGCCGGCACGGTGCCTGACGGCAGCAGCTCGGCCAGCGGCGCACGCGCCAGCGCGGCCGTCACGGCCTTGCGCAGGTAGGCCTGCGGCAGCTGGGCACTGGTGGGGTACACGGGGGTCAGGGCCGTGGCCAGCGGCGTGTGGTCGTCCACCGCCTTGAAGGTGGGGTGCACCATCTCGCGGCCGAAGAAGCCGTTGCGGGCCTCGCCACGCACCCGCACCCGCTGGCCAACGGCCAGCGTCTTCTGGTGGCTGGGGTAGAAGTTCAGGAAGCGCAGCAGCAGGCTGTCGCTGGCATCGGCCAGGCGCACCAGCAACTGGCGGCGTGTGCGCTGCTCGATGCGGCATTCGGTGACCACGCCTTCGACCTGCACCGGGTCGTTGTCCGGGCTGTCGGCGATCGGCGTGATGCGGGTCTCGTCCTCGTAGCGGATGGGCAGGTGCAGCGCGAGGTCGATGTCGCGCAGCAGGCCGAGTTTTTCCATCGCCCGCTGGGGGGCGGACTTGGCGGGCGGTGACGGGCTGGCTGCTGGGGCCGGCGGGCCTGGGGGCGGCATGGCCGGGATTCTGGGCCCGAGCGACCGCGCAGGCTGCGGCCGCAGGTGTTGCGCGCAAGGGTTTCGAGCGGGCGGAACAACCAGCGGGGTGCTGGCAACGCTGCTGCTGGCCTTGGCGGCCCCCCCATGAGGGCCACCCGGCGGACTCAGCGCGGTGCGGAGGCGGGTGCCACGATCACCGTGGTGCCCGTGCCGGCACTGCCGGTGGCGCCGGTGGCGCCGGTCCGGCCCTGCGCGCCTTCGTAGCCCTGGCTGCCGGTGGCGCCGGTGCTGCCGGTGCTGCCTGTGTTGCCCGTGTTGCCTGTGTTGCCAGTCGCGCCGGTGTCACCCGTGGTGCCTGTGCTGCCCGTACTGCCTGTGCTGCCCGTACTGCCAGTTGCGCCCGTGGCGCCGGTCGCGCCGGGAACGGTGACGACCACGGGCGCCGGTGCGGGTTCAGTGGGCCGGTTGCAGGCGGCCAGGGCCAGGGGCAACGTCAGGGACAGGGCGACAAGCCAGGTGGATCGGTTCATGGTGTTCTCTCGTGGCCGCAGCCGTGGGTGTGTCGGGCAATCGCGAAAGACGACCACCTCATGCCCGGAGCTTGAAGCGTCGTCTTGCAACGGCACGTAGGACCGCGCCCCCGGACGACGTAGGCCGATGCAGCGACACGCCTGGTGCAGCAGGCGCTTTCCGACGCGGGCCTGCAGCGCAGCGCGGCACCTGGCCGTCGGCTCGCCCGATGGTGGCCGGCCGCAGCCGCGCTGGCGCAGCGCGCGGGTGGGCCGGAACTGCCGGCAATCGAGCGAACGATCCGGACGCGACCGGCATCGCCGTTCCGGGCCGTCGCAGCCCTCAGTAACCGCGCCCGCGGTCCACCACATTCGGCAGCGGCGCCCCGCTGCGCAAGGCCTGCAGCCCGGCGATGAACTGCGCCGCCACCACCTGCGGCGACGACTGCCCGGCGATGTGCGGCGTGATGGTGATGCCCGGCACGGCCCACAGCGGGTCGTCGGCGGGCAGCGGCTCGTTGGCCTGCACGTCCAGCGTGGCGCCGGCCAGCTGGCCGGATTGCACGGCGGCGATCAGGTCGGGCTCGACCACGTGCTGACCGCGCGCGATGTTCACCAGGTAGCTGCCGCGCGGCATGGCGGCAAACGCCGCGGCGTCGAGCAGACCTTCGGTCTCGGGCGTCAGCGGCAGGGCGTTGACGACGATGTCGGCATCGGCCAGCGCGGCATGCAGCGGCCCGGTGCTGCGCTGCCACGGCTGCACCGTGCAGCCGACGGCCTGCAGCACGCGGCCGATCTCCTTGCCGATGGCACCCCAGCCCAGCACCCGCACCCGCGGGTGCACCGCACCCATCGGGTGGCGGGTCCACTGGCGGGTGATCTGCTGCGCGTCGTAGCGCGGCTGGCCGCGCACATGGCGCAGCACCATCGCCGCCACGTACTGGGCAATGCCCAGGGCCTGGCCAGGGTCGACCATGCGCGAGACCACCACCTGCGGCGCCAGGTCAGGCACCAGCAGCTTGTCGACGCCTGCGGCCATGGCAAACACCCAGCGCAGGCCCGTCAACTTGCCCGCCACGCCGGGCGCGAAGCGCCAGCCGATCACCACGTCGATGCCAGCCAGCGTGGCGTCGTCCAGGCTGCGGCTGTAGGGCAGCAGTTGCAGGTCGGGCGCCTGCTGCGCCAGGGCGTTGACCAACGGCGCGGCGATGGCGGCGTCGGCCGACAGCAGGATGGGGGCGGTGGCGGGGGTGGCGACAGTCATGGCGCAACAGTGTGGCGGTGGCGGTGGCAACGGCCTGTCATCCCGGTGACCGACTGCGCCCACACCGGCGCCCACACCGGCACCCGCGCTAGCATCATGGGTCGGCTTGCCAGCCCGGCGAGCCCCATCCCCATGACACCAGGAGCGACCATGGCCAAGAGTCAGCAACGCAGCAGCAAGGAATCCAAGAAGCCCAAGAAGGACTCGGACAGCGCCAAGCCGCTGTCGCCCGGCGCCGTTTCGGCCCCCATCACCACGGTGGTGATGAAGAAGGGCAAGGAAGCCAAGCTCAAGTAGGCGGTTCAGGCACGCGGCTGGCGCGTGGCGTCGATGTCGACCATGTGCCACCAGCGGTTGCCGAACAGCGCGCGCCGGTAGCCCAGCAGCCAGGGCTGGGCCATGTCGTTGTACATGCGGTGCACATGCTGCTTGTAGGGCGCATACACCGCCGAGATGCGCTTGGCCTCGCGGAACAGCGCGTCGCGCTCGGGCCCGTTGGGCAGGGCCGACATGCGGCTGTAGATGGCGTCGTAGGCCGGCAGCTTGAAGCGCGACAGGTTGGCCGCGCCCGATGACGGGCCGTACAGCCGCTCGAACGCGCCCTGCCCGTCCAGCCGGCTGGCGCTGGAGCCCACGCGCCAGACCTGGATCTTGCCGGCCTGCATCGCCTTCAGGTTCTCGGGCCACTTGGCGAACTTGAACTCGACGTTGATGCCGATGGCCGTCATGTTCTTCTGCCACAGCTCGTCGAGCTGACGCTCGAAGCTGGACGGGAAGGTGCGGCGCACCAGCTTCAGCGGCTGGCCGTCGGGTTGCTCGCGCCAGCCGTCGCCGTCACGGTCGATGTAGCCATGCATGTCCAGCAGGGCGCGGGCCTTGGCCGGGCTGTACTCGCCCATCTCGCTGCGGTAGACGGGGTCGTAGCCGGTGGTGTGCGGCACCGACGGGCTCTGCGCCGGGATGGCCTGGCCGCGCCGGGCCAGGGTGATCTCACGCGGGATGTCCACCGCCAGGTTCAGCGCCCGCCGCAGCGCGATGCGCGCCGGCGTGTAGCCACCCACCACCGGGTCTTCCATGTTGTAGATGGTGAGCACGCCCTCGGGCCCCACGGTGCGGTAGGCGGTGATGCCCTGCTTGGCCAGGTTGGGCGCCACCTTGCCGCCGGGCAGGGCCACGTTGCTGAACTCCTCGGGCACGCGCTCGATGTAGTCCTGCTGCGCATTCAGGAAGCTGAGCCAGCGCGGCTGCTGCTCCTCGATGATGCTGACCACCACCCGGTCGACCAGCGGCAGGCGCCGGCCCTTGAAGCGCGCCAGCAGGGCCTGGCCCTCGGCATCGTCGGGGCCGGGGTTGGCATCGTCCTCGTACACCCGCTGGCGGTAGCTGGGGCTGCGGTCGAACACCATCTCGGAGCTGCGGCGCCAGCGCGCCAGGCGGAAGGCGCCGGTGCCCACCGGGTGCTCGGCGATCTTGTCGCCGTAGAACTGCACCACCTCGCGGGCCACCGCGCCGTACAGGCCGTTGTCGGCCAGGTACTCCACCAGCCGGGGGCGCGGCTCGTCGACCGTCAGTTGCAGGGTGTGGCGGTCCAGCGCCTGCAGGCCGGGGATGGGGGTGTCGTAGTCGAACGGTGTGCGGGTGTCGATGGCGCGCTGGCGCAGGGCGGCCAGGCCGCTGTAGCCCACCTCGGCCACCTCGCCCCAGGCCGGGCTTTTGTTGACCGGGTCGGCAAAGCGCTTGAGGCTGTAGACGTAGTCGTCGGCCACCAGTTCACGCTTCTGGCCCTGGAAGACCGGGTCATCGGCGAAGAAGATGCCGGGCCGGATGCGGATGGTGAAGCGCCGGAAGTCGGGCGAGATCTCGGGCAGCGCCAGCGCGGTGAGTGGCTTCACCCGCGACGGGCGGGCCAGGTGGTCATAGCAGAACAGGCCCTCGAACATGTGCGCGGTGCAGATGCGCGAGTACAGGTCGCTGATCTTGGCCGGGTCGAAGCCGGTCTCGGCCACCGGGAAGGCATAGCGCAACGTCTTGGGCGGGTTGTCGTCGGCGGCGGCCGCGGGCGCGGCCCAGCCGGCCAGGCCCACGGCGCCGGACGCGCCAGCGGCGGCCAGCCACTGCCGGCGGCCGGGGGAGTCGGGGGAGTCAGGGACGGATGGGTGCAAGGTGGAGGGCAGTTCAGGCATGGGCTTCACGCAGGGCGGGGTCCACATCGACCATGTGCCACCAGTCGTTCCAGAACGGGGCGCGGCGGTAGCCGCTCACCCAGGGGTGCAGCAGTTCGTTGGCGATGCGGTGCACCAGCACCTTGTAGGGCATGTAGGCCGCCGCCAGCTTCTTGCATTCGAGGAACAGCGCGTCGCGCTCGGGACCATCGGGCAGGGACTGCATGCGGTCCATCAGCGCGTCGAAGGCCGGCAACTTGAAGCGCGCCAGGTTGCCCTGGCCGGACTCGGGGCCGTACCAGCGGCGCAGCGCGTCCTGGCCGTCGGGCTCGGCGGCGGAATCACCCAGCATCCACATCTGCAGCGTGCCGCCCTGGGCCGACTTGAGGTTGGTGGGCCACTGGGCGATCTTGAACTCGCAGCGCACGCCGATGTCGAGCAGGCAGCGCCGCCACACGTCGTTGAACAGCCGGTAGATCTGCTCGGGCTCGGTCGACATCTTCAGCACCAGCGGGCGGCCGTCGGGCAGTTCTCGGAAGCCGTCACCGTCCTTGTCGACGTAGCCGTACAGGTCGAGCAGCGCGCGGGCGCGGGCCGGGTCATAGGCCGACATGGTGCTGCGGAAGGCCGGGTCGTAGCCGCGGGTGCCGGGCATCACCGGGCTCTGCGCCGGCACGGCCTGGCCGCGGCGCACCAGGCGGATCTCGCGGCCGGCGTCGTAGGCCAGGCTGAGCGCGCGGCGCAGCGCCACCTTCTCGGGCGCCAGACCGCCCACCACCGGGTCGTCCATGTTGAAGTACAGCAGCGCGCTGTCGGCGCGCAGGTTGCGGTGCAGCTGCACGCCGCGCTTGGCCAGGTTGGGCGCCAACTTGCCGTTGGGCACCGCCAGCGGCGCGAATTCCAGCGGCACCGAGCCGGCATTGGCCACCAGCGCGTCGATCTCGCCGTTGAGGAAGCTCAGCCACTGCGGCTGGTTCTCCTCGATGATCGACACCTCCACCTGGTCGACCATCGGCAACCGGCGGCCCTGGAAGCGCGCCAGCAGCGCCTGGCCGTCGGCGTCACCGGCCGCGGGCTGGGCGGTGTAGTGCAGTTCCCGGTACTGCGGGTTGCGTCCCAGCACGATCTTGCTGCCACGCACCCAGCGCGTCAGCCGGAACGGGCCGGTGCCCACCGGGTGCTCGCCGATGGTCTCACCGTAGTGCTCGACCACCTCGCGCGCCTGGGCCGGCAGGATGCTGTTGAAGGTGAGCTTGGTGACGAAGCGGGGGCGCGGCGCGTCCAGCACGAAGCGCAGCGTGTGGGCATCGACCACCTGCAGCCCTTCCACCGGCGTGTCGTAGTCGAACTTGTCGCCAGGCACCTGGGCCGCCTTGCGCCGCGCCGCCAAGCCGCGAAAGCCGATGCTGGTCACCTCGCTGGCGAACGGGCTCCTGGTGGCGGGATCGGCAGCGCGCAGGAAACCGTAGACCACGTCGCCCGCCACCAGCGGCCGCGGCTTGCCGCGGAACACCGGGTCGTCGGCGAAGACGATGCCGGTCTTGAGCTTCACCGTCCACACGGTGAAATCGGCGTTGTGCTCGGGCATGCCGTCGGCCAGGCGGGGCACCACCTGGGCCGGGCGGGCCAGGTGGTCGTAGCCGTAGAGCGACTCGAAGATGTGCGCGGTGACGGTGCGCGAATACAGGTCGCTGATGCGCGCCGGGTCGAAGCTGGTCTCGGCGGAATTGAACATCACCCGCAGCACCTTGGGCCCGGCCGCAGCGGCGGTGCCGGCGGCTGCAGCCAGTGACGGGGCGGTCAGACCACCCGCCAGGCCACCCACCACGCTGCCGGCCAGGCCGCCCACCAACACACGCCGGCGGCGGCTGCGGGGCGGGGAGGACGGGGGCGGCATCGGCATGGCGGCAGAGTTTAGGGGCGCGCCCGGGGCCGCAGCCGGGCACGGGGTTTGCGATAGGCCTGCTGCCCCGGCCAGGGCGCCGGGCTGGCCTAGACTCGCCCGTCCCACCCTTTGCGCCCCACCTGGAGCCCCACCGCCCATGCTGGCCTATGTGATCAAACGCCTCTGGCAGATGGTGCCCACGCTGTTCGGCGTGGTGCTGCTGGTGTTCCTGCTGTTCCACTTCTTCGGCAGCGACCCCAGCGTCATCCTCGCCGGCCAGAACGCCACGCCCGACCAGATCGCCGCCATCCGCCAGCAACTGGGGCTGGACCAGCCGGCCTATGTGCAGTTCGGCATCTTCCTGAAGCAGATCGTCACCTTCGACTGGGGCCGGAGCTGGGCCACGAATGAAGCGGTGAGCACGCTGTTCGCCACCCGCATGCCGGCCACGCTGACGGTGATGCTGCCGATCCTGATCCTGGACACCCTGCTGGCGGTGCCCATCGCCCTCGGCGTGGCCTATGTGCGCGGCAGCCTGACCGACCGGGCGCTGATGGTGGCCACCACGGTGGCGCTGTCGATCAGCTTCCTGGTCTATGTGATCGTGGGCCAGTACGTGTTCGGCTTCCAGCTGGGCTGGTTTCCGGTGCAGGGCTGGAGCAGCAGCCTGGGCCAGAACCTGCTGCAGTACGCGCCGCTGCCGGTGCTGCTGGCGGTGCTGGTGGGCGTGTCGCCGCAGACGCGGCTCTACCGCAGCTTCTTCCTCGACGAGCTGGGCCACGACTATGTGCGCACCGCCCGTGCCAAGGGCCTGACCGAGCCGGTGGTGCTGTTCAAGCATGTGCTGCGCAACGCGATGATCCCGATCCTGACGAACGTGGGGCTGGCGCTGCCGGGCATCTTTGTCGGCAGCTTCCTGATCGAGGTGTTCTTCTCCATCCCCGGCCTGGGGCGCGAGGTGCTGCTGGCGGTGAACCGCAGCGACTACCCGGTGATCCAGGCCGCCACCGTGTACCTGGCGATGCTGACGATGCTGATCAACCTGGGCACCGACCTGCTCTACAAAGTCGTCGATCCGCGGGTGACCCTGAAATGAGCGCCGTGATGACCTCAGCCGCCGCCGCACCGGTGCAGCGATCCGAAGGTGTGTGGCGCACCGCGTGGCGCCGCTTCAAGGGCGACCGGGTGGCGATGACCTCGCTGGTGGTGGTGCTGGCCTTCATCCTGCTGATCGTGGCCGCTGCCACCGGCATGGTGGCCAGCCAGTGGCAGCGTGAGCTGGCCGTGCCCAATGCGCCGCCCACCGTCCTGGGCCCGCGCGCCGGCGAGAACACCGGCACCCTGTCTGGGCCGGAGGCCATCGCGCAGCCGCCGGTCGACCTGAGCGACATCGACCCGTTGGCACCGCGCTATGCCGAATGGGCCGAGCGCGCCGCCAAGCTGCAGACAGCCGAGACCGCCAAGGTCGACACCCTGCCCCTGGGCGCCGACCGCCTGGGCCGCGACGTGCTGGACAAGGCCATCAAGGGCACCGAAATCTCGGTGTTCGTCGGCGTGCTGGCGGCCTTGCTGGCCACGGTGATCGGCACCGTGCTGGGCGCGCTGGCCGGCTTCTTCGGCGGCAAGGTCGGCGACTTCCTGGAGTGGCTGTACAACGTGTTCACTGCCGTGCCCGACATCCTGCTGATCTTCGCCTTCGCCGCCGTGCTGGGCCGGGGCGTCGACACGGTGGTGCTGATTCTGGCGCTGACCGGCTGGACGGGGCTGTACCGCCAGGTGCGCGCCGAATTCATCAAGCACAGCGGGCGCGAATACGTGCGCGCGGCCGAGGCCATCGGCGCGTCCACCACCAGCCGCATGTTCCGCCACATCCTGCCCAACGTCAGCCACGTGATCCTGGTGCGCATGAGCCTGCTGGTGGTGGGCTTCATCAAGAGCGAGGTGATCCTGAGCTACCTGGGCCTGGGCGTGCCGATCGACCAAGTGAGCTGGGGCACGATGCTGGCCGAGGCCCAGGGCGAGCTGATCCTGGGCCACTGGTGGCAGCTGGCCACGGCCACCGCCTTCATGGCGGTGTTCGTCACCGCGTTCTCGCTGATGGCCGACGGCTGGCGTGATGCGCTCGATCCGAAACTCCGAGGAGCTGAGTGATGCTCCTTTCCATCCAGGACCTGCAGGTCGCCTTCCGCCTAGGCGAGCGCGGCGCCAAGTCCACCATCGCCGCGGTCAAGGGCGTCAGCTTCGACATCCCCGAGAACACCACGCTGGCGCTGGTGGGTGAATCGGGCTCGGGCAAGAGCGTCACCGCGCTGTCGATCCTGAACCTGCTGCCCGACAACGCGCAGCGCTCGGGCCGCATCCTGTGGCAGGGCCGCGACCTGCTGACGGCCAGCCGGCCCGAGCTGCAGGCGCTGCGCGGGCGCGAGATCGCCTGCGTGTTCCAGGACCCGATGAGCAGCCTGAACCCGGTGTTCTCGATCGGCGCGCAGCTGTGCGAGCCGCTGATCAAGCACCTGGGCATGGGCCGCAAGGCCGCGCTGGCCCGCGCCGAAGAACTGCTCGCCGAGACCGGCCTGCCCGAGCCCAGGCGGCGCCTCGCTTCGTATCCGCATGAGCTGTCGGGCGGCCAGCAGCAGCGGGTGATGATCGCGATGGCGCTGGCGTGTGAACCGAAACTGCTGATCGCCGACGAGCCCACCACCGCGCTGGACGTGACCATCCAGCGCCAGATCCTGGAGCTGATCGCGCGCATGAAGGACAAGCTGCGCATGAGCGTGCTGTTCATCAGCCACGACCTGGGCGTGGTCGGCGAGATCAGCGACCGGGTGGTGGTGATGCGCCACGGCGTGGTGCGTGAGCAGGGCGACGTGGCGCAGATCTTCAGCGCGCCACAGGACGCCTACACCCGCGCCCTGCTGGCCTGCCGCCCCAGCCTGACCGACAGCCCGGCCCGGTTGACGGTGATCGACGAGCACATCGCCGGCGGCACCGCCTCCAGCACCGCACCCGCCGCCTCCAAGGACCCCAATGCCCCGGTGGTGCTGGAGGTGAAGGCCCTGGCCAAGAGCTTCTTCATCAAGCAGGGGCTGTTCGGCAAGCGCGAGTTCAAGGCGGTGCAGGGCGTGAACTTCCAGCTGCGGCGCGGCCACACCCTGGGCGTGGTGGGCGAATCGGGCTCGGGCAAGACGACCATGGGCCTGACGCTGCTGCGCCTGCACGAGCCCACCGGCGGCGAGGTGATCTTCGATGGCCAGAACCTGCTGACGCTGGGCGACCGCGACCGGCAGACCATGCGCCGGCGCATCCAGATCGTCTTCCAGAACCCGTATGCCAGCCTGAACCCGCGGTTGTCCATCGGCCAGACGCTGATCGAGCCGATGGCGATCCACGGCATCGGTGCCCACACCGCCGAGCGTGAAGACCGCGCCCGCGCCCTGCTGGCCAAGGTGGGCCTGCCGCCCGAGACCTTCTTCAAGTACCCGCATGAGTTCTCCGGCGGCCAGCGCCAGCGCGTGGCCATCGCCCGCTGCCTGACGCTGAACCCCGAGGTGCTGGTGCTCGACGAGGCCGTCAGCGCACTGGATGTGAGCGTGCAGGCCCAGGTGCTGAACCTGCTGCGCGACCTGCAGGACGAGCTGGGCCTGGCCTATGTGTTCATCAGCCACGACCTGGCGGTGGTGCGCTTCATCAGCGACGAGGTGCTGGTGATGAAGGACGGCCAGGTGGTGGAGCAGGCCAGCGCCGCGCAGATCCTGGCCGCGCCACAGCAGGACTACACCCGCCGGCTGCTCGGCGCCGTGCCGCGCGGCTGGATGCCACCGCCCGGCTGAGCCCGCGCCACACCACCAGCCACCCAGCCAGCCGGGGCACGCCCGCGGCCCGACACCCACCCACCCAGGAGACACCATGACCTTCACCCGCCGCCAACTCACCCTGGCTGCCCTGGCCACCGTGGCAGCCGCCACCCTGGCGCCCGGCAGCGCGCTGGCCCAGGCCGCCTGGCCGAACAAGCCGATCCGCTTCGTGGTGCCGTTCGCCGCCGCCGGCACCACCGACATCCTGGCCCGCGCACTGGCGCCCGAGCTGCAGAAGGCCCTGGGGCAGCCCGTCGTGGTGGACAACAAGCCCGGCGCCGGTGGCAACACCGCCGCTGGCGAAGTGGCCAAGACCCCAGCCGACGGCTACACCATGCTGATGGGCACGGTGGGCACCCACGCCATCAATGCCGCGCTGTACCCCAAGCTGCCCTACGACCCGATCAAGGACTTCGCCCCGGTCACCCTGGTGGCGGGCGTGCCCAATGTGCTGGTGCTCAACGCCGCCTTCGCGCAGAAGCACAACATCAACAACGTGGCCGACTTCATCCGCGTGGCCAAGGCCAACCCGGGCAAGTTCAACATGGCCAGCTCGGGCAACGGCACCTCCATCCACCTGTCCGGCGAGCTGTTCAAGAGCATGGCCGGCGTGTTCATGGTGCACTTCCCGTACCGCGGCTCGGGTCCGGCGCTGATCGACCTGATGGGCGGCAGCATGGACTTGATGTTCGACAACCTGCCCTCGGCGCTGCCGCACATCCGCTCGGGCAAGCTCAAGGCGCTGGCGGTGACCAGCGCCAAGCGCAGCGACGCCATCCCCGAGCTGCCCACCATCGAGGAAGCCGGCGGCCCGACGCTCAAGGGCTACGAGGCCAGCAGCTGGTTCGGCCTGGTGGTGCCCGCGGGCACGCCGGCCGACATCGTCAACCGCCTGCAGGCCGAATCCGCCAAGGCGCTGGCCAGCCCGGCGCTGAAGGAGCGGCTGCAGACGCAGGGCGCCATCCCCAGCGGCATGTCCAGCGCCGACTTCGCCAAGTTCATCGCCGCCGAGACGGCGAAGTGGGCCAAGGTGGTGAAGACGGCCAACGCCAAGGTCGACTGATCCAGGGCCGGGGCGGAGGTAACCGTTGGCAACAGGGGCACAAGTTCAGCGCTGATCGGCCGATCACAACGCGACGGCCCGCCTCAGCATCGGCGCAGGCCGCGACTGCAACTGGAGGCCACCATGGCATCTGCGCCGTTCATCCTGCCCCGCCCCGCACCGGCCGTGCCACTGCGACCGACCGACCTGCCCACGCCGGTGCTGCGCCACGGCAGTCCACCGGCCCAGCGCACGCTGCCACTGCGGCGCGCCGCTTGATCCACGCAGGGGGCGGCTGTTAACATCCACCCCACTCTGCAGGAGAGCGCCGGGCACACCGCCCGGCCACCGAAGGCGCAATCTCCCATGAACGCTCAGGTTCCGTACTGCAGACCACAGCAGCCGTCTGGAGAGACTTCACCGCCACGGTGAGGCACCGAAGGAGCAAGACCGCAAGGCATGGCGCCCGGCGGTTGAATCTCTCAGGTACCAAGGACAGTGGGAGCGGCAAGCGCACCAGCCACCTTTGCAGGTGGCCGGAGCGCCAACCCTGTCCTTCGGAGTTTCCTTCCATGCACGTCCTCGTTCTGGGCGCCGGCTTGCTCGGCGTCAGCACCGCCCATTTCCTGCAGCAGCAGGGCCACCAAGTCACCGTCGTCGACCGCCAGGCCGCTGCCGCGGCCGAGACCAGCTTCGCCAACGGCGGGCAGATCAGCGTCAGCCATGCCGAGCCCTGGGCCAACCCCGGCGCGCCGATCAAGCTGCTGCAGTGGCTGGGGCGTGAAGACGCGCCGCTGCTGTTCCGCCTGCGCGCTGACATGCGCCGGTGGCTGTGGGGCCTGCAGTTCCTGCGCGAATGCACGCCGGCGCGCACCCGCCACAACATCCGCCAGATCGTGGCGCTGGGCACCTACAGCCGCAGCACGCTGCAGCAGCTGCGCGGCGAGCTGGGCCTGCAGTACGACCAGCGCGCCCAGGGCATCCTGCACTTCTACACCGACGCGAAGGAATTCGACGCCGCCCACGCCCCGGCCGCGCTGATGCGCGACCTGGGCTGCGACCGCCGCGTGATCTCGGCCGACGACGCCGTGCGGCTGGAGCCGGCCCTGGCCCACACCCATGCGCGCGGCCAGCTGGCCGGCGCCACCTTCACCGCCGAAGATGAATCGGGCGACGCCCGGCAGTTCACCCAGGCGCTGGCCGCGCGCTGCGCCGCCAACGGCGTGCGCTTCCTGTTCAACCACGGCATCACCGCACTGCGCACCGCCGGCGGCACCATCGACCATGTGGAAGCCACCGACGACCAGGGCCGCTTCCAGCGCCTGCAGGCCGACGCCTACGTGGTGGCGATGGGCGCCTTCAGCCCGCTGCTGCTGCAGCCGCTCGGCATCCACCTGCCGATCTACCCGGCCAAGGGCTATTCGGTGACGATGCCGGTGGCCGACGCCAGCAAGGCGCACCAGGTGTCGCTGACCGACGACGGCCACAAGCTGGTGTTCTCACGCCTGGGTGACCGTCTGCGCATCGCCGGCACGGCCGAGCTGAACGGCTACGACCGCGACCTGAACCCGGTGCGCTGCCAGGCCATCGTGCGGCGGGTGGAAGAACTGTTCCCCGGTGCCGGCGACAGCAGCCGGGCCGAGTTCTGGACCGGCCTGCGCCCCACCACGCCCAGCAACCTGCCGGTGATCGGCCGCAGCAAACTGCCCAACCTGTTCCTGAACACCGGCCACGGCACGCTGGGCTGGACCCACGCCTGCGGCTCGGGCAAGAGCATCGCCCGCATCGTCAGCGGGCTGGCGCCGGAGCTGGACTTCCAGTTCGCTGGCGTCGACCGCCCGGTGCGGGTAGGTGCCGGCGCGCTGCGGCCGGCCTGAACTGCTTCAACCCCGCCTGCTGGCGGGGCGCATGCCGTCAGAACGGGATGTCGTCGTCCATGTCGTCGAAGCCGGTGCTCGATTTCGGCGCCGGGCGCGGCGTGGCCGCGGGGGCCCGCGGCGGGGGGGCGCTGCGGCGCGGGGCGGGCGCGGGCGCGCTGTCGTCGCCGTAGTCGTCGGCACCACCGGCCATGCTGGCGCGGCTGGCGCCACCGCCGCCACCACCGCCGCCCATGCCGCCTTCTTCACGCCCGCCCAGCAACTGCATCTGGTCGGCAAAGATCTCGGTGGTGAATTTCTCCACGCCGTCCTTGTCGGTCCACTTGCGGGTCTTCAAGCGGCCTTCCACGTACACCGGGCGGCCCTTCTTCAGGTATTCACCGGCGATCTCGGCCAGGCGGTCGAAGAACACCACGCGGTGCCATTCGGTCTCTTCCTGGCGCTCGCCGCTGTCCTTGCTCTTCCAGTTGCGGGTGGTGGCCAGGCTGACGTTGCACACCGCGCTGCCGTTGGGCGTGTAGCGCACTTCCGGGTCGCGCCCCAGGTTGCCGATGAGGATGACTTTGTTGACCGATGCCATGGCGGGGGCTCCTGGAGGGCGTTGGACGGGGTGTGGAGAGGTTGGAGGGGCGCGATTGTCCCCGTTGCGCCGATTATGGCCAGCCGCGCCGCCCGCGCACTGCCCCCCGAGGTGGGAAGTGCAGCCCCCAGGCGGGGGAGCGGCAGCGGCCAGCCGGCCCGGGTCGTTACCATCCCGGCACCCATGCCCAGCATCCGCCACGCCGACACCTCGTCCACCCAGCCCCTGGACATCCTGCAGCAGGTGTTCGGCTATGGCGCCTTCCGCGGCCAGCAGCAGGCGGTGGTCGACCATGTCACCGCCGGCGGCGACGCCCTGGTGCTGATGCCCACCGGCGGCGGCAAGAGCCTGTGCTACCAGGTGCCGGCCATCGCCCGCCACCGCGCCGGACGCGGCGTGGCGCTGGTGGTCAGCCCGCTGATCGCACTGATGCACGACCAGGTCGGTGCGCTCGGTGAAGCGGGCGTGAAGTCGGCCTTCCTCAACAGCACGCTCGAAGGCGATGAGGCCCGCCGCGTCGAGCGCGACCTGATGGCCGGCACCCTTGTGCTGCTGTACGCCGCGCCCGAGCGCATCCTGACGCCGCGCTTCCTGGCGATGCTGGATTCCCTGCATGAACGCGGCCTGCTCAGCCTGATCGCCATCGACGAGGCGCACTGCGTCAGCCAATGGGGCCATGACTTCCGCGAAGAGTACCTGGGCCTGTCGCAGCTGCACGAGCGCTTCCCCACGGTGCCGCGCATCGCCCTCACCGCCACGGCCGACGCCCACACCCGCGCCGACATCGTCGAGCGGCTGGCGCTCGAATCGGCGCAGCTGTTCATCGCCAGCTTCGACCGGCCGAACATCCGCTATGTGATCGTCGAGAAGGACGAGCCGCGCCAGCAACTGCTGCGCCTGCTGCGCGACGAGCACGAGGGCGACGCCGGCATCGTCTACTGCCAGAGCCGCAAGAAGGTCGAGGAGACCGCCACCTGGCTGTCGGGCGAGGGCATCACCGCGCTGCCGTACCACGCCGGGCTGGACGCCGGGGTACGCCGCCGCCACCAAGACCGCTTCCTGCGCGACGAGGGCGTGGTGATGGTGGCCACCATCGCCTTCGGCATGGGCATCGACAAGCCCGACGTGCGCTTTGTCGCCCACCTCGACCTGCCCAAGAACATCGAGGGCTACTACCAGGAGACCGGTCGCGCCGGCCGCGACGGCGGCCCGGCCACCGCCTGGATGGCCTATGGCCTGGCCGACGTGGTGAACCAGCGCCGCATGATCGACGAGGGCGAGGCCGAGGACGACTTCAAGCGCCTGCAGCGCGCCAAGCTCGACGCCCTGCTGGCCCTGGCCGAGGCGCATGACTGCCGGCGGGTGCGGCTGCTGGCCTACTTCGACGAAGAATCCGCGCCCTGTGGCAATTGCGACAACTGCCTGCATCCGCCGGCGGTGTGGGACGCCACCGACGCGGCGCGCAAGGCGCTGAGCTGCATCTACCGCTTCCACCAGAGCAGCGGCTTCGGCTTCGGTGCCGGCCACCTGATCGACGTGCTGCGCGGCAAGGTGACCGACAAGGTGACCCAGCGCGGCCATGAGCGCTTGTCCACCTTCGGCATCGGCGCCGACGTGGCCGAGCAGCAATGGCGCAGCGTGCTGCGCCAGCTGATCGCACTGGGCCATGTGCGCAGCGTGGGCGAGTTCAACACGCTGGAGCTGACCGACAGCGCACGCGCCGTGCTGCGCGGCGACATGCCGGTGATGCTGCGGGTGCCGGCCGAGACACCGCCGCGCAGCCGCCGCAGCAGCCGCAAGGGCACCCCGACGGGCAGCAGCCGCAGTGCCACCGCCAAGCCGCCGCCATTGCCGCTGGACGAGGCCGGCCTGGCCCGCTTTGCGGCGTTGAAGACCTGGCGTGCCGAGGTGGCCAAGGCCCACAACCTGCCGGCCTACGTGGTCTTCCATGACGCCACCCTGGCCGAGATGGCCCGGGAGGCACCAGATTCCCTGGACGCGCTGGCCGGCATCAGCGGCGTGGGCTGCAAGAAACTGGACGCCTACGGCGCCGACCTGCTGCGGGTGCTGGCGGACGACGCCTGACCACCGGCGCGGGCCGGGGCGGCGGCGGGGTTGCCGCACCAACGCGGGTGGCCGCGGGTGGCCGCGGGTGGCTATCATGCTCGGTTGCCCTCGTCGTCTGCCGCCATGCCTTCCAATGATCCTGCCACCCCGGCCGCCGCAGCCGCGCTTCCTGCGCCATCGCCTGCCCGGCCACTCCCCGTGGGGTCGACCCACCTGCACATCCGGGGGGCCCGCACCCACAACCTGAAGAACATCGACCTCGACATCCCCAAGCACAGCCTGGTGGTGATCACCGGGCTGTCGGGCAGCGGCAAGAGCAGCCTGGCCTTCGACACCCTGTATGCCGAGGGCCAGCGCCGCTATGTGGAGAGCCTGAGCGCCTACGCCCGGCAGTTCCTGCAGTTGATGGACAAGCCCGATGTGGATGTGATCGAGGGCCTCTCCCCAGCGATTTCCATCGAGCAGAAGGCCACCAGCCACAACCCGCGCAGCACCGTGGGCACGGTGACCGAGATCCACGACTACCTGCGCCTGCTGTACGCCCGCGCCGGCACGCCCTTCTGCCCCGACCATGACCTGCCGCTGCAGGCCCAGAGCGTGGGCCAGATGGTCGACGCGGTGCTGGCCCTGCCCGACGACACCCGCCTGATGGTGCTGAGCCCGGTGGTGCGCGACCGCAAGGGCGAATTCACCGAGCTGTTTGCCGACATGCAGGCGCGTGGCTATGTGCGCTTTCGCATCGACGGCCAGACGGTGGAAGCCGCCGACCTGCCCGAGCTGAAGAAGAACGAGAAGCACGACATCGACGTGGTGATCGACCGCCTGCGCGCCCGACCCGACGTGAAGCAGCGCCTGGCCGAGAGCTTCGAGGCCGCGCTGCGCGCCGCAGACGGCAAGGCCATCGCGCTGGAGATGGACACGGGCAAGGAGCACCTGTTTTCCAGCAAGTTCGCCTGCCCGGTGTGCAGCTACGCCCTGTCGGAGCTGGAACCGCGGTTGTTCAGCTTCAACGCCCCGATGGGCGCCTGCCCGCACTGCGACGGCCTGGGCCAGCAGACGGTGTTCGACCCGGAGCGGGTGGTGGCCTTCCCCAGCCTCAGTCTGGCTGGCGGCGCGGTGAAGGGCTGGGACCGGCGCAATGCCTACACCCATTCGATGCTGGAGAGCGTGGCCCGGCACTACGGCTTCGACATCGAGACGCCGTATGAAAGCCTGCCGCCGGCTGCACAGCAGGTGCTGCTGCATGGGTCGGGCACGGACGAGATCGAGTTCGTCTACGAGGCCGAGACCGCCAAGGGCAAGCCACGCATGGTCAAGCGGTCGCACCCGTTCGAAGGGATCATTCCCAACTTCGCCCGGCGCTTCCGCGAAACCGACTCGGCCGCCGTGCGCGAGGACCTGACCCGCTACCAGGCCGCCAAGCCCTGCGCCCACTGCGGCGGCACGCGGCTGAAGCGCGAGGCCCGGCATGTGTTCCTGGTCGGCCAGGACGCCAGCGTGCCGCGCCAGGCCATCTACCAGGTGGAACACGCCACCCTGGCCGAGTGCCTGGCCTACTTCGAGGCGCTGCAGTTGCAGGGCGCCAAGGCCGAGATCGCCGACAAGGTGGTGCGCGAGATCCGCGCGCGGCTGAAGTTCCTCAACGACGTGGGGCTGAACTACCTCAGCCTGGACCGCAGCGCCGACACGCTCTCCGGCGGCGAGGCCCAGCGCATCCGCCTGGCCAGCCAGATCGGCAGCGGCCTGACGGGCGTGATGTACGTGCTGGACGAACCCAGCATCGGCCTGCACCAGCGCGACAACGAGCGCCTGATCGGCACGCTGCGCCACCTGCGCGACCTGGGCAACAGCGTGCTGGTGGTCGAGCATGACGAGGACATGATCCGCGCCGCCGACCATGTGATCGACATGGGCCCGGGCGCCGGCGTGCACGGCGGGCGCGTCATCGCCCAGGGCACGCCCGACGAGGTGGCGGCCCACCCCGACAGCCTGACCGGGAAGTACCTGGCGCATGTGCTGCGCATCGAGGTGCCCACCCAGCGCCACACCTGGCAGCCCGACTACGTGGCGCCGCCCGAGCCGCCGCCAGCGCCCACCAAGGGCCGCGCCAAGCCCGAGCCCCAGCCGATGTGGCCGCGCTTCGCCGCCACGCCGGCCAGCTGCCTGCGCATCGTCAATGCCCGCGGCAACAACCTGAAGAACGTGACGGCCGAGGTGCCGGTGGGCCTGCTGACCTGCGTGACCGGCGTGTCGGGCTCGGGCAAGAGCACGCTGATCAACGACACGCTCTACACGGCCGTGGCCAGGAAGCTGTACCACGCCCATGCCGAGCCGGCGCCGCATGACGAGATCGAGGGCCTGGACGCCTTCGACAAGGTGATCAACGTCGACCAGAGCCCGATCGGCCGCACGCCGCGCAGCAACCCGGCCACCTACACCGGGCTGTTCACCCCCATCCGCGAGTTGTTCGCCGAGGTGCCGATGGCGCGTGAACGCGGCTACGGCGCCGGGCGCTTCAGCTTCAACGTCGGCGCGGCGGCCGGTGGCGGGCGCTGCGAGGCCTGCCAGGGCGACGGCGTGCTGAAGGTGGAGATGCACTTCCTGCCCGACGTGTACGTGCCCTGCGACACCTGCGCCGGGCAGCGCTACAACCGCGAGACGCTGGAGGTGCAGTACAAGGCCCGCAACATCCACGAGGTGCTGGCCATGACGGTGGAAGAGGCACGCCGCTTCTTCGACGCGGTGCCGGCGCTGTCGCGCAAGCTGCAGACCCTGCTCGACGTGGGCCTGGGCTACATCACCCTGGGCCAGAGTGCCACCACGCTGAGCGGTGGCGAGGCACAGCGGGTGAAGCTGGCACTGGAATTGAGCAAGCGCGACACCGGCCGCACGCTCTACATCCTGGACGAGCCCACCACCGGCCTGCACTTCGCCGACATCGAGTTGCTGCTGCGGGTGCTGCACCAGTTGCGCGACGCCGGCAACACCATCGTGGTGATCGAGCACAACCTGGACGTCATCAAGACCGCCGACTGGCTGATCGACATGGGCCCCGAAGGCGGCGCCGGCGGCGGCCGGGTGCTGGCGGTGGGGCCGCCAGAGGTGATTGCCGACTGCGCCGAGAGCTTCACCGGCCGGTTCCTCAAGCCGCTGCTGCAGGCCGGCTGAGGCGCGGCCGAGACCAAGGCCGAAGCCAGGTCAATCGGCGACGATCACCCGGTCGCGCCCGGCCTGCTTGGCGGCATACAGCGCCCGGTCGGCACGGTCGACGAAGTCGGCCGGCGCTTCGTCCACCGACAGGCCCAGCGCGGCGTTGCGCTGCAGAAACTGCGCCACGCCCAGCGACACGGTGATGTGCTCGTCGGCGTCCCCGCCCTTGCGGCGGATGCGGCTGGCGGCGACCGTGGTGCGCAGCGTCTCGGCCAGTGCCCGGGCCTGCGGCAGCGGCATGCCCGGCAGCAGCAGCGCAAATTCTTCACCGCCCACGCGGGCCGCCAGGCCGCCCTCGGGGGTCAGTGCCTTCAGCACCTGGGCCACCGCGCGCAGCACCTGGTCGCCAAAGGCATGGCCATAGCTGTCGTTGACGCGCTTGAAGTGGTCGATGTCGATCATCAGCAGGCTCACCGGCGCGCCCAGCGGCGGGCGGCCCAGCACGGCCGCGTCGGCCGCCAGGCAGGCGACCAGGCGGCGGTCGAAGGCGCGGCGGTTGGCCAGCGTGGTCAGTGCGTCCACCAGGCTTTCGTGCCAGGCGCGGCGCACCTCGTCACGCAGGTTGCCGATCTCGCGCTGGCTTTCGGCCAGCGCGTTCTGCAGCCGGTGCAAGGCCGCCTGCATCTGCAGGGTGTGCGCCAGCACCTCGCCCAGCGCGGGCGGGTCGGCCGACGCCGCCTCGGTGGGGCCCAGCGCGGCGCTCAGGCGCTGCAGGGTGTCGCCGTAGCGTGCCGTCTGGTCGCCGGCGGCGGCGGCCGAGGCCTGCATGCCGTCGAGCAGCCCGGCCACGCCATCGGTCACCTGGTTTGCGAGGTCGGCACCCGGCTCGGCCAGGTGGCGTCGGTACAGCGCCTCGGTGGCAGCTTCGTCCAGCACACCATGCTCGGCCAGGTGCTTGTCCAGTGCCGCATGCAGCGGCGAGTTCACATCGGCCACATAGGCGTACCACACGGCATAGCTGACCGGGTGCAGCGCTGCGGCCTGACGGGACATCAGCGGCAAGGCCTTGCGCAGCAACTCGGTGCTGCGCTCCACGGTGTCTTGGTACTCCATCGAACGTGAGCTCCTGCGGTCGGGGTGCAGTTGGACATCGGGCGACGGGTTTCACTGCGCCGGTACCCATCCCGCGAATCAACATTTTCTGACACCCGATGTGGGGAAGATGGGAGAGACAGGGGGCGTTTGACACACAACTGCGCACGGCAGCCCCGGACCGGCCGGCCGGCGTGCAATCCCACACGGTGGGCTCGGACATGCAACCCGTCCGCTGCGAATCACTGATCATCAAGCGTGCACTTGCCTGATCCGACCCCGACCCCGTCCCTGGCCGACGTTCTCGGCCAGGCAGAGGACCAACATGCCGACCAGCCCGCAGCCACCCTGGCGTTGTTGATGGAGCGTGCGCCAGGTCTGCCGGCCGACGCCGATGGCGCCCGGGCGCTGCGCCTGGCCGAGCATGTGGCCCTGGCCCACCTCGGCGACGCCTCGGCGCTGGCGGCGCTGCTGGCGGCAGTGCCACCCGGCCTGGCACACGCCGACGCCACCGCCGCCACCGTGCAGCGATTGCATTGGGCCTGGGCGATGGTGACCGGTGCCACCACGCCCATGCAACCGCCCGAGGCACAGCGCTGGCGTGCCCTGCAGAACGTGGTGCTGGCCCTGGCCGCGCAGCAGCGCTGGGCCCAAGCCTCGGCCCTGCTGGCCGCCGATGCCGCCGCGGCCCAGGCCCTGGGCACCGGCGAGGCGGCCCAGGCCTATGCGGCCAGCGCCAACAACGTGGCTGCAGACCTGCAGGCCGGCGGCCCGCCCGCCGGCGCAGCCCGCGACGCCGCGCGCGACGCCCTGATGCTGCAGGCCGCCAGGCTCGCCCGCCAGGCCTGGGGCCATGCCGGCACCTGGCGCCATGCCGAGCGGGCCGAGTACCGTCTGGCGCTGTGCCATGCGGCGGCCGGCGATGGCGCGGCGGCGGTGCTGCACGCGCAGCGCTGCCTGGACGGCTGCAAGGCGGCCGGGGCCGATGCCGATGCGGTGGAGCACTTCTTCGCCCATGAAGCGCTGGCGCGGGCCCACCGGGCCGCAGGCGACGCCGCCGCGGCAGTGTTGTCACGGGCGGCCATGGCAGCGCTGCTGCCGCAGATCGACACCGCCGATGGCCTGCAGGCCTGGTGTGCCGACGTGCTGGCCAGCGTGCCCGCCTGACGGGGCAGCGGCCCCACAACGACAAAGCCGGCCCAAGGGCCGGCTTCGCTGCAAGACAGACCGGGCCACGCGGGCCCGGTGTGCGTCACTTCAGATGGCCGTTGATCAGCTTGGTCATCTCGAACATCGACACCTGGGCCTGCTTGAAGATTTCCTTCAGCTTGGCGTCGGCGTTGATCATGGTCCGCTTGGCCTTGTCCTGCAGGTTGTTCTTCTTGATGTACTCCCAGACCTTCTTGGTGACCTCGGTGCGGGGCACGGCCTTGTCGCCAATGATGGCGGCCAGTGCGGCGCTGGGGGTCATGGCCTTCATGAAGGCGGCGTTCGGCGTGCGCTTCTTGGCCGCTGCCTTCTTGGCGGGAGCCGCCGCCTTCTTGGCCGGGGCCGCATCCTGCTTGGCGGGCGCTGCCGCCTTCTTGGCCGGGGCTGCCGGCTTGGCCGCCGCCTTCTTGGCCGGAGCGGCCTTCTTGGCCGCAGGTGCCTTCTTGGCCGGAGCGGCCTTCTTCGCAGTTGCCATGTTCATTCTCTCCATCACGTGAGTGGTTGATGCGCCGGAGTGCCCGGGCCGCTGGCTGCTTGAACCGGCGTTGCTCTCTGTGGCCTTCAGCGGGCGCAATGGTACTGCCAGCCATGGGTGGTGAGAAGCTGTTTTCATAGGTAAAACCGCCCTGTCAAGGCCATGAAACAACGTTTTTTCGCCCCCGGGCATCAGCCGGGGCCAGCCGGGGGCAACAAACACGGCGCCCGGGCCGCTGCGAGGCTGGCCGGGCCGTGTCGGCCGGCAGGCCTGCGGCGGTATGCTGTCGAGCATGAAATTGATCATCCGTTGGCTGTTGCTGGCTGCCGCACTGCTGCTGGTGGCCCATCTCTACCCTGGTGTGTCCGTGGCCAGCTACGGCGCGGCCATGGTGGCCGCACTGGTGCTGGGGCTGCTCAACACCCTGGTGCGCCCGCTGCTGGTGTTGCTGACGCTGCCGGTCACGGTGGTCACGCTGGGCATGTTCCTGTTCGTGATCAACGCGCTGATGTTCTGGTCGGCCGCCGGGGTGCTGAGCGGCTTCAACGTCACCGGCTTTGGCGCCGCGCTCATCGGGTCGGTGATCTACAGCCTGTGCAGCATGGTGATCGACGTGGCCATGGAGCGGCTGTTCAACCGCGGGCAAGGCTGACAGCAGCCGCGCCAACGCTGCGTTAGGCAGGTTGGCCGGGTGCTAGTCGGGGGCGTCGTCGCGGCGGCGCTCGCCGGCACGGCGCTCGTCGGCCAGCAGTTGCCGGCGCTGGGCCTGCAGGTCGCGCAGGCGCGCATCGATCACCGATGCCTCGATGAAGTCGGTGCCGGCGCCGCCGCGGCGGGCCAACTGCTGGCCGGCACGCAGCCGGTCGACGGCACCGGGCAGGTTGCCCAGCGCGGCCTGGGCCTCGGCCTCGGCCCGCACGGCCCGCAGCGGCTGGCCCAGCCTGGCCGCAGCCTGGGCCAGGGCCTGCCAGGCCGACGCATCGTCGCGGTGCACCGTGGCCCAGGTGTGCAGGGTCTCGACGCTGCGCTGCAACACCGGCGCGCTGCCGTCGGCCAGCGCCCACTCGGCCTGCAGCAGCAGCCCGGTGCGCCCGCCGTCGACCAGGCCCTCGGCGGCCAGCACTGCACCAGAGCGCGCCACGTCGCCGCGGGCCAGCGCCAGCTGCACTGCCAGCCGGGCCAGCGCGCGGCGGGCCGGGGCGTCGTCACGCTGGGCTGATGCCGCCAGCAGACCGGCCGCAGCGCGCGCGGCGCGTTCGGCACGGTCGTATTCACGCAGGCCCACCGAGGCCAGCGCGGCCGCATACAGGCCGTTGAGCCGCTCCCACAGCGGCAGCTGGTCCATCGTGGCGCGGGCGTCGAAGTCCTGCAGCTTGCGCAGGGCCTGCACGCCGGGGTCCATCAGCACGCGGGCACGGGCCTGCATCAGGCCGTGCAGCAGCGGTGGCGCGGGCAGGGGCACGCCAGCGGCCTGCCCGCTGGCCTGCACCATCTGCCGCGCCTCGCCGATGCGGTCGACCGTCAGCGGGTGGCTGCGCAGATAGGGGTAGCCGCCGCTGTCGTTCAGGCGGCTGGCGTTGTCGAGCTTGTCGAACATGACCGACATGCCGCCCGGCGCAAAGCCGGCACCGGCCATCGTGGCCAGGCCGTTGCGGTCGGCTTCGCGTTCCATGTCGCGGGAGAAGTTCAGCTGCGCCTGCAGCATGGCCGCCTGGCCGCCCATGATGGCGGCCTGCGCCATGTCGGGGCTGCCGGCGCGGCCGGCCACCAGCAGGCCCAGCAGCATGGCCGCCATGCTGAGCGTGCTGCTGCGCGACGACGCCGACATGCTGCGGGCGATGTGCCGCCGGGTGACGTGCGCCAGCTCATGCGCCAGCACCGACGCCAGCTCGTCGGGCGTGGCGGTGATGGCGATCAGCCCCAGGTGCACGCCGACGTAGCCGCCCGGCAGGGCAAAGGCGTTGACCGAGCGGTCGCGCACCAGGAAGCTCTCGTACGGAAACAGCCGCTCGGTGTCGGCGTCGATGTCACCCTGCAGGCGGGCGGTGCGCACCAGTGGCGCCCACAGGCTGTGCAGGTAGTCCAGCAGCTGCGGGTCGTCCAGGTAGGCCGGGTCGCGGCGGATCTCGCGCATCACCTGCTCGCCGATGCGCTTTTCCTGGTTGAGGTTGAAGTCGTCGGACGCCGACTCGCCCAGGGCCGGCAGCCGCACCGGCGCGGGCGGCAGACCCTGGGCCTGCAGCGGCTGCACGCTGGTGGCGCCGATCAGCAGGGCCAGCACGCTGCACGGCAGGCGCCGCCGCCATGTCAGCCGCCACGTCGGTCGCCAGGGGTGCAGATCAGTGGGCGGGGGGTGGATCAAGCGGGGCGTCCGGAGGCGATGGCAGAGCGGTCACCTATCATCCCACTGCCCTGTTGCCCGCATGTTTCGCCTGCCATGACCCTGCCCACCGACCTGCCGTCAGCCCCTTCGAACACCGCACCGCTGACCCACTTCGACAGCCAGGGCCAGGCGCACATGGTGGACGTGGCGGCCAAGGCCGAGACCCACCGCGTCGCCCGGGCGGCCGGCACCATCCACATGCTGCCGGCCACGCTGGCGCTGGTGGCCGGCGGCACGGCGAAGAAGGGCGACGTCATCGGCATCGCCCGCATTGCCGCCATCCAAGCCGCCAAGCGCACGGCCGAGCTGATCCCGCTGTGCCACCCGTTGCCCCTCACCCATGTGGCGGTCGACTTCCAGATCGACGCCGCAGCCAGCGCAGTGCACATCCAGGTGCAGGCCGAGACGGTGGGCAAGACCGGGGTCGAGATGGAGGCCCTGACCGCCGTGCAGGTGGGCCTGCTGACGATCTATGACATGTGCAAAGCCGTTGATCGGGGGATGACCATGACCGACATCCGCCTGCTGGAAAAGCAGGGCGGCAAGTCAGGTCACTGGGTGGCCGACGGCGCCGCCTGACCCACCGCCGCGCGCGGCAGCAGCGGCGGCAGTGCCGCCAGATCACGCCAGCTGTGCACACGTTGCGGCATTTGGCACTGGAACGGCAGGCTGGCCGATGGCGTGGCGGCATCGCAAGGCGCAAAGAACTCGGCCGCATCCGGGTTGCGGAAGTCCCGCAGCCGCTGCGCCACCCAGCGTGCCTCGTCCAGGTGGCCGCTGTCGGCCAGCTGGCGTGACCAGGCCATCATCAGCCGCGTGTCCAGCAGGGCGTGGGTGGCTCGCATCAAACCCAGCGCGCGGCTGGCGGGTGGCACCTCGTTGGTGGCGGCCGCGTAGTCGGCCTGGTGCGCGAACAGCGGGCTGAGCTGGCCGCGGGCGATGCGCTCGGCCAGCGTCCCGCTGCCGTCGGTGGGGGCGTAGATGACCACGGCGCGCTGGTAGTCCAGCACCGCCAGCAGGCCGGCCGCCGCCATCACCAGGCCGGCGACCAGGCCCGGGACCGATGCACTGCGCGGCTGCACCGCGTCGGTGGGGCCCGGCAAGCCCAGCACCAGGCCCCAGGCCAGGGCTGTGGGCAGCAGGAAGTAGGCGTACCACAGCGGGTACTCCACCATGCTGTGGATGCCGACCAGCAGCACAAGCACCAGCGCGGCCCGGCTGCTGGCGGCGGTGTCGTCGTCGGCTGCGCTGGCGGCACGGCGCCAGGCCTGCCACACCCCCAGCACCAGCAGCGCCAGCACCAGCAGCGCCAGCGGCACACCCAGTTCCACCATCAGCTGCAGCAGCAGGTTGTGGGTGTGGTCGAAGAACGCGGTGGGCCGGTTGACGAAGGGCGTCATCGACCAGGCGAGGTTGAATTCTCCAAAGCCGGTGCCAGCCCAAGGGCTGGCGGCGATCATCCGCAGCGCGTTGCGCCAGATGTTGGGGCGGGCGTTCGGGCTGGATTCACCCAGGCCGCCGGCATCGGCTGCCAGACGTGCACCGGCACCGATGGCCTGCTGGCTGATGTCGCCCCACCAGACCATGCCGCCCCAGACCAGCGCGTACAGCAGCGGCGCGGCCACCAGCGCCTGGCGGGCGCTGCGCGGCAGGCGTCGGTCGATCACACCCCACAGCCCCAGCAGCAGCAGCCCGGCCGCGCCGGTGCGGGAGGCGGTGAGCTCCACGCACACCACCAGCAGCGGCACCAGCAGCGCCAAGACCAGGCCCGGCAAGCGGCGCAGCGCATGCAGCGCCACGGCGGCCACCAGCGCCCACAGCAGCAGGCTGCACAGGTGGTTGGGCTGGCGCAGGTTGCCCACCGCACGGCCCGGCAGGCCGGAGCTGGCGATCCAGGTGCCATCGGCCCAGGCCGGTGCGAACACCTGGACCAGCCCGACCCCGCTGCCCAGCACGCCGGCGACCAGCAGGCTCCAGGCCAGCGCGATGAAGGTCTGCGGACCGGCACCGGCACGCGCAGCAGCAGCGCCTGCCTGCAGCATCAGGGCAGCGCCCGCCAGCAGGCCCAGGGCCTGCAGCACCAGCGAGCGCGGCAGCAGTCCCCACAGCCATGACCCCACGGCGGCCAGACCGACCAGCCCCAGCGCGGCCAAGACCGCCGCACCGCCGCGCACCGGTGTCAGGCGAAATGACAGCACGGCCGCCACCATGCCCCAGAGCGCCACTGCAACGCACTGGTTCAGCAAGGTCGCCGACGGCGGCTGGTGCAGCGCCAGCAGGGTGGGCACGCAGGCAGCCAGCACCGTGGCTGCAACCAGAGCCGGTCCGGGTTGGTGTGCAGTGTCGAATGAACTGTGCGGAATGGAGATCGACGGCATGGCTGGGCCTGCCCGCGCGGCCGCTGTGGTCAGGACGGGGCAGAGTAAACCACAGCGGCCGCGGTACCGGATCGGGGTCCAAAAACGAAAAACGCCCACCGAGGTGGGCGTTCCGTTACGCGGTGAAGCGCGTTAGTTCTTGACGTAGCCGTTGGTCACGCAAGCACCTGTGTAGGTCCATTGCAGGCGTGAGTTGGCGTCGGCGACCGGGGTCATCACGCAGGTGTCAGTGGCCAGGATGCCCTTGAACGCATTCGGCGTCAGCGTGATCACGCCGTTGGCAACGGCCAGCGAGTTGAACGCGCCACTGGTGACGGCGGCCGGCGCTGCGGGGACCGGGTCCGTGCCGGCATCACACTCGGTCAGCGCGTTGTTCATGCTGTAGCAGAGTTCAACGCCCTTCTTGTGGTTGACCGCACCGCCAACGACTTCGGTGTAGGCAGCCTTCTTCATGTAGGACTGGTAAGCCGGCAAGGCCACGGCAGCCAGGATACCGATGATCGCGACGACGATCATCAGTTCGATGAGGGTGAAACCTTGTTGGACGCGCTTCATGGCAGAGTCTCCAGTACAGATGAAAAGAGGGTTGGGGGGGTAGGACGACAGAGTATTCGCATGTCGTGTGCCAGGTCTGAAACTGCGGCCCGAAGGCTCGGCACATGACTTTTGTCACGCGGTTGCGGTGCCAGCTGCCGCGTTGTGTCACCTGCTGGCGGAACCGGCTGACAAGAATTGTCAGCCCCTGACGCTTCACGCCAGCGGCATCACCTGCCCAGCCATCAGCGCCTGCACCGGGTGCCGGGTGTCCAGCGCCAGGATTTCGGCCATCACCGCGTCCAGCTCGCCGGGCTTGATGTGGGTGATGTAGACAGCGGTGGGTTGCTGCAGTTGCTGCAGTTCACGCCCCAGCGCCGCCGGGTGCAGATGGCGGCTGACGGCGGCCAGCTGGAACTCGTCGTTTCGGAAGGCGGTTTCAATCACCAGGCTGGCCACGTTCAGGCTGGCCAGGCGCTGCCACAGCGCCGGATTGGGAGCGGTGTCACCGGTGAACACCCAGCTGCCCTGCGCGCCCAGCACCGCAAAGCCGACGGCTGGCACCGTGTGCAGCGCCGGCAGCACCTCGATCTGGCGCGTGCCGAACTCCAGCACGTCACCAACCTGGAAGGGCTGCAACCGCAGGATCGGCTGCTCGGCCGACGGCAGGCGGGTGAAATCGGGCCAGATGGCGCCGTTGAACAGGTGGCTGCGCAGCGCATCCAGGGTGGCAGGCAGGCCGTGCACGGTGATCGGTGGGCGTTGGCTGCCGCGCCGGCGCATCACGCTGTCGGCCAGCAGGGGCACGCCGAGCACATGGTCGAGGTGCGAGTGGCTCAGCAGGATGTGATCGACACGCGTCAATTCATCCAGGGTGAGGTCACCGACGCCGGTGCCGGCGTCGATCAGCACGTCATCGTCGAGCAGGAAGGCCGTGGTGCGGCAACCCGCAGCGATGGAGCCAGAACAGCCGAGAACGCGGATGGGCATGGGCAAGACTCGCCGGCGGTGCCGGCCTGGCAGTGGTGGGCGCAGGCCGTCGCCGCGGGGGCCGCGGCCAAAGCACTGTCACGAGACCACATGGTGCAGGGCAGGGCCCCGGCTGGCAAGACAACGCGCTGGGAATTCGGCACAGCACCAGCGGATGGCGTCGGCCGCTGGCATGCGGGTGTGAACTCGGTCACGGCCCCTCGGCCGTGGCGCAGGACCCGGTCAGGCGTGCACGAACTGCATCTGGGTGCCCGCCAGCTCGATCAGGTCGCCGTTGGACAGGGGCGCCGTGTCAGTCACCAGGGTCACGCCGTTGATGCTGGGCCGCTGCGCACCTTCCACATGGGCCAGCACATAGCCGGTGGGCCGCTTGGTGATGGACGCCACCTGCACCCCTGGCTTGCCGACGGTGGTGACCACCTTGGTGAGGGTGACGGACTTGCCGGCCGCTGCGCCGCTGAGCACCTTGATCGACGCCGCGAGCGCCATGGCTGCGGCTTGGGGCTGCCCCAGCGACGGGTGATTGGGGACCGGCGCGGTGTGGTGGTACGGTGTGTGCGGTACGCCAGTGCCCATGCCGGCGCTGCTGCCCTGGCGCATGATCATGGTCTTCTCGTAGTCGGCGCCTTCGTCGACCAGGTATTTGATCTTGTACTTGCCGATCTCCACAGCGTCGTTGTGGGCCAGCATCTGTTTCTTGATCGCCTTGCCGTTGATGTAGGTGCCATTGGTGCTGTTGAGGTCTTCGATGAAGACGTCGTTGCCCAGCATCTGCAGAACAGCGTGCTCGCCGCTGACGGCGAGGTTGTCGATCACGATGTCGTTGTAAGGGCGGCGGCCCAGGGTGGTCTTGTCCTTGGTGATCTGCACGTCCTTGATCACCACGCCGTCGAGAGAGACCACCAGCTTGCCCATGCTTGCCCTTTATGTCTGTCTGCCCCGACTCGTCCGGCGGCTGCCGGTGGGGTGGGAACGCCGGCGTTCACCGCATCGGTCAGCGCCCGAACTTCCACCATGGCCGCGCAGCCCCTGACGGGCCTCCCGCTACGCGGACGAGTATCAACGCAATATTATCCTTTCCGCCTGCCTCATTGGCGGCGGCAATCAAGGCCTGGCCAGCCTGTGGCAGGGAATCGTTGGTTTGCAGCAGCCGGGCGATCATCGCGTCGTCGAGCATGTCCGACAAGCCGTCCGAGCACATCAGGTACACATCGCCCGGCTGCACCTCGTGCAGGTGGGTTTCCAGCAGCACCGTGTCTTCCACCCCCACGGCGCGGGTGACGAGGTTCTTGTTGGCCGAGAACGCCGCCTGTTCGGGCGTGATCAACCCGGCGTCGATCTGCTCCTGCAACAGTGAATGGTCGCGGGTGATCTGCGCGAACTGCCCGGCCCGCCAGCGGTAGGCACGTGAATCCCCCACATGCCCGAGCCGCAGCTGGTTGTCGCGGAAGACCGCCACCACCAGGGTGGTGCCCATGCCGGCGTACTGCGGATTGGCATTGGCGGCATTGAAGATGGCGCGGTTGGCGTTGTCCACGCAGATGTCCATCGCGCGGCGCACTTCCACGTCGCTGGCACGGTTGGCGGCCTCGGCCAGCCAGCGGCCGAGTTCGGTCTTGATGAACGAGGTGGCCATGCCGCTGGCCACTTCACCGGCGTTGTAGCCGCCCATTCCGTCTGCCAGTACCGCCAGCGCGTTGGACTCATCCACCGCCACCGAGTCTTCGTTGTTGCTGCGCGCGCGGCCGGTGTCCACGGCGTGGAAGAACTCGAAAGTCATGCTGGGCGCTGCGCGGCTGGTATTGGACGTGGTGAAAGCGAGCGGCGATTGTGCATCGGAACCCGGGGCGTGCCGGTCACAGGCAGGTCGACGAAGAGGGGGCCAGCAGACGCGTCATCAGTGCCGCCAGCGCCCCCACCGAGGTGGCCCAGGCATCCAGATCAGCAGGCCGGTCGGCGGGCTGGCGGGCCAGCAATCGTTCCACGGCGGCCACGGCGGGCGCAGGCAGATCCGGCCGCAGCCGTGCCAGCGAGGCCGGCGGCTGGTTGGCGGTGGCCTGCAGCAGCTCTCCCAACGTGGCGGCCTGGTGCGGGCGGCGCCCGGCCAGCAGCTCGAACAACATCACACCGAGTGCATAGGCGTCGGTGGCGGCGCCCGCCGGTGCGCCCGCCAGTTGCTCGGGCGCCATGTAGGCGGGGGTTCCCAGCGTCATGCCAGTGCGCGTGACCGCGGCGTCGTTGTCCCGCGCCACCCCAAAATCCGCCAGCTTGACCTGGCCTGCCGCCAGGTTCACCAGCACATTGGCGGGTTTGAGATCCCGGTGCACCACGCCGCGGGCGTGGGCATGGGCAAGGGCGGCCCCCACCCGCGCACCGATGCGCAGCACCAGGTTTTCAGGCAGCAACAGATGGCGCTGGGTGTATCGGCTGAGATCAACGCCGCGCACGCGCTCCATCGCCAGCCAGGCCTGGCGGCCCTGCAACCCCGCCTCGATGACGGCGACGATATCGGGGTGATCGAGCTTGCGGGCCAGTTCAGCCTCGCGGTGCAGGCGCCGCACCCACTCCTGACGCTGGGCGTCGGCCAGATCAACGGGCAGTTGAATCAGCTTGATCGCCACCTGCTGGCCCGTGCGCAGATCGTCGGCTTCGAAGACCTGGCTGCCGCCACCTTCGCCGAGACGGGCGCCGAGGCGGTAGCGGTTGTTCAGCAGCGACAACGAGATGCCGTTGTCGGCGGGTGCACCAGCGGGCAGGCGCTTGAGCGAAAACCAGGACATGGAGCCTCCGTGAAGGCCCGTCTCTGCAGGCTCCACATGACCTTATCACGCCCGGGGCGCACCGGTCGACGGCCGGTGCCGCGCGCCGACCGGGCCTGTCAGCGCTTGCTCAGGCAGTGGACGCTGGGGCTTGGCGGCGTTTCATCCACAGGCCGACTGCCAGCACCAGCAGTGCGCCGCCCACCCCTGCGGCATAGCGCACGCTGGCGATGGCCTCGCCCGGGCTGGCTTGCGGAATGAAGCCCGCGGCAGCCGGGTCGCCGACCGCCATGGTCCCGGCGATCCAGCCGAGCAACATGCCGCCGATGGTGATGACGACGGGAAAGCGATCCATCAACTTGATGACGAATTGGCTACCCCACACGATGATGGGAATGCTCACCAGCAGACCGAAGATGACCAGCGGCATCTTGTGGTCACCGCCGGCGCTCTCGGCGGCACCGGCGATGGCGATCACGTTGTCGACACTCATCACCAAGTCGGCCACGATCACGGTGCGCACCGCCGCCCACAGCTTGTCGGACCCCTGCACGTCACCATGGCCGTCGTCATGACCAGGCGCCAGCAACTTGATGCCGATCCAGACCAGCAGGATGGCACCGACCAGTTTCAGGTAAGGGATGGCCAGCAAGGTGAGCGCAAAGAAGATCAGGATCACCCGCAACACAATGGCGCCGACCGTGCCCCACAGGATGCCTTGCGCACGTTGGGCCGGTGGCAGCTTTCTGCAGGCCAGCGCGATGACGACAGCGTTGTCGCCACCGAGCAGGATGTCGATCATGATGATCTGGCCGACGGCGATCCAGAACTCGGGGGTGAGAAAAGCGTCCATGTCGTGGCTGTGGCAGTTCAGTTGATGTGGGCGGCAGTGTAGGTGGCGGGCTGGTGGCCTGTGCTCGAAAGGGCCTGCCTCACCGGCAACTCGAGCGGGCCGCGGTACAGCGGGCTGCCCATGCGACTGGACTGCCCGGGGCACGCGAGCTCCAGGCCGGGCCAGCGATCGAGCATCTGGCCCCATACCGCCTGCGCCTCCATGAGGGTGAGCGCTGCGCCCAGGCACACATGCGGGCCCTGACCAAAGGCCATGGACGGCGCGGCGCGGCGGGTGAAATCAAGCTCGTCGGGCCGCTCG
>JBBAPL010000005.1:0-83301 GCA_040400895.1 Aquabacterium sp.
CCACGCTGCAGGCGCTGATCGCCATCTACGACAACTGCAACAGCCTGCACACCAACGCCTTCGACGAGGCGATCACCACGCCCACCGAAGACAGCGTGCGCCGGGCGATGGCCATCCAGCTGATCATCAACCGCGAGTGGGGCCTGGCCAAGAACGAGAACCCCAACCAGGGCGCGTTCATCATCGACGAGCTGACCGAACTGGTGGAAGAAGCGGTGCTGGCCGAGTTCGAGAAGATCGCCGACCGCGGCGGCGTGCTGGGCGCGATGGAGACCGGCTACCAGCGCGGCAAGATCCAGGAAGAGTCGATGCACTACGAGATGCAGAAGCACACCGGCGAGTACCCCATCATCGGCGTGAACACCTTCCGCAACCCGCACGAAGACCCGAACCCCCAGCAGATCGAGCTGGCCCGGTCGACCACGGAAGAGAAGGAATCCCAGTTGCAGCGGCTGGCCGACTTCCACACCCGGCATGCGGCGCAATCGCCGGCCATGCTGCAGCGGCTGCAGCAGGCCGTGATCGACAACCAGAACGTGTTCGATGTGCTGATGGATGCCGTGCGCTGCTGCAGCCTGGGCCAGATCACCAACGCCCTGTTCGAAGTGGGCGGGCAGTACCGGCGCAGCATGTGATTGCCCCCGGAGGGGCAAGCGGGGCAGGCGGTGCCAGGCGGGCCGCGATCAGCCCTGCTTGTTGCGCCGGCTGGCCATCAGGCCCAGGGCGCCCAGGCCGGCCAGGAACATGGCGTAGGTCTCGGGTTCGGGCACGGGCGTGGTGGTGACGGTGTAGTAGCCACCGTAGCCGCCGGCGCCAGACCCCAGGAAGGTCAGCGCATAGGTGCCGGCGGTGAGTCCGCTGAACGAGAAACCGTCATCGGGGTTCGTGTCCAGCGCGGTGTAGGGCACCCCCGGCGCCTGCAGCAGCACGCCGAACCAGGAAATGCCGGACGAGCCGGTATCGCCGACCACCGTGCTCGGGCCCGCGACGGTGAAGCTGTAGGCACTGGCAAACGATCCACTGGTCAGGTCGAAGACCGGGGTGGTCTGGGCTGACGCGCCTGCGCTGACGACCAGGGCCGCGGCAGCGGTGATGCGTGAGCGGGTGAATTTCATGACAACTCCTGACGGGTGATGGATCCGCACGACAAGCCGCAGGATGTGTGCCCGATCGGCGCCGCCGAGCCGCCCAAGCACCCAGATGAATGGTCCATGGGCCGCCAATCAGGTAAGAAACCGCTCCATTTGTCACCGGCGTTTCATATGGCGGTCAACCCGACGTTTGCCGCCCACCATCCACCGGCCGTCCCCGACGCCCGGTCACCCAATGGACGGGATTCCTGGCGCATCAGCGGTGCAGGCGGGCCTGTCAGATTCACCGGTTCACCAAGAGGGAGACAACTGCACCACCGCAGCGCACGCCGCCGGTTCCGCGATGCGCGCCAGATCATCGGCAGCCATGAAGCGGTTCTGATATTCGCCACCGGGATCGACGGCATCCAGGTCCATGCGTCGACCTGATCCGCTGGAACGATGCCGGCCAGATCACCGACGGCAAGGTGATGGTGCGGCCGCTGAAGGCGGTCCACCTGCTGCACCAGCAGATGGGCGCCATGCTCGACCGGCGCAAGCAGGGCCAGGCCCAACTGCAGCAGCAATCAACCCGACAACCCCATCGGCTAAGCTGCCGGGCCCTGTTGCACCACCGGCCTGCGCCGGCCCCCACGCCGCATGCCCGTTGCCCACCTCTCTCACTTTGCCCGCCTTGCCACCCTGGCGCTGCGCTGCGCCCTGCTGCTGGCAGCCGCGCTCTCCCCGCCTGACGCCGACGCGCAAGGCAGCCCGCCAGCAGGCCGGGACACCAGCGGCTGCGCCGTGTTGTGGCAGATCACCGCCGCGCCCGGCAGCGCCGACGGCGCGCCCCTGCAGCTGACGCTGGGCCTGCGCTTTTCAGCTGGCGGACGCAGCAAGACAGCCCTGCATCTGCCCGGCGGCTGGGCCGGCCACACCGAGTTGCCGGCGCAGCCCGGCGACAGCCTCCGGCTGCAGCCCCGCCCGGGTGAACCGGCCTGGCGAACCCTGGCCCATGCGCCAGGCGAGACGGTGCAATTGCAGTGGCTGCTGCAACCCGCCAACGACACCACACAGGGTGGCCATGTACAGACCACGCCCACCTGGTTTGCCTTCAGTGGCCGGGGGGTGCTGCCGATGCCCGATGGCGCCGGCGATCCCGGCAGCGGTGTGGCCTGCGTGGCCGTGCAGGGCCTGGGCCCCGCCGCGCGCTGGGCCAGCAGCCACGGCAGCGCCGAGGGCGCGGGGGCGCTGTGGTTGCTGGGCCCGTCGCAGGTGCCGCTGGCCCAGCGGCTGCAACAGGCGTTGTATGCCGGTGGCGCGCTGCAGTGGCAGGCCGCACCCGGCGTGCTGGCGGTGCTGCCAGCCGCGTCCACCTGGCCAACCTCGCCAACCGCGGTGGCCACCGCCGGTGCCCGCGTGCTGGCCGCCCAGCAACGCCAGTGGCAGCAACCGGCTGGCCCCGGATCACCACCCTGGCTGCTGCTGGTGCTGCCCGCCGAGACGCCGGGTGCCGGACTGGCCAGCGCCTGGCACCAGGCCCTGGCGCTGCAACTGCCGCCCACCTGGACTGGCGACGACACGGCCCTGCAGGCCTTGCTCACCCAGGCCATGGCCGCCGCCTGGACGGCCGAGCGCTTCGGCCCGCTGGCCCATGCCGGGCGCGGGGATGCCATGCTGCGTGCCTGGTTCGGCGACGGCTGGGCCGGCTTCCTGGCCCACCGCAGCCTGCTGCGGGAAGGCCTGTGGACCCCCGACGACTACGCCGCCGCGCTGAATGCCCGCATCGCCGACTACCTGGCCGAGCCGGCGCGGGCCCTGCCCAACGCCCAGGTGGCCGCAGGCAGCGTGCAGGCGCCGCAACTGGCCATCCTGCAGGCGATGCGCGGCGAGTGGCTGGCCCTGCAGTGGCACCAGGCGCTGCGCAGCGCCGGCCATCCCGGGCTGGACGCGGTGCTGCGCCAGCAACTGGTGCCGGCCGCGCAGGCCCGGCGTGAAGGGCCGATCAGCGCCCCACTGGCCACCCACCGCGTGGTGGCGGCGCTGCGCAGCGTGCTGCACGACCAGCCCCTGCGCGACTTGCAGTCGCACATCGACCAGGGCCGGCCGTTCGACTTCGGCGCCGACAGCCTGGGCCCCTGCTTCCAACCCGCGGTGACTGCCGACCGAACCGCACCGCCGGCGTTCCGGCCGGTGGCCGGTGCGCTGCAGCAGCGGGATTGCCAGGGCTGGCTGGGCCTGGGCCCGCAGGCCGACGCCACTGCCCTGCCCCGGGCGCGGGCCGACGCACCCACCACCCGTGCCGGCAGTCGGCAGGCCGCCCGCCAGGCGCGTGCCGGCAAGCCTGCCGCCAAGCCGGCCGCCAAGGCCAGCGGCAAGCCAGCCAAGGCCGGCAAGGCCAACAAGCCTGCGGGCAAACCGGCCGCCACCAAACCGGCTGCCAAGGCCGGCGTCAAGCCCGCCAACCGCCCCGCCGCACGCTGACACAGGTCATCCTGCCATGTCCCACACCCTGCCTGCCGCCGCCACCGCGCTGCTGCTGATCGACCTGCAGCAGGCGCTGTTCCAGCCGGCGCCGCGCCCGCATGAGGCCGATGCGGTGGTCCAGCGCGTCAACAGCCTGGCCGCATGCGCCCGCGCCGCCGGCGTGCCGGTGGTGTGGGTGCAGCACGAGACCATGTCCGGCCACCGGCTGGCCCACGGCAGCCCGGGCTGGGCGCTGGCCGACGGGCTGCACACCGCCGACACCGACGTGCACATCCGCAAGACCACGCCCGACAGCTTTCTGCGCACCGGCCTGGCCGACTGGCTGGCGGTGCGCGGCATCACGCAGCTGGTGGTGGCCGGCTACGCCAGCGAATACTGCGTCGACACCACCACCCGCCGCGCCGCCGGCCTGGGCCTGGCCGTCACCCTGGCGGCCGATGCCCACACCACGCACGACAAGCCGCACGCCAGTGGTGCGCTGATCCGCGCCCACCACAACGCCAGCCTGGCCGACCTCACCAGCTTCGGCGTACCGATCACCGCCGTGCCGTCGGACACCATCGCCTTCACCGCAGCCCACACCCAGGTCGACCACTGGGTGCACAGTCCGGCGCAGCTGACCGCGCTGTACGGCCAGCCCAGCGAGGCCGCACTGCGCAAGGAATCAACCACCCTGACCGCGCCCTACCGCGCCTTGCTGGAGGCGTCGCCCTTCCTGGTGCTGGCCACCAGCGGGCCGGGCGGGCTGGACGCGTCGCCGCGCGGCGACCCGGCGCCGGCCGTGGTGGTGCAGGACGACCGCACCCTGCTGCTGGCCGACCGGCGCGGCAACCACCGGCTGGACAGCCTGCGCAACATCGTGGCCGACCCGCGCGTGGCGCTGCTGTGCCTGATCCCCGGCACCAGCGAGACATTGCGCATCAACGGCCACGCCCGGCTGAGCACCGACCCCGCCCTGCTGGCCCGCCTGGCGGTGAACGGCAAACCGCCGGCCACGGTGGTGGTGATCAGCATTGCGCTGGTGTTCTTCCAGTGCGCGCGGGCACTGCTGCGATCACAGCTTTGGGTGCCGGCCAGCTGGCCCGACCGCAACACCCTGCCCACCGCCGGCCAGATGCTGACCGCCGCCACCGGCGGCAGTTTCGACGGCGCGGCCTACGACGCCGCCCTGCCCGCGCGCCAGCGCGACAGCCTGTACTGACGCCTGCCGGCGCACACGCAACGCACCCGCTCGATCGCCGCGTGGGCCCGCCCGCCGCCGGCCATGGGCCAGCCGCAGCCGGCGGCGGCCCCGGGGCAGCGCGGTCAGCGCCGGCTGCCAGGCGCCGGCAGCACGCGTTGCGCCAGCGTCTGCGCCACCACCTCGATCGCGGCGTCCACCAGCGCGCGGCGCGGCACACCGTCGTGGATCAGCGGCGTCAGCGCCGGCCAGGCCTCCAGCAGCGGGATGGCGATGGTCCAGTGGTCGGCATCCACGAAGCCCAGCAGGTGGCTGCCCGGCACGATCTGGTCGGCCGCCAGCAGCTTGCCGTCGTTGCGGGCGTCGACCATCGCCAGCCAGCGCCAGGTGCTGCGCGTGGCCGGCGACACCTGCTCGGGCCGCGGCAGCGCCACCAGCGAGAACACGGGCAGTGTGATGGCAGCGCCATGCGTCTGCCACCAGGCCAGCCGCGCTGCCGGCTGCAGGCTGTGCAGCTCTTCGCCATCGCCCGGTGCGCAGCCGGGCAGCGGCAGTCCGGCCAGCCACTGGCGGTAGGGCACCATCATCCGGTCGGCCAGCAGGCTGCCGTGCACCGCGCCCGCCACCGACACCACGGCGGCCACCTGCCGCGCGGCAGAGGGGTGGCGCACCAGCAGCTCCAGCACGTCGGGCAAGCCCTTGCTGTAGGCGAACAGGATCAACGGCCGCGGGTCAGCCGCTGCATCGGCCAGCTCGACCGCCAGCCGGTCGGCGCTGGCCAGCGTGCTGCCACGGCCGGGCACGCTGAGGTGCAGCACGGTGAAGCCCTCGGCCTGCAGCGACTGCTCGGCATCGCCGAACGGCCGCGCCAGCCGGTCGAAGCATTCCGCCAGCAGGCCGGGCACGAAGGCGATGCGGTAGCGCTGTGCCAATGCGGCCCGGTCTTCCGGGGCCGGCGCGGCCTGCTGCGGCGCGGGCTCGCCCGACAGCCTGCGCAGCGACCCGGCGCAGGCGTCGGCGCCGGCCGCCAGCCGGCGACACACCACCTGCCGAAAGGGCGCCCGCAGATCCTGCAGCACCTGGCCGGGGGCGGCCGGCAGCGACGGCGCCACCGCACGGTCGTCCACCACGGTGGGCATCGGCGCGCAGGCGGCCAGGCTGCAGGCAAGCAGCGCCGCCTGCGCCGCGCGGCGCCAGGCAGGGTGCACGAAGATGGGATGGGGTGAGGGGAAGCGCATGGCAGGTGGCGCCCGGCAGCGGCGAGCGGGCGCTGTCTGCATTCTGGCCCGCCGGCGCCGACAATCCCGGCCATGCCCAGCCCCCACAGTGCCGCCAGCGCCGCCACCGAGCCGCAGAAGTTCATCACCCGCCTGCAGCAGAGCCTGGCCGACGGCAGCTTCGTCAAGCTGGGGCTGGGCCGGCCCCATGGCGGTGACCCGACCCTGCTGAAGCTGCTGGCGCGCCGGGTGGTGATCAAGGGCCAGGACCAGGTCTCGCTGGTGTGGCGCCACCGCACCAAGGACATCACCAAGAACCTGCCGCCCGCCGCGGCGGTGGCGCTGGTGGACAGCCTGCTCGACGACACCGCCGAGGCCGGCTTCCACCATGCCCACCTGCAGACCAGCGGGCACGACATCCAGCTGGCGCGCGGCCGAAAGGGCCAGTGGGGGCTGCGAATCGGCAAGCTGGCCGCCGCCGGGCCGCAGGCCGGCGCGGCGGCTGAGGGCGCTGCCGATGGCTGCCCCGACACCGACAACGGTGCCGACGACAGCCCGGCCGACGCCGATGGCGGCGGCCGCTATCTGGGCCACGACCGCGCCCGGCGCCACCCGCTGTCGCTGGACCTGCCCTTTCTGGCCGCGCTGGGCGTCACCGACGCGCAGCAGCGCCTGGTGCCCACCATGGCGCGCAAGTGGCGGCAGATCAACAAGTTCGTCGAGGTGCTGGCCCATGCCATCGACCAGTCGCCGCTGGCGCAGCGTGACGCCGCGCAGCCGGTGCGGGTGCTCGACTTCGGCGCCGGCAAGGGCTACCTGACGTTTGCGGTGCACCAGCACCTGCGCGCCAGCGGCCGCGTGCCCGACGTCACCGGGGTGGAACTGCGCGGCGAGCTGTCCAGCCTGTGCAATGCCACCGTGGCCCAGCTGGGCCTGCAGGGCCTGCGCTTCGACGCCGGCGACGTGCGCAGCCACCCCGCGGCCAGCACCGACATCATGATCGCGCTGCATGCCTGCGACACCGCCACCGACGTGGCCATGCACCGCGGCATCACCGCCGGCGCAGCCATCATCCTGTGCTCGCCCTGCTGCCACCAGGAACTGCGGCCGCAGATCAAGGCCCCGCCGGTGCTGGCGCCGCTGCTGCGGCACGGCATCCACATGGCCACCCAGGCCGAGATGCTGACCGACGCCCTGCGCGCCCTGCTGCTGCAGACCGCGGGCTACGACACCCGGGTGTTCGAGTTCATCTCGCCCGAGCAGACCAGCAAGAACCGCATGGTGCTGGCGGTGCGACGCAGCCAGCCGCTGCCGCCGGCGCAGCTGCAGGCGGTGCATGCCGAGCTGGCGGCGCTGCAGGCGTTCTTCGGTGTGCAGCAGCAGACCCTGCAGACGCTGCTGGCCGGCTGAACAGCGCCACCACCCGGCACCGCTAAGATGGTTGCGCCGGGCGCTGCCCGGTGCTCCGGAGCCGCCGCTTGCAGCCTGCCCGCATCCACCGCCCCACATGCCAGGCCACCGCCTGGCTGCCATGGCTGGCCAGCCTGCTGGTCCTGCTGGGCGCCCTGGCCCTGCCGCTGCCGCTGGCGGCCCAGCCGGCCCCGCTGCCAGCAGCCGCCGCCAGCACCCCCGACCTGCCCGCCGCCTCCCCGCTGCGGCTGAACCAGCGGCACATCGTCGACTTCCGCGGCGCGATGCTGGGCCGGTCGGCGCCCGAGCGTGCCGCCCAGGCCCAGGCGCTGCTGCGCCAGGCGCTGGCCCAGCGCGGCCCAGGCCTGGTGACACTGTGGCTGCAGGACGGCACCGTCGGCCTGCAGGTGGACGGCCGCATCGTGTTCTACCTGCTGCCCGAGGATGTGGCGCTCGACCAGCCCGGCGAGCCGCTGGACAGCGCCGCCGAGGTGGTGCGCGCCCGGCTGCAGGCCGCGGTGGCCGAGGTGCGCGAGGCCACCGACCTGCGCCGCATCGGCCAGGGCCTGGGGCTGTCGCTGCTGGCCACCGCCTTGGCCTGGGGGGCGCTGCACCTGGTGTGGCGCCTGCCCCGGCGCATGCAGGCCGGCGCCGCCGCCCGGCTGGCGCGCTGGGAGCAAGGCAGCGACAACCGCAGCCTGGCGCGCACCTACACCCACCATGCGATGGGCGCCGCCCAGGGCGGCGTGCGGCTGCTGACCTGGCTGCTGGTGCTGCTGGTGGTCGAGCTGTGGGCCACCTTCGTGCTGGGCCAGTTCGCCTACACCCGGCCCTGGGCCGAGCGGTCCACCCAATGGCTGCTGGGCATGCTGCAGCAGTTTGCGCTGGCGGTGGCCGGCGCCGTGCCCGGGCTGCTGACGGCGGCGCTGATCTTCTTCATCGCCCGCCAGCTGACCCAGGCGCTGGGCAGCATCCTGCGGCGGGTGGAACGCGGCGCAGTGGTCATGACCTGGCTGGACCGCGACACGGCCGGCCCCACGCGCCGGGTGGGCAACTTCGTCGTCTGGCTGTTTGCGCTGGCGTTTGCCTACCCGTTCCTGCCCGGGGCCAACAGCGACGCCTTCAAGGGCGTGTCGGTGCTGGCCGGCCTGATGCTGTCGCTGGGCGCGTCCAGCGTGGTGGGGCAGATCATCGCCGGGCTGAGCCTGATGTATTCACGCACCATGCGCAGCGGCGAGTACGTGAAGATCGGCGACACCGAGGGCACCGTCAGCAGCGTGGGCATGTTCGCCACCAAGGTGCAGACCGGGCTGGGTGAGGAAGTGAGCCTGCCGAACGCCTGGGTGTTCGGCCAGCCGGTGCGCAACTTCTCGCGCCTGGCGCCCGACGGCCGCTTCGTGCTGCACACCGCGGTGACCATCGGCTACGCCACGCCGTGGCGCCAGGTGCATGCCATGCTGCTGGAAGCCGCCCGCCGTGCGCCTGACGTGGCCACCGACCCGCCGCCGTATGTGGTGCAGACCGCGCTGTCGGATTTCTACGTCGAGTACCGCCTGTGCGCCCACAGCAGCCGCAGCGCGCCGCGCCGCCGCGCCGAGGCGATGAGCCAGCTCCACGCCTGCATCCAGGACGTGTTCAACGAGAACGGCGTGCAGATCATGAGCCCGCACTACCTGGCCGACCCACCGCAGGCCCAGGTGGTGCCGCCAGGCGACTGGGCACCCGGTCTGGCACCGGCCGCGCCGGTGCCGCCTCAGCCGGGTGGCGGGGTGCCCTCAGCCAAGACCTGATCGGCCGGCAGGCCCACCACGCCGGCGGCGCACAGCGCGTCGATGGCGCCATCGGCATAGCCCAGCTGCTGCAGCAGCACCCGGCTGTGTGCGCCCAGCGCCGGCGGCGGGCTGCGCAGTGGCAAGCGCGCACCGCCCAGCGTGATCGGCAGCAACGGCATGTGCGTGTCCACGGGCCGGCCAGCGCCGCTGGCATCGGCGGGCAGCCTGACGGGCGCCAGGCCGCCGGTGGCCAACAGGTGCGGGTCGTCGAACAAGTCCTGCGGCCGGGTGATCGGCGCATACGGCAGGCCGATGCGCTCGAAGCGCTGCATCAGCACATCGGCGCCGAAAGCGGCAAAGCGCTCGCGCAGCAGCGGCAGCAGCCAGTCGCGGGCGCGCACGCGGTGGTTGTTGCTGGCCAGGCGGGCGTCGGTGGCCAGGTCGGGCCAGCCGAACTCGCCACACAGCAGGGCCCACTGGGTGTCGCTGACCGCGGCCAGGAACACCTGCGCGCCGCCGGCCACGGTGAACACGTCGTACAGCCCCCAGGCGCTGATGCGGCCGGGCATCGGCGCCGGGTCCTGCCCGGTGACGGCGGCCTGCAGCATGTGCTGGGCCACCAGCAGCACGTTGTTCTCGAACAGCGCGCTCTGCACCGCCTGGCCCGTGCCGGTGCCGCCGGCGGCCTTGTCACGCTGGTGCAGTGCGGCCAGCACGCCGATGGCGCCGAACATGCCGCCCATGATGTCGTTGACGCTGCTGCCGGCGCGCAGTGGCCGGCCCTCGGGCCCGGTCATGTAGGCCAGGCCGCCCATCATCTGCACCACCTCGTCCAGCGCGGTGCGGTGGTCGTACGGGCCGGGCAGGAAGCCCTTGTGCGCCACGGTGATCAGCCGCGGGTTCAGCCGCTGCAGCACGTCGGCGCGCAGGCCCAGCCGGTCCATGGTGCCGGCCTTGAAGTTCTCGCTGAACACATCGGCGCCGGCCAGCAGCTTCAGCACGATCTCGCGGCCACGCGCATCGGCCACGTCCACCGCCAGGCTCTGCTTGTTGCGGTTGAACATGCCGAAGAAGCCGGCGCCCGATCCCAGCAGCCGGCGGGTGCTGTCGCCGGCCAGCGGCTCGACCTTGATGACATCGGCGCCCAGGTCGGCCAGCACCATGCCGCAGGTGGGGCCCATCACCATGTGGGTGAACTCGACGACGCGGATGCCGCTCAGCGGCAGAGCCTGGCCGCCGCTCATGCCGGCGCTCGGTCGGCCAAGGCGCGCAGCGGCGCCGCATCCGGCAGCCGCCCGTCGGCATAGACGAAGCCCGGCGGCAGGCCGGCCTCGGGCAGCATGCCGTGCAGTGGCTCGCCGGGCAGGCCGCGCTGCAGCACCGCGCGGGCGGCCACCAGGCGGTGCAGGTCGACACCGGTGTGCACGCCCATGCGCTCGAACAGGTACACCAGGTCCTCGGTCACCACATTGCCTGACGCCCCCGGCGCAAAGGGGCAGCCGCCCAGCCCGGCCTGCGAGCTGTCGAAACTGGTGACGCCCACGTCGAACGCGGCCAGGCAGTTGGCCAGCCCCAGGCCGCGGGTGTTGTGCAGATGGGCCGCGCCGGCGCGGTGGCCGATGGCCGATTGCAGCCGGCGGAACAGCCGCCGCACCTGCGCCGGGTCGGCCATGCCGGTGGTGTCGGACAGGCCCACCTCGTCGGCACCGGCGGCCACCAGTTGCTCGGCCAGGGCGATGACGTCGTCCTCGGGCACCCGACCCTGGATCGTGCAGCCGAAGGCGGTGGACAGGCCGACCTCCAGCCCCACCTGCGGTGCCAGTTCGGCCCGCAGTGCAGCGATGCGGTGCACTTCGTCGACCATCTGCCCGCGCGTCTTGCGCACATTGGCCAGCGAGTGCGCGGCACTGGCCGACACCGGCACGGTGAGCTTGTGCACGCCCGCGGCCAGTGCGGCCTGCGCGCCCTGCAGGTTGGGCACCAGGGCCAGCACCGTCAGCCCGGGCAGCGTGCGGGCATGGGCCACCACGGCAGCGGTGTCGGCCAGCTGCGGCAGGCGCGCGGCGGGCACGAACGCGCCCACCTCGATCTCGCGCAGGCCGGCGGCATGCAGGGCCGTCACCCAGGCCAGCTTCTGCGCCAGCGGCAGGGTGCGGGCCACGCTCTGCAGGCCGTCGCGCGGGCCGACTTCGCTGATCAACACGGTGGCGGGCATGCGCGGCGTCCTGGGGCTGGCGGGGAAGGCCGCATTCTGCGGCCAGCCACCGGCGCGGCAATCAGGCCGGCAGGGCGGCGTGCAGGCTGCGCAGCAGGGCCTCGCTGGCATCGTCAGCCGGGTAGAACAGCTCGATGCTCAGCTCGTCGAGCGTGATGTCGCGCGGCGTGCCGAAGGTGGTGAGGGTGGTGAACATCGACAGCCTGGCGTTCTGCAGGTGCGGCAGGCGCAGCACGCAGGGCACCAGCAGCGGCGCGTCGGCACCGGCACCGGCATCGGGCGGCAGGCCGGCGGCCAGCAGCGCGGCCACGTTGGGGTAGGCCAGCACCTCCTGCTGCAGCGCGACCAGGCCGGGGTCGGCGCTGGTGGCCACGGCGCGCTGCAAGGTGGCCAGCAGGACCTGCGCCCAGTCGGCGAAGTTCTCGGTGAACGCGCCCAGGCCCTGCGGATGCAGGCTGGCCCGGAACACGTTGAACTCGGGCGTCTTCAGCGCATCGGGCAGCAGGCCGGCCAGCGCCATCGCGGGGCGGTTGGCCAGCACCAGGTTCCATTGCCGGTCCAGCACCAGGCCGGGATAGGGTTCATGGGCGCGCAGCAGGCGGTCGAGTGCGGCGCGCACCTGGCGCATGCCGTCGCCGTCCAGGGTGCGGGCGGCATAGCGCGGGGCATAGCCTGCTGCCAGCAGCAGGCGGTTGCGTTCGCGCAGCGGCACGTCCAGCGCGCCGGCCAGCGCTTCCAGCATCGCCGGGCTGGGGCGGGCACGGCCGGTCTCGATGCAACTCAGGTGCCGGGTCGACACCCCCACGTCCAGCGCCAGGTCCATCTGGCTGCGGCGGCGCCGGCTGCGCCAGCCGCGCAGCAGGTCGCCAACGGCGCCTTGTCGGGTGGCGGGTGCGTGGGGTGGTGTGTCGCGCATCACCGGATCATGCCGCGGCGCGGTGCAGTGCGCCCATGACCTGCCAGGTCATCGCCAGCATGCACGGCGGCGGACAGACTGGCGCCACTGCAGCTTGCAAACCACCCGAGAAAGGAACCACGCCATGTCCTCCCCTGACCTGCTGCCGCTGGCCGTGGCTGTGCTGATCGCCGTGCCCGCACTGGGCTCGTGCATCGGCATCGGCCTGGCGTCGATGAAGATGCTGGAAGCCAGCGCCCGCCAGCCCGAGCTGATGCCCCAGTTGCAGACCAAGTTCTTCCTGGCCGTGGGCGTGACCGACGGCGCCTTCATCATCGCCACCGGCATCGGCCTGTGGTTTGCCACGGCCAACCCGTTCCAGTGAGGCGCGCACCCGGCAACGCCTGCTGCTGATCACGGCCGTGGCGTTGCTGGGCGCCGTCATCGCCGCCGCCCTGTGGCAGCACGGCGACTGGGGCATCCTGGCGCCACGCTTCCAGCGCTGGGGCGGCGCCCAGGTGCTGCTGGACCTGGCGCTCGCCCTGACCCTGGTGCTGGCCTGGCTGTGGAACGACGCCCGCGCCAGCGGCCGCAACCCCTGGGCCTGGATCGCCGTCACGCTGGTGGCGGGATCTTTCGGGCCGTTGCTCGACCTGCTGACGCGCCGGCGCAGCGGTTGAGGCACGTCGCAGGCGTGGTGCGGCTGGCAGCCGACCACCCGTTTCCGACGGCAACAGGCACGGATGCCGCAAGCTGTCGCGTGCACGCGACAGCCACCCCAGCCGAGGGGCGGCAAGCCCTTGGGGAACACCCTAGTCAGGCGTTCCGACCCGGAAACACCTCTTCACAAGCCCGTAACATGGATGTGCCTCATTCGCGGCCGCATTGCTGTGATCCAGTTGGTGCTGGCGCCACAACCATTCCTCCGCACACACTGGAGAACATCCATGCCAAGACTTGCCCGCGGGATGCGCCCATCCCCGATCGTTGCTGCCATTTGGGTCAGCCTGCTCGCCCCGACCGCGATCGCCCAGACTTCCACCACCACGTCGGCCACCCCGGCCACGCAGGAGATCGTGATCTCCGGTTCGCGCATCAAGCGCGACACCTTCACCAGCACCGCGCCGCTGCAGATCATCCGCAATGACGACTCCGCGCTGGCAGGCTTCACATCGACTGCCGAGGTGCTGCAAGGCACCGCGATCACTGGTGGCCAGGGCCAGATCAACAACGCATACGGCGGTTTCGTGACCGACGGTGGCCCGGGTGCCAACACCCTGGGCCTGCGCGGTTTCGGCCCCACGCGGTCGCTGGTGCTGTTGAACGGCCGTCGGCTGGCGCCTTCGGGCACCCGTGGGTCAGTGGGGGCGGCCGACCTGAATACCTTGCCGGATGCCATCGTCGACCGCATCGAAGTGCTGAAAGACGGCGCGTCATCCATTTACGGTTCTGACGCCATTGCCGGCGTGGTGAACATCATCACGAAACGCAACATCACCGGCCTCACCGCCAACCTGAAGCTGGGTGTGCCCTCGGGCGGTGGCGAAGAAGGTCGCTTCTCGCTGGTGGGCGGGTTTGTCAGCGACAACGCCTATGTGTCGGGCTCGTACGAATACTACGAGCGCCGCGAGTTGACCCTGGGCGATCGCGACTGGGCACGCTGCAACACCGACTACCGCCGCACCAGCACGGACGGTGTGGTCGGAACCTGGGGCAGCTGGGACTACGTGGATCCGAACACCGGAAAGCCCAAGTGCTATCCGATCACCGGCACCGGCTCGAACGGTGTCACCGTCAACACGCTGGGCACGCCCAGCACGCCGGGTGTGGCTGCGGTCGGCGCCACCGGCACCCGGTTCGCCCGCTGGCGGCCCAATGCCAGCGTCACCACGGGGCTGGTGGGGTATGAAGGCGTGGGCGGCAACATCAATGTGCGCGACGTGTTCGAACCGCGGATGTTGAACGAGTCGATGATTTCGCCGACGCGCAACCACAACCTCTTTGTCCAGGGTGGCGTGGACCTGAAGTCGCTGGGCGACGCCGAGCTGTATTTCGAGGCCATGTACAACCGCCGCGATTCGTCGCAGGTGGGCTACCGCCAGTTGTCGCTGGACTACGTCAAGGGCAGCCCGCTGATCCCGGCCGGCCTCGTCTTCCCCGGCAACTTCCTCCCGTCCTCGGACACCAGCGGCGGCAAACCGGTCGGCGTGCGCGCGTTCATCGGGTTTGGCAATGACGAGAGCTCGCAGACGGTGGACTTCACCCGCGCCGTGGTGGGGCTGCGCGGGTCCATCCTGAAGACTGGCTGGGAATACGACGCTGTGCTGACCCACAGCCAGACCCGGGGTGACTACACCTTCCAGTCGTTCCTGACCGACCGAATGACCAAGAGCCTGAACGTGGTTCAGAACGGCACTGGCTTCAGCTGTGCCGACCCGAGCAACGGTTGCCTGGCGGCGCCTGCGCTGACGCCGGCAGTGATCGGCGGGCAGTTGCCGCAGGACTGGAGCAACTATGTGTTCCGGCCCGTCACCGGCATCACCAAGTACAAGGAAAGCACAGCCACGGTGTCGGCCACTGGCACGATCATGCAGTTGCCCTACGGCAAGCTGAAGGGCGCCGTGGGCGTGGAACTGCGCCAGGCCGAGATCGACGACACCCCGCCGCCGGAATCCCAGGCGGGCAACCTTTACAACCTGACGTCGGCTGTGCCCACGCGCGGCAAAGACAAGGTGATGGACGTGTTCGCGGAACTGGACATCCCGCTGCTGGCCAACCTGCCGTTTGCGCATGAACTGACCGCCAACGTGTCCGGCCGTTGGTCTGACTACGATTCCTATGGCACCGGCTCCACCTACAAGCTGGGTGCATTGTGGTCACCGGCCAAATGGGTGACGTTGCGCGCCACCCAGGGCACGTCGTTCCGCGCGCCCGCCCTGTACGAGCAGTTCCTGGGCGCCACCAGCGGTTTTCTGGCATCGTCAGGTGACCCTTGCAATCAATGGGACTCTCCCAGCAAGATCGGCTCGACGCGTTCCAACAACTGCGCCAGCGAGGGTTTGCCGGCCGGCTATGACGTGGGCGCCGGCAACAACCAGTCCATCAGAGTCTTCAACACGGGTGGCGCCACGTCCGGCCTGAAAGCCGAGACGTCTGACAACCTGACCGTGGGCTTGGTCTTCCAACCCACGCTGGGCACCGGCTTCGGGGACCTGTCGCTGGCGGTTGATTACTTCAACATCCAGGTCAACAACGGCGTGTCGCGCGTCAGCACGGGCGCCATCCTGGCCCGCTGTTACGACGACCTAGGCTTCCGGGCGGCGGGCGGTTTCTGCCGATTGGTCGACCCGCGCAACCCGGCCAACAACTCGCTGACGGTGAACAACAGCTTTGTCAACCTGGCCACCGACGTGGTGCGTGGTCTGGACTACACCCTGCGTTACACCAACAACGTCGGGCCGGGCCGCCTGCGTGTGAACGGCACCGTCACCGAATACCGCCGGCAGGCCAACAAGCTGTTTGCCGAGGACGCCTTCGACGAAACCAACGGCACCATCGGCAGCCCCAAGCTCACCGGCAACCTGGACATCTACTACGACTACAAGGGATGGCGCGGCTATTACGGCTTGGACTGGGTGGGCAAGATGGACGCGTATGCCTACTGGGAAGAAGACCCCGCCACCAGCATCTACTTGATCAAGACGCCTAACCACTTCACCCACACCGTGTCGGTTGGCTACCGCGGCGACAAGTGGTCGGTGACCGCCGGTGTGCGCAACCTGACCGACAAGGTACCGGCGTCCATCTCCTCGGGCATCTACGACCGCGTGGGCAACGCACCCTTGTACAGTGGCTACGACTATGTGGGCCGCTCGTTCTTCCTGAACGCCTCCAAGACGTTCTGATCGACAGCAACCCCCTGGCCCCTGCCGCGCTGGCGCTGCAGGGGCCTCTTGCATTCAGGAATCCCAACGTGGCAAACGAGAAATTGCGGCTGCACACCGTGGTCAGCGCGCTGGTGCTGGCCCTGCAGGCCCCCTTCGCCATCGCTCAGGGCGCGGACGCCCTGCCCATCCAGGTGCCGACCGAGGCGCAGCTGGCCGAGTTCCCACGCATGACGGGCTTTCGCCTGTCACCCGATGGCAAGCACCTGCTGGCCATCGAGAGCAAGGGCGACACCCGCAGCATCCTGGTCTGGAAGTCCGACAACCTGGCAGCCAAGCCGACCGTCATCAGCGCATCGTCGATGCAGATCCAGGGCGCCAACTTCCTCAAGAACGACATGCTCGCGGTGACGATGATGCAGCCGTACGACGCGCGCATCGAAGACACCCTGACCAAGACCTTCATCTACAAGCTGCTGGTCACCGACCTGCAGGGCAAGGAATGGAAGGAACCGCTGGTATCGAGCGAGATCATTCGTGACGACGTCACCAGGCGCCTGGCCACGCTGGCCCAGCCGACGATCAAGAGCCGCCTGCTGAGCGACCCCGACCATGTGATCGTCGAGAGCGACGGCCTGGGCAAGGATCGCGACCTGTTCCGCTACAACGTGCGCACCGGCATCGCGGCACGGGTGCTGCGCATGGGCGAGAAGGACTTCGAGGTGCAGGTCGACGCCAAGGGCCAGCCGCGCGCCAAGACCCGGGGCGACACCGACAGCAAGGGCGCCTTCATCGCCACCGAGCTGCGCAACCCGGCGACCGGCGCCTGGGAGGAGCACTTCCGCTCCTACGTGAAGGACCGCGACGTGGTGGACATCGTCGGCCTGAACCCCAACCCGAAGACCGTGGTGCTGCGCAGCAGCGTCGGCCGCGACAACACAGCCCTGTACGAATACGACGTCGAGCAGCGCAAGGTGCTCAGCACCTTGTTCGAGCACAAGTACTTCGAGGCCAACGGTGTGCGGCTGGCGGCCAACGGCGAGCAGGAGGCTGGCACCGACTTCGACGGATTCACCTACGCTGGCCTGCATGGCACCGAGGTGCACTGGGTCAACCCGAAGTTCGAGGCCGTGATCCAGGGCGTGGCGCAGTCGCTGGGCATCAAGACAACGGCGCAGGCCCTGGTGGACGTGGCCACCGGCCAGCGCGCTGAGGTGCCCATGCTCGACGGCGTGTCAGTCAGCATTGCCGGCTTCCATGACGGCGAGGTGCCCACCTACCTGTTGCGGGTGAGCGGGCTCAGTTATCCGACCGAGCACTACCTGCTGCGCGGCCAGAAGCTGAGCCTGCTGGCCAAGGAGCGCCCGCAGGTCGACCGCCGTGCGCTGGGCACGGCGAAGTTCGTCTACTACAAGGTGCGCGATGGCATGAACGTGCCCGCGTACCTGACCGTGCCCAACCCCAAGCTGTGCGGGCCTGGCCCGTACGCCACTGTGATCCATCCGCACGGTGGGCCTTGGGCGCGCGACGACATGCAATACGACGGCTCGGGCTGGGTGCCGATGCTCGCCTCGCGCTGCCATGTGGTGCTCCAGCCGCAGTACCGCGGCTCGGCCGGCTGGGGCCGCACGCTGTGGAAGGCGGGCGACGCGGAGTGGGGCAAGAAGATGCAGGACGACAAGGACGACGGCGCCAACTGGCTGGTCAGCGAGAAACTGGCAGACCCGAAGCGCATCGCCCTCTTTGGCTTCTCCTACGGCGGCTATGCGGCCATGGCGGCAGCAGTGCGGCCCAACGGCATCTACAAGTGCGCCATCGCGGGTGCCGGCGTTTCGGACATCGAACGTATCTGGGCGCGGTTCTACACCAACCCCTTCTTCCGCGACCGCCAGGAGCCCACGGTGCGGGGCCTCAGCCCGCTGCAGCAGGCCGACAAGATCAAGATCCCGATCATGGTCTACCACGGTGAGCGCGACCAGATCGTGCCGCTGGTGCAGTCGGAAATCTTCGTCGACAAGGCCCGCAAGTCCGACCAGAAAGTGGATTACCACGTGCTGAAGGACTACGCCCACGGCCCGGCCTGGACGCGCGAGATCATGACGCGCCAGCTGGGCCTGATCAGCGGCTACCTGGCCAAGGGCTGCGGCGGCTCAGGGCTCTGATCTTCCGGGCGTCCGGACCGCTGTCACGGCACGGCCAGGTTTCGGGCGTCAGACCGTGGCGGCCAGCACGGCCAGCTGGTCGGTGGCGACCGCCCAGCCGGCATGGAAGCCCATGGCCTCATGCGCCTCGCGGTCTGCCACTGTCCAGTGGCGGGCCACCGCGGTGTACCGCGTGCGGCCGTCACCCAGGTCATCGAAGCTGAGCACCAGGGTCATGAAGGGCTTCTCGGACGGCTCCCAGGCACGGGTGTAGGCATCGGTGGACACCAGCCGCCGGTGCGGCACCACCTCCAGGTAGACGCCCGGGTTCTGCACCTCCTGGCCGCCGGGGCCGCGCATGGTGATCAGGATGGCGCCACCCGGGCGGACATCAGTCTCGGCATGCGGCACCGTCCAGGGCGGTGGGCAGAACCACTGGCAGATCAGTGCCGGTTCGGTCCAGCAGCGGAACAACTGCGCAGGCGTGGCGGCCATGTCGCGGGTGAGGATCAAGTCACGGGGGTCGGTCATGCCACTGGCTCCAGTTGAAGTTGCCCAAACCGCTGCGGATGCAGATTCACCCAGCGACGATCGGGCCCTTGGTCTTGGCGTCGAAGTCGTTCCAGACGTCCTCGCCCTTCAACCGCCGGTCACCCTGGATCCTGAAGGTGATCTTGCCGGCCTTGAACACCAAACCGCCATCACTGCGCTTGGCCTTGACCTTCTTGCCGTCGACCCAGACCTGCTCCTGGGTGTCGATGCGGATGGTCGCCACGGTGGCACCGGCATCCGACTTGGCCACCCACAGGCCGGCATAGGGCGTGGCCGCTGCGGGCGCCTTGGCAGCTGGCTTCTCAGGTGCCGGTGTCACCGCAAACCCAGCCTGGGCGTTCTCGGCACGCGACTTCTTGATGTCGCAGCCCTGCGCTTCGCTCACCTGGGTGCAGCCCGACTTCTCCAGTTGCTCGGCGTACTTGGCGCTGATGGCATGGGCGCTGGGCAGGGCCAGCAAAGCGGCGAGGAACGGGGCGAGGTGGAGGACGTTCATGGGCATCGATCCTTTGAGCGCTCGGGCAGCGGATTCAGAGTCTATTGGGCTGAACCATCTGCCGCGCGGCGGGCAAGCATCATGCTGCATGCCGGCCTGCAGGTCACGCCCACGCCATTGTCAACAGCCGGGCGCTTCTCTCGAGGGAAAGCACGCCGCGCGCGGGCCTCGAATCGGCCCGACACCGACAAATCTCCCGTCGCGCTCGAATGCACTTCCAGCGCCTGCTTGCACTCGATCTCGCTCATCGGACGCTCACTTGGGCGGTCAGAGTACGAAGTTGGCATTTTGTGCACCGCAATGACGGTATCGACAGACCGTTCTGGGGTGTGGAGACAGCATGGGAGCTCGCCCTGACGGCCGCCGGCCGGCTGCGCCAGCGTCTGTCGCGGCGACCAGCTTGTCGGCTGGCAAGTTGCCGAACCGGGCTGCCGTCGGCCGGCGCCGGTCACTCCGGGCTCGACAGACGCCTGGCGATGGACAGCAAGCGCGTCCCGACCTCGGGAGCGATGGGGGATCGTTGCAGGCTCCGCGCAATCGGCGCAGCCAGCTCGCGCCATTCCGTCCAGCGCAGCCCTTCCGACACCGCCGCTTGCATCTCACTGTCTCCGGCCGTGAGCGCATGGCCCAGCGCCTCGCCAAGCGCACGGTCGAACGGACCACGGGCCAGCACGCCCGCCACGCGCAACGTGGCCATCAGGCTGGCGCGGTCGGCGGCGCCGGCCAGCGCGTCGACCAGGTCGGCGGTCCCGCGCACGTCGGCCAACAGGACCAGGTCGTCTTCGAGCTGTCCAAGGTCGGTGCCCGTCAAGCGCAAGACCGGTGCCGGCGCGCCCGCCGGTTCGAGCCACACGACCTCACCACCGTCGTCGGGGATCCAGGCTGCCCGCGCGCCCTCCTCGGTGGTCACAGGCGCGGGCACCCAGCCCAGGTCCGCGACCGCCTGCGCGAAGGCCTCGAGCGGGAATCCCATCAACAGATGCCGAACCTCTTGCGTCATCTCATGTGTCTCCTGGTGCGGACGGCCATCACGGCAGATGGGGCAAGCCCAGATTGCGCTCGGTGATCTGCTTCAGGGCGTTTTTCACATCGGCGCGTACAGCGTCGGTCACAGCGCCCTCGCTGCTGAACATCACGTTCTCGGCGCCGTATTTGCTCACCATGATGCCGGCAATGTGCGTCATTTGCTGCTCGCGCATGTGCCTGAGCTTGGACGCGTTGGCGCGCAGGGGGACGTCGCCCTGGCCAGGCGCATCGGGCTGCGAACCCATCGTCTTCGACTCCAGGTTGCGCCCCGTGCCGACCGCTCCGCCCGGTGCCATCGGGTCGCCACGCAGTGCACTGGCGTGATCGATGCCGCCCTGCCCATGGAGTTGCGCCAGATCGGTCGACACGACCACCGCCTGGTCGTTGCGGCTCATCTCCGTGATGCGCAGCAAGGCCTGGCGTGCTGCGAAATCGCGCGTTGCCGGATCGCGGTGATGGCTGCCGCCACCGAGCATCGTGACGTTGGCCAACGACTGGATCTCCTGGGATCCGCCGCCATGCCGGGACAGGAAGGGGTCACGCGCAGCCGCCGCCGAGAACATCGACGGGTGGTCCGCGTAGTCGCCGCCTTCGTTGACGACCTGGTTGCCGGGTCCGAGCAATGGCTTGCCGGTGGGGCGCCGCTCCTTGCGCGTGACACTGGCCCTGCCGCCGCCGGCGAACTGCACGAAGGTGCTGCCGCGCTCGCGGTCCTGACGCAGGATCTTCGCCAACGCGACGGCCTCGACGCCGGAGCCCAGTTCCAGCCGCTCGCCCTTCTTGCCGCCACGTCCGGCGCCTTGGCCCATCTGCGCCTGCAGGCGTTCGGCCGCCTCGCCGACATCTTCGCGCGCCATGATCTCGCGCCCGACGTCGTAGATGATCTTGCGCAACGCGCGGCCGTTCTTCCGCACGAACGCCATGACGTTGTCTGACGGGTTGACGGTCGCAACGAGCTGGACCAGGCCTTCCCCGCCCTGGATCGCCAGGGACGTCAGCCGGTAGCGGGCCCTCCAAAAGAGCAGCTTGGCGCGCAGGACGAGGCCGCTGAACTTGCCTTTGCCCGCCATCGACTGCACCTGCGGCCGAATCGCCTCGATCGCCTTGCGCAGGCGTTCGGCCATGTCCCTGGCCTTGTCCTGCCCCTTCTTGTTCGGATCGGCCTTGCCGTCCTGGCCCTTGGCATCCCGCTTCGCCTTGCGCCTGGCGCGCCAATCGTCGAAGCGTTTCTTCCACGGCTTGAACTTGCCCTTGACCTTGCGTGCAGCGCGCTGGATGCGCGCCATGATCTTGGCCGCGATCGCCTTGATCTTGCCGCTGATCTTGCTGGCCGGGCCACGCAGCTTCTTCAACAGCCAGTTGGCGACGAAATCGATCACCACCACGGCCGCGGCCGCGACCATCCCGCCAAATGCGGGCCCCGCGCCGCCGCCCTTCACGGCCTTGAGGAAGGTGACGAACTTGCCGATCGCACTGAGGATGCGCTGGACCGTGCCCCAGGCCGCCTGCAGGCCTTCGATGATCGCCAGCACCGCGCCAGCGGCCGGGATGATCATCGCGACGACCTTCTCGACCAGGATGCTGATCAGCGCCGCGGGAATGGCCGCTTTCAGACCCTCGAAGGCCATCGTGCCGACGTCCTTCAGGCCCAGGCCGCCCTTCTTCAGCACGCCCCAGACCATCCCGCCGATCCCCAGCACCTCGTCGAGCTTGCTGTTGAACCACTCCTTGACCGCCGTCTTGAAGGCGCCCCAGAGATGGTTCTTCACGCCGTCCTGTGCCGCGGCGCCGAGCTTGGCGATCCATGACATCGGCCCCTTGGCGATGTCGCGGATCAGCACGACGAAGGTACCCAGCGCGTCGGCGACGGCCTTGGCGGCCTTGATCGCGCCCAGCGCCACCGCCTTGGCCGCGTCGAGCACGGCGAACATCGCCTTCTTGTAGGCGTCGAGCAGGAACGCGAACGCCTTGCCGAGTGCGTCGAGCAGCTTGGTGATGCCGGCCTTGAGCTTGTCGGCCAGCTTGTTCACGGCGCGCTCGGCATCGCGCACGCGGTGTTCGATGAAGCGCCGCCACTTGCGCTTGAGCCCCGGGAAGGCTGCCAGCAGCACGTCGCCGAGCGCGATCAGTGCCGCGCCGACGGCCTGGATCACCGAGACGATGGCCTTGCGTGCGGCCTCGATCGCCGCCACCGCCAGCTTCTTGGCCTTGTCGATCACCGTGCGCACCAGCTTCTTCGCGGCATCGAAGATCGCCGTCAACCCGCGCTTGAGCGCGTCGAAGAACGCCGTGACCTTGGACGACAGCCAGCCGAAGACGCCGTCGCTCTCGCTCTCGGCCTCACGCTTCTTGCGTGCCGCGTCGGCCTCGGCCTGGGCCTTGTGGCCGGCTGCTTCCTGCTCGCCGGTTTCGATGTGCTGCCCGGCTTCCTGGTCGCCCTTGGACTGCTCCTGGCTGACCTTGGTGTGGCCCTGGCTCAGCGCCTTTTGCGCCTGCTTGTTGGTCGCCGCGACCTCGCTGGTTTGCTCGGCGGTCCAGTCGTTGCGCGCCTGGCGGACCTCGCCCTGCGCGGCGCCGCGTTCGGCCGCCTGCTCGGCGGTGTTGCCGGCGCGCAGCGCTTCCATCTCCTGCGCGTTGCGGGCCTTCTCCTCCTCGACCTTGGCGCGGTGCGCGCCGCGCCTGGCGGCCATCTCGGCCTGGGCCTGGGCCGTTGCCCCGCGGACTTCGTCGCCCTGCTTTTCGTCGGCAATGATCGCGACGCCTTCCTCGGCCGCCGCGGCGTCGGCGCCGCCGCCGGCCCCACCCTCGGCACCCGGCTTGGCGATCGATGGCGGCGCCAGCGTCTCGCGCGGACGGCGCACGCGGATGTCGTCTTCGCCGGCCGGGGCAGCCGCATCGGCCGCACCCCGTTCGCGTTGTGCGGCCACCGTCGTGTCGAGTTCGGCCTTCTGCTGCTCGGCGGTCGCCGGGTCGGCGTCGCCGCTGAGTTCGACCTTGGGTGGCGCACCCGCGCTGACGTCCAGACCGGGGTCCTCGGTCGGCAGGTTGCGCACTGCGCCCTGGACACGGCGGGCGTCCTCGGGGTCGGCCTTGCCGCCTTCGCCGGCCTGCACCGACGGCGTCGCGATGCCCTCGGTCGGCGCGGGTGGCGCCGCCGGCGTCGGCTCGGGCTCGGGCACCGGCTCGGATGCGCCAGCGTCGACTTCCTGCGGCCGGCTGCCGGCACCCGCGCCTTCCTCGGCCGCCTGGACCGCGGTGCCGCCGGCATCGTCGGCGCCGACCTCGGGCTGCGGCATGTCGGACTGCAGCGTGTTGCCTTCCTCCTCGGCGGTGCGGCCGATGGCGCTGCCCACGCCGGCCAGCGCGCCCGCCGCCGCCACCGGGCCGAGCGTGGCGGCACTGGCCAGGCCGGCCTCGGTCGACTGCGACGCGGTGTCGGGTGCCTGTGCTTCTTCAGCCGCCGCCGCGCCCCCCTCGCCCCCGCCTGCCCCGCCGCCGCCCCCACCGCCACCTGCCGCCGCCGCCTCGCCACCGACACCGCCACCACCGCCCCCGGCGCCTTCGCCGAGCTCTGACGCGGCCGCCGACTTCTCGCTGTCGCTCAGCTGTGCCTCGCCGCCTTCGCCGCCCGCGCCACCCGACTCGGCCTGCTGCTCGGCCTGGGCCTCGGCATGCCCGTCGCTGGCCTGTTGCGCCGCACGCTGGCTGTCGGCCTGCGCGCTGCGCGACTGCGTGCCCGCTTGCGCGCGTTCGGCCTGTTCGGGGTCGGCCAACCCGGCTGTGCCCGCAGCGCCAGCGGCGGACGCCGGCCCACCGGCCGCCGCGTCGACCGCACCTGCGGCGGCGGCGCCCGCTGGCGGCTCGGACGCCGACGCCCCGGCTTCGGCAGACTCGCCGCCCGCGGCGCCGTCGTTGCCCACCGGCTCGGCGGCTGCGGTCCCGTCGACCTGGGCCGCAGAGGCGCCTGCGGCGGCGACCGTCTGCGGCTCGGCGTCGGCCTGCGTGTCGCCTTGTTCGCCCGCTTGCCCACTGGCCTGTCCACCTGCCGCCTCGCCCGGCTCGGCCGCTGCATCCTGCTCTGCGGCCTGCGGGTTGGCCGCCTCCATGCGTTCCTCGGTGCGCTCCTGGGTCTCTGACGCCGCAGCGCCGCTGACCGCACCGCCCGATTCTGACGCGCCTGCGCTGCCCGAGGCGGCTTCCGCACCTGGCGCCTGTCCGGGTTGCGCGCCCGCAGCGCCCGCCATGGCCTGCACCGCTTCGGGCCCGGCGCCAGCGGGGCCGCCCTGGGCTGCGCCTGCCATGCCCGAAGCGGCGGCGCCCGGCGCGCTGGCGCCTGCCGCGGCACCGCCTGCGGTCGTGGCTTGTCCGGCACCAGGCGGTGCGGCCTGGCGCGCCGCTGCCTGGACTCCTGCGCCCGCCGCGCCCTTCACAGCCGAGTGGGCTGTGTGGCCCGCATGGGACGCTGCGCCTGCCGCCCCGCCGGCCTGCGCGCCCACTGCGGCAGGGGGCCGCGGCAGGGCGGATGGCGCTGCGGCTGCGAGCCCCCCCGGGCCCAGCGCACCGCCGGCCGAGATGGTGGCACCAGCGGCCAGCGTGTTGGCAGCCTGGCCGGCGCCGCCCGCCGCCAGCCCAGCGGCAGCGCCGGGCTGCGCCAAGCCGGCATCTGCCGCGGCCTGCAGGGCCGCCGCTGGCTGCGCGGCCGGACCTGCAGCCTGACTGGCCGCCTGCAGTCCCGCCCCGGCGACGCGCGTGGCTGCGCTGTCGCCCATGGGCGGCGCCGGCTCTTGGCCAAGTACGCCCTGACCCTGGCCCACGCCGCCGGAGCCCTGCGCCGGCGTCACGCCAGCGGCGCCCTGTGACGCTCCGCCAGCGGCGGCATGCAATGCCCCGCCCGCGGCGTAACGCGGCAGCGAGGAGTGTTGGCTGCCGGGGGACGATCGACCGCTTGCGCCGCCCCGAAGCCCGGCCACCGCCGCCCGCTCCACGCCGCGCCCGAACACCCCCCCGGCCCGAGGTGCCGCCTCGGCCTGCCCCGCCGCAGCGCCGCGGGCGGGCTGGGCCTGCACACCATCGCCTGGCGCGCGCAACGGCCGTGCGGCTTGCGGGCTGCGCTCGGCCTCGTCGGTGGCGTGGCCGGGCTGCGGGTCCGGCCGCAACAACGGCTGCGCGGCCGGATCGCGGGAGCGACTGACCGACTGCTGCATGGCGTCGCCCTTCAGCCGAGCAGGGTCAAGGCAGGCGCAGCGCGTCAGGCATGCGCTGCCCGAGCTTGCGGTATTCGATCGCGATCGCCTCGACGAGATCGGCGGCCTCGATCGGCGGCAGCGTGTCGTCGCCGGGCGTGGCTGCACCCGCTGGCTGAAGGCGCTGGCGCGACAGCAGGGCCGCGGTCAGCGCGGCATTGCGGATGTGGCCGCCCGGCAGGTCAGCGAGCGCCGCGATGCGGTCGCGCAGCCCGCGCAGCGCCTCGGCTGCAGCCGCACCGTCGCCGAGATGCAGGCTCCACAGGCGGTGGCGCTGCGCGGCATCGGGCAGCGGGAACTCGATCGTCGCGTCGAGGCGGCGCACGAACGCGTCGTCGAAGCGCGCGCGGCTGTTCGATGTCAGCAGTGCCAGGCCGCGGAAGGTCTCCAGCCGCTGCAGCAGGTAGTTGGTCTGCATGTTGGCGTAGCGGTCGTTGGCCTGGCGCACGTCGGTGCGTGCGCCGAACAGCGAGTCGGCCTCGTCGAACAGCAGCACCGCGTCCACGTGCTCGGCGCGCGTGAGCAGCGCGCCGAGGTTCTTCTCGGTCTCACCGATGTACTTGCTGACCACCGCGCCGAGATCGACGCGCACCAGGGGGCGCGCCAGGCGGTCGGCGATCCACTGCGCAGCCAGCGTCTTGCCGGTGCCCGAGGCGCCGACAAAGAGCGCCTTGACGCCCGCTGGCGTGCGCCCGGCCAGCAGGGGGCCGAGACCGCGCGCGGCGTCGTCACGTGCGGCGCAGCGCGCCAGCAGCAGGCCCAGTTCGCGCTGCAGTTCATCCTGCCCGACCCAGGCGTCGACTGGCACGCGGTCGTGGCTGACCTGGGCCCAGGCCGACAGGTCACGCGCAGCCGCGCGCACCGCCTGGCGCAAGGCGGCCGGCGGCGTGTCACCGCGCGTGGCCGCCTGGCGCGCCGCGCGCAGCAGCACGCCGACACCGCAGCGCGATTCGCGAATGGCTGACAGTTCGGTCGCCAGTTCGGCCGCCCCCGCTGCACCACTGTCGCCAAACGAACGCCACAGCGCCACGCGCTCGGCCGGCCCGGGCAGCGGCAGTTCGATCTCGACCACCGCCATGGTGGCGTCGGCCTGCACGGCGGTGTCGGCATCGGCCAGCACGATCCAGGGGCCGTCGAAGCCGGCGAGCCTGGGCACGCGCAAGGGCCGTCCGAGGCCCGCCGGTGCACGCCACACCGCCGCCGCGCCGGCCGCACGCAGGCAGGGCGCCAGGCCTTCACGCACGGCTTGCGACAGCAGCGTCGCGGGCATCAGCTCGTCGCCATCGCCGTCGATCTGCACCGCGCGCAGCCCCGACTGCACCGCCAGCGCCTGCGCAGCCGCGCAGAGCTCGGGCGCATCGGCAGGGCCCCGCAGCACCACGAGCTGCGCCGCGCCAGCCAGCAGGGGTGTCGGCGCCAGCGCGGCGCACCAAGACGCCGGCAGGCTCCAGTCGGGTGCCGGCAGCGCACGCAAGCGCAGCGTGCCCAGCGTGGCCCGTGCGGCCATCTCGCCAGTCATCAACATGGCCGAGAGCGCGGCCGGCAAGGCCACGGTGCGGAGCGCGAGCGGCCCGGCTTCGGCCATCTGCAACAGCCCGCAGGCGGCCGCCTGGCCCTGCAGCAGGCGACCCATGGCACGACCCTGCCGGGCGGGCAGGTCGTCGCCGCCCGGGTCGGTGGCCGGCTCGGCGGCCACGCTCACGAGCGCCGCCAGCAACCCGAGCGTCGGGCGCTGCGGCCCGCTCTCCTGGTCGCTGCCCTGCAGCACCGACAGCGCAGCCCCGAAATGGATGTCGATCTCGACCTGCAGCGCGAGCCGGCACGCCAGATGCTCGGCCGCGTCCAGAGACAGCGCACCAGCCAGCGCGGCCAGGGCGCGTGCCGCGGGCGCGTCGTCGCGCAGCCGCGCAGACAGGCCGGGTTCGTCAACGAAGCCGGCCAGATCGGCGTGCCCGCGCAGACCCTCGGTCTGACGCGCAACACACGCGGCCAGGGCTTGCGCCAGGCGGGCGCCGGCGCCGAAGCGGGGGCGCTCATCCATCGTGCATCTCCGGCTCGGGCCAGTCGTCGCCCGCAACAAAGTGGAAGCTGACGATGCGGCCGATCCAGGGCACCCAGCCCGGGTCGCGGTCGAGCCCGCGGCGGCGCACCCGCAGGTCGGCTGCGGTCATCGGCAACACCAGATCGGCATGGGTCGGCGTGACGGTCACCCAGGCCGGTCGGCACGCCAACTCTGCCAGAGACAGCCCGGTCTGGCGGCGCAGCATCCCGCGCGCGCGGGCTCGCCAGCGACGGGCGTCGCCGTCGGACGCTGGCAGCACCGCGTCGTCGGGCAGCCACGGCAGGATGTCGCGTTGGGGGTCGTCGCCGCACAGGCCGGCGCGGTCCATCAGCCCGGCCAGCACCGCGTGCACCAACGCCGGCGGCGAGCCGGTCCCGATCCCGACCATCGGCAGCAGGTTGAGCAGCCACAGGATGCCGCCGTGCGCAGTGGCACGGGCGTCGTGCAGCCAGGGCCAGGGCAGCGCTGCCGCAGGCCGGGTGGGGGGCGGCATCGACAGGGCGCCGGGCGCGACGGCATGCGCGGGTGCCGGGTGCGCGACCAAGGCGTGGGTGGCCGGCGTGGCCGGGCTGTCCCGCGGTTCTGGAGGCCCGCCATCCAGGGCGGGCCGCTGGGCAGACCGCACGGCCGGCATGCCGGCTGCGCCTGCGGTGGGCATGGGCCGCGCGATCAGCCGCCGCTGCGGCAACAGGCCATCGACGCGGACCGACGGCGCGGCCTGCAGGGTGGGTGGCGTCGGCGCAGCCTCCTGGCGCGCGGAATCCGTGGCCAGTGGGCTGCCAGGGTGCGGCGACACGCTCGGTGGCGCCGCCAATGGCGGTGCTGCATCGATGGTCCGATCGCCGATGGTCCGATCGCGTCGTCCGTCCGATGCGCCCCAGTCGGCGCGCGGCGGGCCGCGCTGCGGACCAGCGGCCGCGGCAACGCCGCCGGACATCTGCACCGCTGCGGTCCACGGGCGCAGCATCTCGTGGTGACCCGCCGCCCCGGTCGACAGCACGGCATGCAGCATGTCGCGCCGCGCCGGCGGCCACTGCGCGAACGCCTGCGCGGCAGCGGTGGGCGCGGCGGCCAGCGCGTCGTCGAGCAGCGCCACGATGCGTTCGGTTCGCCCACCCGGCACCGCGAGCAACGGCACCGCATGTGGCCAGAACCAGGCGGACACTGCCGCGCCATCGACCACCCGTGCCAGCGCTGCCAACATGGCCGCCGCCGGCGACACAAACCAGACCGCCGTGGCCTGGGTGGCCTCACGCGCGACACCGGGGTCGCCGGGGGCCAACGCCGGGACCGCGCTGCGCGCCACCTCGCGCCAGGCACGTTCAATCGCCGCCGTCAGCTGCGCACTGCCGCAGCGCGGCGGCAATGCGCCGATGCGCAGGCGGCGCACCAGCACGAGCCGGCCGACGTCGTCGAAGCTGGCGCAGCGCAGCGCGTCCTCCAGTGTCCGTTGCAATGCCCAGGCGCCGTCGGGCGTGGCTGGCCGCAGGTGCGCATGCAGCACCCGCCGCTCGTTCGCAGCGCGCGGCCGTTCGGCGGCCTGCAGGGTGCTCACGTCGCCCCTCTGGCGGCGCGCAGCCCGGGGTCGACCGCGGACCGCAGGGCGCAGCACGCCGGTCTCATCGCAGCCGCCCCGCAGATTTCGTCGCGAGTTGCTGCACCTTGCGGGCGACCGCCGATTCGGCCTGCGCGGCCGGTGCCGCTCGCGTGGGCGGCGGTGCCGCGGCACCGGTGGCCATGGCCTGCTCGGCCTTCGCCGCCGACGGCGACGACAGCGCCGGCCCGGTCTGCAACTGCACGCGCATCGTCGTGTCGATGTCGAACGTCTCGGCCGTCATCACCTGGGTGATGCGGGCGCTGGCGCCTTCGGCATGCAGGTCCTCGATGACCGCGCGGGCCACCACCTGCCTTGTCAGCGGCGAGTGCACCAGCACTTGCATGCCCACGCGCGCGCGCTTCACGTCGAGCGACAGGTCGAGCATGCTGTTGCGGATCGCCGGCACCGGCCGTCGCACCCGCGCCGAGACGATGCGCTTGACCGGTGCATGGGCCGACAACAGCACACACACCCGCACGAGATCGTCGATCGCACGCACGGGCACCGGCTCGTCGACCACCTGGGCAAACAGCCAGTCGACCATCGTCTGCATGCGGCGCCAGGCGATCGCGTCGTTGCCTTCGGTGCGCCCGGTGCTCGATGGGCGGCCGAATCCTGGCAGCGTGGTGAGCTGGCGCAGCGACACCGGTGCATCGAGTTGCGAGAACAACTGCGCCCAGCGCAGCCGCAACTCGGCGGGGGTCTGGCACAAGGCGTCGTGCAGGCAGGCGGCGACACCGGCGACGTCGTCCAGCAAACCGGCTGCCTGCAGCGTGACCGGGTGCGACGACGGCGCGACTGCGACGATGTCGCGGATCGACACCACCTGCTGCACCTGCACCAGCGCCTGCTTCCAGTTCGTGGCGTCGATCTGCGGCAGCAGCGCACGCGACTCGGCATGCACCTGGGTCAACTGCCGCGCGTGCTGGGCCAGGCGCTCGCCCAGCAGCGCACCGGCCGTGCTGGTGGCGTCGCCAGTGACGCCGAGTTGGAACGGCAGCGGTGCAGCCAGCCGCTCGCGCGCGTGACCGAGCAAGCGCGTCAGGTCGTCGAGTTGGTCGAAGCGGCCGAAGTCGCGCACCAGCGGGCGCAGCCAGCGCGCCGGCACGTCGCGCAGCGTGTCGACCATTGCCTGCAGTTCGGCCGGCAGGCTGTGCTGCTCGCTGCGGCAGCGCGGCACCGGGTCGTCCACCACCGCGGGCTGCATCGCCAGCAGCGGCACGTTGGCCAAGGCCTGCGTCAGGCGCGGACGGCGGAAGACCAGGTACGGCACGCGCTCGCGCAACACCGTGCGGCGTCGCTCGACGAGCGCGGCCAGCCGCGCGGCCTCTTCGGCGCGCAGCGACAGTGCCACCGACAGGTCGTGGCGCACCTCGCCGAGTTGCGTGGCGATCTGGGCGATCTGGTTGAACAGCACGTTGGCCGCCGCCTGCATGCGCTCGCGCGCAGCCGACACATCGCTCTGCAGCCGGCGGTAGTCTTCGGCGCGCAGTTCGACACCGCGCAGGAAGCGCACCAGGTTGTCGATCGAGTCGATCGTGCGCTTGAAGTAGACGGCCTCATGCAAGTCGGTGCCGGCCGGCTCGGCGGCATCGAGGTCCTGCGAGCCGGCCAGATCGCTGACCTGCAGGTCGGTCTTGACCGCCCCCCCCACGGTCTTGCTGAAACCGAAGACCGGCAGGTCGTCGATCACCAGGCCCAGGGCCTTCAGCCCCGCGGTCCCGGCATTGACGAAGTCGGTCTTGCCCTTGGCCGCCGCGTTGCTGGTGAGGATGGCGGTCGCGCCGCCGAAACGGTCGGCCAGCGTGATGTCGTTCTGCGTGGCGCCGAGCAGGCTCGCGCCCACCACGGCGTCGACCAGCGGCGTCGATGCGCTCGCCAGCGGCGGTGCCTTGGCCTCGGCACCGATCAGGCCGCCAGGCACGATCGCGGCCTTGCCGCCCAGGTCGAACGCCATGCTTTTTCGCTCGTCGACGATCGCGTTGACGATGCCGGTGTCCTTGCGCAGCAGCAGGTTGTCCTGCCCGAGATCCAGCGTGAAGACGCTGGTGTCCCGGGTGGGGGTGGTGACAACCGTGTCGACGATCCGCGTGGTCCCGGTGTCCCGGATCGTGGTGGTGCCGGTCTTGACCGTGCCCGCTGTCACCACGGGGGTGCCGCCGAGCAGGACGCCGCGCGCGAGTGGCGCCGACGGTGCCGAGGTGGCGACGTTGATGGCCGCGGTGCGGGCCGCAGCAAAGCCCGGCTCTGGCCCGGGCGCGGGCGTGGCGTCAGTGGCAGGCACCGAGGTCGAGGCCTTCGCCGCCCGCTTGCGCGCGGCCGCCGTGCGCGCGGCGGCTTTGGCTGGCGCCTGCGCCTGGGCTGGTGCTTGCACCGGCGCCTTGCTGTACTGCGGCGGCTCGATGTTGTCGCCCAGGCGCTTGAAGTAGTCGGCAAACGCGCGTTCGCTGACCACCGGGTTCTCGTCGCGCTGCACCAGTTCGGCCGCGGTGGTCGAGGTCAGGAAGCGGCGCGCGTTGTCTGTGCCCAGCACCCCCTGGCGGACGCGGAAGATGTCGGTGCGCGCACGCAGGAAGCCCAGGTCGACATGGTCGCGCGCGCTGCGCACCCGGCCGTCCAGCCGCACCAGGATCGCGTCCAGGCCTTCGTCGACCGCACGCCGTGCCTCCTGGCCCGCGGCGAGCCGCTTCGCATGCTCGGCATCGCTCATCTCGCCGATCTCGGGCAGCAGCACGCCGTCCTTGAAGGCCGTCCAGCTGCCGATCAGGCGTGTCACCTCGCTGACCACGCGGCGCGGCGGCGCTGGCTGCTCGCCCACCGCGGCACCCGCCGGCTCCAGCGGCAGGCCGGCGGCTGTGTCTTCGGCTGCGGTGAAGGGCGCGCCCTGGTCGTCCCAGATCCATGTGCCGAAGGCCTGCGCCCCGGGCGGCAGCGCGTCGCCGAGCCACACGGTTTCGAAGCCGCCGCCGGTCTTGCCAAAGCAAGCCCAGACGACACGGCCCGCAGCCGCGCCGCCGACCGCATGGAACTCAACGCCGTCGACACGGGTGCCGGCCAGGCCGGCGCGTGCCACCGGCACCGTCAGCCGCAGCCAGGCGCCGACCGTCGCCGGCAGGTCGCCGGCTGACGTTCCGGAAGACGCGCCGGTGGCATCCGCCGGGCCCTGGCCCCAGACGAGCAACGGTGTTGCGGCCGCAGCGCGGGGGCCCGCGAAGACCCGCAGCGCCAGGCCGGCAACGGGCGCATCGACCCGCACGAAGACCACCAGGTCGTCGCCCGGGGCCACATCCAGCGCCACATGCGCCAGTTCGACACCATGCACCTGCGTGCCGCGCGCCGCGACCTCGGTCCGGTGCACCCGCAGCAGGCCCATCGCGTCGGCCGCACCCTGCTCGTCGGGCAGACCGTCGGCATCGTCGGCCGGGTAGGCGGGCCAGCGGCCGGTGATGCAGCGCAGCAGCAGGTCCCAGCGCCGGCGCAGACCGTCGCGCCGCTGCAGCAGCCGCGCGCGCTCGCCGCGCAGACGTGCGATCTCGAGGTCAAAGATCGGATGCAGCGCCGGTCGCAGGTCGAGCAGGCCGGGCTCGTAGTCGGCCGCCGGCACGGGCACCAGCAGTTGCACCTGGTCGCGCAGCGACAGGTTGTACGGCAGCAGCGGCGCGCTCTCTGCGATCAGCGCATCGATCATCTCGACCGGCACCGGCTGGGCCTGCACATCGAAGCCCGGCGGGAACAGGCGCTGGCGTGCCAGCGCGAAGTCGGCCAACCCCAGCGGCACCACGCCGGCCGGTGGCAGCCAGTCGAACGCCGCGGCCAGGCGCTCGGGCGTGATCGCGTCGGCCGGCAGTTCGGCCAGGTGCTCGATCCACTGCGCCATGCGGGCGCTCCACAGCACGTCGTCACCGGCCATCGGCACCATCGCCGTGCGGTTGCGCCGCCCACCGCCCTGGCGCACGACCGCGGCCCGGTCGGCGAACGCAGGCACAAAGGCGCCGTCGAAGCCGACCAGCGCGAGCGGCACGCCCAGTGCGTCCCAGGGCCACAGGCGCGACGCGGCCAGCGGCTCGACGTCGGCGCCGGCGACGAAGCGGCGCATCGACCGCAGCCCCGCGGCCGACAGGCGCTCGCGTTCGGCGTTGAAGATCGCGTACGCCACCCGGTTGCGCAGCCGGGCATCGAGTTGGCCGTCGGTGCCCTGCCAAGGCGGCAGCGGGCGGTCGGCCGGCCAAGGCACCCAGGCGAGCTGGAAACCGTCTTCCCACGCCAGCGCGGGGTTCAACTCGGGCTCGGTGGCGTTGACACAGGGGTCGTTGCCGCCGCCCAGGCGGTCGATCACCATCGTCAGCGGGCGCGCGACCAGCACCATGGCATGGGTCAGCCCGGTGCGCAGCGCCGCGTCGGCACGCCGCTGGCCGAGCGTCGGTGCGCGCGGGTCGCCGGTCCAGACCACGATGCGGTCGGCGTCCACGCGCAACGGGTAGGTCAGGTGCAGGTCCTGGCCGTCGGGCGCGATCGCGTGGCCGGTGCCGATGGCCAGGGCCGCGCCAGCGCGGCCGGCGGCACTGCGCAGCGGCTCGATCGCCACCTCCAGGCCGTCGATCACCCCCGGCGCCACCGATTGCGCGAGCCGCATCGCGTCGCCGATGCGGCTGCGCTGCTCCTGCAGCAGCGCACCATGGGTCAGCGTGCGGCCCGGAAACAACGCCAGTCGGCGCCGCAGGCTGCCGTCGCCGGGATCGTCGGCATAGGGCTGCAGCGGCGGCAGCGCCGTCAGCGCGCGTTCGCCGATCAGGGCCTGGAAGGATCGCCGCACAGTGTTCATCGTTCGCTCCGGTGGGGCTGGCCCCCAGGCGTCGGGCTCACCGGGGCACCTCGGTGCTGCGCACAGCTGGGTTTGCCCTGCGGGCGGTCGGGCGGGCTCACGGCAGCGCCCCGTCGCCGACCAGCGTTTTCAACGCGGTGTGCGGGTCGCCGCTGCTCGCCGCGCTGACGACGCTGCGCGCGAACTCGGCCAGCTTGGCGCTGCCAAGCGCCCGCGCCGCGCGGTCGAGCTGCGGTGCAACCGCGGCCTCGGCGATCGCCTTGCTGACCGTGTCGCCACGCAGCACCGCGCGGGTCGCGTCGTCGGCCGCATCGGCCATCGCGTCGATGCCCTCGCCCAGGCGCGGGTCGCCGAAGCTGCGCGCGACCTCGAGCACCGATGCGTGGTCGAACGGCACGTCGGCCGACGCCTGCTGGACCTCCAGCGTGCGCAGCGCGCTCAGGCGCAGCAGGTCGGACGTGGCGAACCGGGTGCCGTTGAACGCTGCCGACACCGCCAGGCGCGGCGCACCGATCAGGTTCTTGGCTTCGGCCAAGCCCAGCGTGGGCAAGGCGGCGCCGATCCTGGCGAAGCGTGCCGTGGTCGCGTCAGCGACAAGCCGGCGGTCGACCTCGGCATCCAACTCGCGCGCCGCGCCGGCCAGGCGCAGCGTGACGCCGCTGATTTCGCTGGTGTAGGGCAGCTGGCGCCGGCGCAGATACCAGAACATCGGCCGGTTGCCGCTGGCCAGCGCGGCCTGCTGGCGCGTCTGCTCGATCGCACGCTGCCAGGCAGCGATGGCGCGGTCGGTCTCGGGCACGGGCCGGGGCAGGATCTGCAGGCCCGGCTGCGACAGCCGCAGCATTGCCTCGAGCGGCGAACGCTTGGCCACCAGCCCGCCGGCGGCAGCGAGCAGCGGGCGGCTGACGCTGCCCAACTCGCGCTTGAAGGCCTCGAGCTGCTGGCGCGTGACCGGCGCGAGGATCAGCACCGACAGCCGGTCGAGCGCGTCGTCGCCGGCGCGCAGGTCGATCGGCGGCAGCGCCAGCGACTCTTGCACCAGCGCCGCCAGCTCGTCACTCGGGATGAACGCAAACTCACAATCGACTTGCGGCGGAAAGTACGACTGCAGGAAGGCCGCGGTGCCGAGCACGTCGCCGAATCGCACGGTCGATGCCGGCAGCGGCCCCACCGGCGGCAGTGCCTCGAAGCGGCTGGCTGCCGTGAAACCGGCGCGCTGGGTGTCGTCGTCGATGTCGTCGACGGCATCCAGATGCTGCTCAAACCAGGCCTCGAGCAGTGCACGCGGGCGCGGCGCCAGGCCGGCGGCCAGCGTGGACTCGGCGCCGACCTCGCGCCGCACCATGTGCATGTCGAGCCACTTCAAGGCGCCGCCGTCGAGTGCCAGCATGGCCAGCGGCAGGGCGTCTTCCGGCACACCGGGGCGCTGGCGGTCAACGAAGACCTCGCGCGCCACGCGGGCCCGCTTGGCATCGGCGTTCTCGCTGCCGCTGCGGTCGGGCAACGGGACCAGCGTGACCACCGTGCCTTCGATCAGGTCGCCCGCGCGCACGCTGCGTGCACCGTCGAGCGTGGTCGGGTAGCTGGCCACCGGGTTGGCATGGAACGCGATCGGCCGCAGCGCCAGCACATACAGCCCGGTCAGGCGCCCCGCGCCCTGCACCCGCTGGATGCCCATCTGCAGATCGAGTTCGGTGGTCTGGTTCAGGCGTGAGACCGGCAGCTCCAGCGGGCCCGGGACCTGCACGATGTCGCCGCCTGGCGTCAGGCCGAGCCCGGCGTCAATGACCAGCGTGGGCGCATTGCTGCCGGCCTCGCGCCCGAGCCGCACGGTGAGACCGCGCACGATGCCACCGCCGATGGCGCGTGCCAGGTCGGCCTGGCGCGCGCGGTGGTAGTCCTGGTCGGCGGTGAGGTCGGCGGCGGTCAGCAGCCGGCCGTCGAAGTAGTACGGCCGGCGCCGGCTGCTGTCGACGACGACCGCGCCGGCATCGACCTGCCGCTGCAGCGACGCGTCGCTCGACAGCAGGCCGCCGATCGTGATCTCGGTGGGCAGGAAGTTCAGGTTCAGGCTCATCGCCATGCTCCTTGTCGATCGCATCAGGTCAGGTCAGGTCGGCGGCCAGGCGGCCGCGCCAGAAGTACGGGTTGAAGACGACCGGCCGCACCCCGTTGTCGACCGGTTGCAGGGCTTCAGCCGCGCGCAGGGCACGCATGGCATCGCGCACTGCGGCGTCGTCCACGGTCGCGCGTTCGGCCGCCTGTGCCGCCGCCAGCGCTGCCGCCAGCGATTGCCAGCGCACCCGGTCGATCAGCGGCAACGCCGTCGCACTGGTCTGGGTCACCGGCACATGCAGACGTGCCAGCAAGATCCGCAACCGGTCTTCGGCCGCGATCTCGGCCGTGCCCTCGTCGTGCTCGGCCAGCCGCGGCAGGCCGAGCTTCAAGTCGTCGGCCGCCTGCGGCCAGGCGTCGAGCACACACGCCACACCCCAGGCGCGGCGCGCCGCCTCGCGCTCGGCCGGGTCGGTGACGGCGTTGAGCTGCGCCAGCTGGCGCTCCAGTTCCACGGAGCGCGGATGTGGCGGCACCGGCGCCTCGCCAGCCAGCCGCGACAGGGAAAACGTCAGGTCGAAGCCGTCGGCCAACCGGTGCGGCAGATTGAAGTCGGTTGCATTGAACGGCCCGGATGCGAATGCCGGTGTCTGGCCGTGCGGGCAGACAACGAAGCGCAGCCACACGTCCAGGTGCACACGCAGGTCGCCGGCGGCGCGGCCGCGCACGGCGCTGACCAGTCGCGCCCGCGCGGCGGCGTCCGTCGGCAGCGCCGCCTGTGCGTCCCACCAGCGGCCGAGGTCCAGGCATTGGCGGCGACGCACCTCGATCACGCGGCCCAGGCGGTCCAGTGCGGCGCCGGGCGCCACCTCGATCTCCAGCCGCGGCGGCAGCGCTGGCTGCGCCGGGTCGGGCTTGAAGACGCCCGCCACGCGCAGCCCGGCGATCGTGCCGTGGCCGTGCAACGCTGCCAGCGCGCGGGCCATGCGGGCGCGGTGGTAGAGCTGCTCGGCGAAAAAGTCGTCGGCGTCGAGCAGTACGCCGACCGCGTAGTTCGGCCGCTCCGGCGTGCCGAGCGTGCTCAGCGCGTCGGCCACCAGCGGGTCGACCCTGGGCGTGGTGGGCAGGGAAAGATCGGATGCACCCATGGTGGTCGGTCCTCTGGAGTCGGGGGCGGGGTCAGGGCTCAGGGCGGCGCCGTCATCGGGTCGGCGGGCGCACGATGCGCCGACGCACCACGTTGACGATCACTTCCGCCGGGTCGCTCCTGGCGGTGCGGCCGGCCACGACCAGCACGACGCGGTAGCGGCCGACCGGCAGGTTGACCGGGCCGTCCACGACCGCCTCGCGGGTCTTCAGCGGCACACCGAGTTGCAGCGTGGCCATGGCGGATCACAGGCGCAGCAGCTGCCAGTTGAAGGTGGTCACGTCGCCGTCAACGTCGCTCGAGCGTTTGGCCGACAGCGCAAACTTCTCGCCGAAGGCGATCTCGATCGTCGGTTCCGGGTTGGGCCGGCCATTGGCGTCGACGAAGTCGATCACGGCTGTCGGGCGCTGGTTGTCCCGCACGATGATCGTGATCGACGCCGGTTCGGAGGTGTTGCCGGTGTCGTCCTCGACGACCAGCTGGAACACGTTCTTGCCGGGCTTGAGTGGCGTCTGGCGTGACGCCAGCACTTCGAGCAGCGAATCGGCGGAACGGACTTTCTCGTCGGTGGCCGGATTGAATTGCGCCATGCTGGGCTCCTTGGGGGTGGTTGGGCGAAGGTGGTGGCCGTCGGCGGCGTCACCGGGGAGGAATCAGGCGCCAGGCCCAGGCCTGCACATGGCAGCCCGGGGCGGCGGTAGAGCGGTCGCCGTCCAGCACCAGCGGCTGGTGCGGCGGGTGGTCGTCGGGCTGACCGACACGCAGCCGGATCGCGGCCAGCGGGCGCGTTGCAGCGGCTGGCGGCAGAACACCGTCGAGCACGCCGGCATGCGCGTCGAGCGAGGCCTCGCCGTGCAGCGTGTCGGGGCCGCCGAGCGTCGAGCCTTCGGCCGCGGGGTGCAGCCGCACCGGGCGCATCGGCACTGGCGCGCGCAGGAAACTGTCGGCACCGACCAGCGACGCCACGCCGGCGATGAAGGGCCAGGGCGCGCGCACCGTGCGCGCCAGCACATGGGCCGGCGCAAAGCGCGTGACCAGGCGCTCGATGCGGCCGAATTCGTCGGCATCCACGGTCTCGTGCACCAGCACCGTCACGCGGTGGGCCAGGTCGTCGAACAACGCACGCCGCGCATCGACCCGTTCGGCATCGACACCGGCGTCGCTGCCGAGCCGGCCATCGAGGCGGCGGAACAGTGCGAGGAAGGTCTGGAGCCCGCCGGCGGCGAGCACCGCCTCGTCGGCCAGGAACAGCGTCTCGCCGACGACCGAACGTCCGCCACGCGACAGCCCGGCTGTCAGCGGGTCATCGTGGTCGACGAGGTCGGCGCCGAGGATGGTGGCCAGCGTGCGGCGCAGCCGGTAGTCCTCGACGACGACGATGCGCCCGCCGGTGATCGCGCCGTCGGTCAGCAGGTCCAGCATGCGCTGCAGGCCGTGCAGCGTGCCATGCGCACGCGCCAGCGGCCCGGCCTGCGCGATCAACCGGCGCATCTGCGGCTCAGGCAGCGGCGTGTCGAAGGCCAGCCCGATCCAGGCCGCGAGCCAGGGCAGCGCTTCGCGCGGGCAGGCGTGTGCGTCGGTCATCAGCGCGGCGGCAGCGACGCGGTCTTCGATGCGGGTGAACAGGCCTTCGAACAGATGCAGCAGGCGGTCGAGGAAGTCGGGCCCGGTGGCCGCGCCAGCGCGGTCGGCATCGGCGCCCCAGGCGCGCTCGTGGTACAGCGCCGGCAGGTAACGGTCGCGGTAGGACACACGCCCGGCGCTGACGCGCAGCGCCACCAGTTCGGGCGTGCTGCGGCCGTCGCCGAAGCATTCGACGACCACCCACAGCCGCGCACCGACCAGGCTGCGCACCGCCAGGCCCGCGCGCTGCACCAGCACGCCGAAACAGCCGCAGCGGTCGCGTTGCGGCGGGCAGCCCAGCAGGCCGCGGCCGAGCGGCAGTTCGGTGGCATCGGCCTGCCACACGCCCCGCGGCGTGGCGCTTGGCAGCGCCAGGTCAGCCGGCAGCGCGGCGATGTCGCCGAAGGCATGCGGGTGCCAGCCGGGTTGTGCGGCAATCTGCCCTGGCGCGAAGGCGGGTGCGTCGGCCGCGCTCGCGGCCAGCCAGACGACGATTGCACTGCCGGCCGGCAGCACAGCTTCGATGTGCAGGCGGTGCCAGGTCGTGGCCGGATCCTGGCTGTCGATGCGGCCCACAGCCAGGCTCGGCGCGGCCTGGCCGTCGATGCGGTCGGGGCCGGAGGCCAGCGCCTTCGGTGCCACGTTGGCGGCCCAGCCGTAGCGCAGGCGCTGCACCCGCGCGATGCGCGCCAGGCGCGCCGGCAGCGGACCCATGCGGCCGTCTCGGGGGTAGTGCAGCGCCTGCCCCGGCGGCGCATTGCAGAACGGTCCGCCGGTCCAGCCGGTGAGCGGCCGGTAGTCGCCGTCGGCCACCAGCGTGTCGAACACGGTGGTCTCGGGTGATGTACCACTGGCGCGTGCGCCGAGTTCGCGGCGCAGCGCGGGCGCCAGCGCATAGGCCCAGGCACCGGCCTCGCGCAGACGGCCGTCGTCGCCGCGCAGCCGTGCGTCGGCGGCCGTGGCGAGTTCATCGTCGCCGAGCCAGCCCAGCGTGACCGGGAAGCGCGGGCCCTGCAGGCGCAGCGGCGGCGCCAGCAGGGTTTCGTCGAACAGCAGCCGCACGACGCCGCCGCCGGCAGCACGCAACAGCGATAACAGCGCCACATCGCCACGGGCGTTGACGGCGATCGCCACCGGCCGCTCATCGTCTGGCACCACCGCGGCTGGCGTCGCAGGCACGGCCGCGCGCAGCGGCAACCACCAGCGCGACGGGTCGCTGCTCGCCTCGGCGGCGGCAAAGCGCTGCGCGGCTGCGTCGCCGATGACCAGGCCGCGGGTGAATGCAGGCCGGCCGGTGTGACGTGCGATCGCACCGTGCAGCAGGTCCAGCACCCAGACGCCGCCACCCGGGCGGGCGGCCAGGCGCTGGGGCACGAAGCCCGCGGGCGGCTCGATGCGGGTGGTTTCGAAGCGGCCGCGCAAGTCGACCATCCACAGCGCGCCGCTCGCGGCCAGATACAGCACGCCGTCGTCGCCCAGCGCCAGGTCAGCGGCCGTGCTGGCACCCGGTGGCAGCGCAAAGGGCCGCGGCGCGAGGCCGTGGCGGTCGGCCAGCGCCGAGGTCGAGACCAGCGCGCTGCCGTTCCAGCGCAGCGCATTGCCGTCGGCGTCGATCGCGATCGACGGCGCGACCACGACGTCGTCGACCCCGGCCAGTGCCTCGACCAGTGGCCGCACCGGCGCCGCGCTGGCCAGCCGCAGGCCGGGCACGCGGTGCTGCGGCGCCGGTTCCAGACTCGGCAGCCGGCCGTCGACGGCCGGCCCCTCGACATCGCGCACATACAGGCCGTGCCCGAGGCGGAGACCGAAACTGCGCAGGCCGTTGCTGTCCATGGGGTGGCCTCAGCAGACGTCCGGCACGACCGGCAGGTGGATCGTCGGCCCGCCCGTCGCGGCCACGGACCCGTCGTCGGGTGACCCCGGGGCGTCGGTGCCTTCGGCGACCGCCAGCGCGCGCAGTTCTGGCAGCTGCCAGGGTTCGAGCGTGAAGCGCGTGACCGCCTTGCCCGCGCCGGGCAGCTCGTCCCAGCCGACGGCCGGCGGCGCGTGTGGCACGAACAGGCGCACTGGCGAAACGCCCGCCACACCGGGCACCCGCGCGACGACGACCTCGAGCTCGCGGTCGGTCAACGTGCGGCCCAGCGGATAGCCGCCGTCGCCAGCGGCATCTGCAGGCCACGGGCCGTCGATGCCCTCGGCGCCGAGTGGCAGGGGCCAGAGGTGGCGGCGCAGGGCCACCCGCACGCCCAGCAACACCTGCTCGCGGGCATGGCCGCTGGCGATCTGGACCGCGACCGACAGCCCGAACGGCTGGTATTCGCAGCCGATCACGTACATCTCGCAGGCCAGCGGCCGGCGCGCATCGAGATGGGCGTGCACGGCCGCCATCAGCAAACGGTCGGCCCGCGGCAGCGGCGCGGCAAAGTCGGGGCGCTCCTGGCGCGGCCAGACCATCACCGAGACCACGCCGGGCACACCCGACAGGCGCTCATGCGGCTTGAAGCGCGGCAGCACCTCGACGCGGCCCAGGTCGACCGCGGGCGCCTCGCGCGCCAGGGCGCGGTAGTCGTCGGCCGTGATCGCACGGTCGCGGTGCCGCACATGGGCAGGGATGCGGCGCTGCCCGGCATCGAGTGTTTCCGCATCGGCGCCGCCGGCCAGTGGCAACGGCTGCCAGACATCCACCGCAGGCTTGGGTGCGACCAGCTGGCGGGTCAGGCGGTCGCGGTGCAGGTCGAGCTTGGCCAGGCTGCCGGCGGGCAGGTTGCCACGCGTGCCGCCGCCCACCCGCAGGCTGCCGTTCTGCGGGTCGCCGTCACGCGGCGCGCCGGCGACGATGCGGCTGCCCGCCGCGGGCACGCGGCCATGCACGCCGTCGCCGAAGCGCACGGTGCCGGCCTCCGGGTCGATCTGGACGACGTCGTCGAGCGGGCCAGCGCTGCCGAGTTCATCGACCGCGGCCCAGTGCTGTACGCGCCCGGTTGCGGCATCGTGCACCTGCACGACCAGGGCCTGCGCGTCGACGCTGCCGAGCGCGGCGACGCCGAGGTCGAGGACCTGGCCCGAGCCGCCGTCGGACACGCCCACCGTGCGCGGCGGCAGCACCTGGCGCTGTTCAACCGTCACCGCATGCAACCCAGCCCAGGCCAGGCGCAGCCGGTGCAGCGGCACCGCGCCGTCCACGCCCAGGCGCAGCCAGGCGATCAGGCGCGCGGCATCGGCGTCGGATTCCAGCCGCGGCGGCGCGTCGCCAACGCCGGCGCTGAGGTTCAGCCGCGGGTCGTTGGCCGGCGCGCCCAGGGTCTCGTGCGGCGGCAGCGCCAGCCGCACGACGCCGCTGCGCGTCAGTCCCGCCGTGCCGTCGGCGCGCACCTCGAGCTTCAGCAGCGGGCTTGCAGCGCTGCCCGGTGCGGTGCTCATCGCCCACTGCAGGCGCAGCGCGTCGGGTGAGGTCAGGCCGGCACCGAGATCGGGCAGCTCCTGCGGCGGATCGCCGGCCAGCGCCACGCCGACATTGAGCGTGCGGGCGCCCTGGGCGTCGGGGCGCAGCGCATCGAGGGCGGCGCCGTGCTGGCCTGCGCTCGGCGCCAGCAGCGCGATCCAGAGGGCAGCGTCGACGGCCACGGCCGGGATGTCGATGCCGGTGGCCAGGTCGCTGCCACGGCCGAACACCTCGGTCGTCACATAGCCCACCGGCGTGGCGTCGTGCACCTGGTAGGCCGCCTGCAACTCGGGCAGCAGCGCGTCGAAGTCGGATTGCTCGGCCGGTGTCAGGCGGCGCTTGACAAAGGCGCGGCCGACCACCGGCAAGGCGGTGCAATCCTCGCGCGTCGTGAACGGCAACGGCTTGTCGATGCGCGCGCCGGCCGGGATGTCGAGCGCCACGCAGTCCCGGTCGGCCTTGACCTGCAGCGCAACCAGGCCGGTGGCTGGCCGTGCCGGATACAAGGGCAGGTCGAGCAGGCGCAGGAAGGCCAGGCGTTGCCGCTGCGGGATCAGGTTGGCCCGGTACAGCAACGTGTCGCCGAGCCAGGCGAACAATTCGATCAGCGTGCGGCCCGGGTCGCCCGGGCGCGGATTCGTCCATTCCGGCGTGTGCGCCGGCACGCGTGCCAGCAGTTCGGCCACCAGGTCGTCGAACTTGCGGTCGTCCAGCGCAGGCAGCTCAATTGGCATGACCAGCCTCCATCACCAGCGTCAGGCCCAGGCGGTGGCTCGCCTGCGTGCGAACCAGCCGGTAGGCGATCTCCACCCGCACCGCCGACGCCACCTCGCGCCCGGCCGCGCCAGCCAGGGGGTCGACCGTCACCGCGTCGACCGAGATGCGCGGCTCCCAGCGCGCGAGCGCGTCGGTGACCAGGTCACGGATGCGTGCGCGGGTCGAGATCGTGTTGGGCTCGCCGAGCAGCCGCTCCAGTCCGGCGCCAAAGGTCGGCCGCATCAGCTGCTCGCCCGGCTGCGTCGACAGCAGCACCTGGATCTGCTCGCGCACGCTGCGCGCGAGGTCGGGCCAGGCCAGTGCGCCACTGGCGTCGGGCAGCGGCAGCAACGGCCAGCCGATCGGCTCCCTGAATCCGGCGGTGCTCATTCTTCCGGCTCCCTCACGCGTGGCAGCGGGATGCAGACCTTCAGGAACGGCAGCCACCAGAAGATCAGGTTCAGCAGCTGCAGGAAGATGTTCAGGACGATGAAGGCGCAGATCGTGATGATCGGGATCGAGAACGAGCAGACCCAGTCGACCTTCAGGTCCAGCGGCGCGCCCTCGCCCTTGGCGAGCTTCTCGGGGTCGCCGCGCAGCAGGCCGGCGAGCTTGGCCGGCACCTGGAACGCAACGTTCGGCTTGAGCGCCTTCAACACGTCGCGGTCGAAGAGGTCCGGCATGGGCACCACCGGCACCGGCACGCCGGCTGACTCGTGCCACGCTGCCAGCGTGAATGGCTCGCTGTCGTCCGACCACAGGATGCGCGCCGGGCAGCCGGCATGCGCCGGCTTCAGCCGCACGAAGGCACGCAGGACGTAGCGCACGTCGCGGCCGTCGGCCTCGAACCGGCTGCTGGCTGCGAGCACCTGGGTGTAGCGGCCGGCCAGCTGCGCCAGCAGCGCATCGAACAGGGTCGACGCGGCGCCAGCCGGCAGCGGACCGAAGCGCTCAGGGACGTCGAGTGCGCCGCCGCCGTCGCTGCGGTCGAACAGCAGGGCCTTGGCGGCCTGGAGGAACGGCCAGGCCGGCGTGGTGTCGGTGCGCAGGCCGGAGACCATGCGCACGTCGCGTTCGACGGTCAGTGCGGCCAGGGCGCCGCGCACGGCGTCGGCCTGCGGGCCGGTGCCGTCAAAGGCATCGAACTCCAGGTGCAATTGCTCGACCAGCGTGCGCAGGCCCTGCGGGTCACGGTCGTTCGTCAGCTGAACGCTGCTGACGCGTTCGCCGCCGAGCACCGGCACCGCGAATGCGTTGCCGTGGGCGGTGATGAAGGGCGACAGGTGCGCTGTCAGCGCCGCCCGCTCGTCGGGTGACCGGCCGTAGACCGGCGCGCGCGGATCGGCGTCGCTGCGTTCGTCGGTCGGGAAGGACAGCGTGCCGAACAGCAGCGTGCGCCCGGTGGCCGCGCAGGCTTCGGGTGGCGCGACGAACAGCGGCTGCGTCGCTTCGCTGACTGGCTGCGTGGCCAGCGCCAGCCTGGCGCTGCCGGCCGTGCGCAGCCGCTGCATCGCCGGCGTCAACGCATCGAGCGCCGGGTGGCCGAGCGTGGCCTGCAGCTGGCGGCGGTCGGCCGCCGGGTCCTGCTCTTCGTCGACGGCATCCCAGCCGACGGCCCGCGTTCCCTCGCGCAGCCAGGCCAGGCGCTGCGCACCCAGCACGCGGCGCAGCACGAAACCGGCGCTGTCGATCGACTGTGGGTCGAGCCTGGGCATGCCGGCCTGCGCGCAGAAGGCCTCCAGCACGACGCAGTTGACGACCCGCTGCACCGGTGCGAACAGCCGCACGACACCCTTGCGCCGGTTCAGCGGCGCGGTGCGCAAGACGTCGAGCTGGTCGGGGCGGCCGAGTTCGTCGATCAGGCTCTCGATCGGATCGGCGTCGCGGCGCTCGACCAGGGTCGGCGGGCTGCGCCGGGCTTGACCCGCGGGCCGCAGCCCGCTGAGCTCAACCGCGTGCGGCGCCTCGGCGATGCGGCGCGGCGCGCGCACCGACAACGCGCGGCCCGGGGTGGTGGGGCGGTCGATCGTGGCGCTCATGGGTGGCTCACCACACGTTGCCGGCGCCGGGCGTGTACGACGTCGAGACCACCGAATTGGTCTGCAGCAACTCGCACTTGACGACGCCGGAGAACTTGGCCAACGCGGTATCGACCTTGACCATGCCGGCCGACACCTCGACCTGCGCCGCCTGGACCTTGACCTTGCCCGCTGCGGTGACGGTGATGCCGGCCGGCTCGATCTTGACGGTGTTGCCGGCGCAGTCGATCTGCGTGCGACCGCCGCTTTCGTCGGTGATCACCATCGTTGCGCCGCCCGGTGTCGTGATCTCGACCTTGGCGGTCGCGTCGCTCTCCTCGACGATCGCGATGCGCGTGCCGGCCTTGCCGGTGATCGTCCAGCGGTCGACGCGGTCGCCGCTCAGCGTCTCGGGCGGCGTTGCTGCGCCGTGCCACAGCCCGCCGACGACGATGGGCATGCGCGCATCGCCGCCGACGAAGAGCACCAGTACCTCGTCGTCGACCTCGGGAATGAAGAAACCACCGCGCGAAGCGCCTGCGAACGGGCAGGCCACGCGCGCCCACAGCAGCGGCGCATCGGGGCCGACGGCGTGGATCGCGATCTGCACGCGCGCCAGGCTGTCGGGATCGGCCACGCTGGTCACGCGCGCCAGGTGCGCGCTGCCGAGCACCCAGGGCGGAACGGCGAAGTCGGGCAAGGCGGCGAGGTCGTTCTTCATCATGGGCTTCCGAGGTAGGCGCCCTCGGCGCGGAACTGGGTTTCGTAGCCAGCGCGCATGTCGTAGCGGTGTGTGCAGCCAGTGACGAAATAGGTGTTGGACCAGCGCGGGCCAGCGTTCAGGATGCGCAGGTGCGTGCCGACGCGCAGGGCCGGGTTGCCTTCACACGCGCCCTCGGCCAATACGAAGCGGCGGGCGCGCCGCTCCATTTCGGCGCGGGCCAGGGCGTCGGCTTCGGACCGCGTGCCGGCCACCCGGTGCGCGCTGTGCTGGCGGCGCTCACCGAAGCTGTCGCGCAGCAGGACCGGCCCGCTGCGGCCGCTGCCCGGGCCGAACGCGGTGTCGCTGCAGGTGCCGGTGATGGCGTTGCCGGCGCTGGCGTCGAAGCCGGTGACCTCTACCTCGGTGACCTGGTCGGCCAGATCGGCCACGACACGCAAGCGATGCAACTGGCTGCCTCGGGTCAGCTCGACCGTGCCACGCTGGACGTCCTGGCGCGGCGAGACATGCAGCGCGTCGCCAACGATCTGCAGGTCGCCACCCTGGCGCGCGAGCAGCCGGCGCAGGAACGCCAGATCGCTCTCGTTGCACTGGACCTCGACCACGCTGGTCGCGGACAGGCCGCTGACCTGTGGCGTCAACGACAGGCGTTGCGCGACCGTGCGCACGATGTCGGCCAGCGACTGGTTCTCGTACAGCTGGCTGCGGCGCGCCAGGCGCGCGCGCATCGCGGCATCTTCGGCGTGCGCGATCAGCCGCGGTGCGCCCTCGCTGTCGAAGGCGGTTTCGAGCGCGCCGATGCGTCCCCTGAAGAGTTCGGTCGGCGCTGCCGCCTCGCCGGCATAGACCTGGACCTGGGCGCCGAGCTTGAGCACGCGTTCATCGTCGAAGACCGAGCCGACGCTGCCGTCGGGCCGCAGGCCCCAGTCGACGAAGGCAAGCTCCACGCTCGACAACCCGCCCTCCTGCTCGTGCAGGACCATCGACTGCAGCAGCGTGGCGACGCTGTCGTGGTCCTGGCCGTCCACACGCAGCGTCGGACGGGCGCTGTAGTAGGCCAGCGGGGACAGCGTCATTTCACCCATGGCGGACACACGCTTTCAGTCTGCATGCAGGCGCTGCACGGCCCATTGCAGGCGGGCCAGCTGGCTCGCCAGCTGGTGCTCGTCGATCTCGGGGCCGCTGGCCGCCTGCGGTGCCGACGGCGATTGCGGCGCGTGGGGCGGACCTTCGATGACTTCGATGTCTTCGATGACGACGGCCATGGACGGGTGCCTTTCTGGATGGGGGGTCAATCGAACCGGATGCGCGCATCCGGGTTCAGCGCGGCCTTCAGCCCGCTGCCGCCACCATGGCTGCTGCGGCCGCCGAGTGCGACCGTGCCACCGACCGCCAGACCCGTGCCCGGCGGCGCGCCGCCTTGTGCACGCGCCGCGTCGAGCCGCAGCCCGGTGCTGGCGGCCTTGGGGGCACCCAGGCCGCTGAACGGGGCGAGCGTGGCCGAGGCGCCTGCGCCCACGCCCAGGCCGATCCCCACGCCCGCGCCGCCACCGATCGACAGCCCGGCCGACGCGCCCGCCGAAAAGCCGATGCCAACCTTCAATTCGACCCCTGCTGACAGCGCCGCGATGCCGCCGCCGCTGCGCAGGCTTTCCAGGCCGTTGGCCGCACCGATCGCGCGTGCCGCGCCCGGGTTGCCACCGCGCGAAGCCAGGTCCGCGACCCCCCGCTGCGGCACGGCGGCCAGGCGGGTATCGGCACTGCCGAGTTGGCCTTGCCCCTCGCCGACGTCGGCGAAGACATCCTTCGGGTCCTGCGCTGCCAGCGCGATCTTCAGGGTCGAGCGCAGCGGCACGCCTTCGGACGAAAAGAAGTCGAGCGTCTCCCTGAACGACTCGACGATGCCCTTGAAGCGGAAGCTGCCCCAACTGAAGCCCACCAGAGGCGGGGCCTGGTCGGGGTTGGTGCGCTTGTCGCCGGGGTTGAGGAACTGCTTGATCCGGTCGGTCTCGCGGCGCACGTCGGCGCCGTCGTGGGTCTGGTCGAACGTGAGGTCGAATTCGAGCTTGGCCGTGGTCTGCGCGACATGCTGCTTGGCGTTGGCGTCGCGGCCTTTCTTCTCGAGCGTGTTCTGCACCGCGTACGACAACGATGTCGGGTTGAACTGCACCAGCACCGCCTGCGGGCTGTCGCTGCCCGGCTCGTCGCTCGGGCAGGCCGGGTCGACCTTGTAGAGCTTGGCCTTGTGGTCGACGGTGATGGGCATGGTGGTGTGGTCCGGGTGGCCGTTCAGGGTGTCTCGAGCGTCAGGCCTTCGTGCACGAGGTGGAGCTCCTCGATGCTGACCTCGCCGGTCTTTGCATTGAGGTCGCCGGCCTTGAACTTCACCGGCATCGCGCGGGCGATCTTCCAGGTCAAGAGCGGCGTCGCATCGGCCGCCTGCTGCGTGATGCGCACCGACAACCGGTGTGCCATCGCGCCGTTGGCCTCGTCGCCCGCGCCGGCGACCAGGCTCCACCAGCGCCAGAGGTCGCGCGACGCCGTCATGCCGCGTTTGAGCACCACGGTGGCAAAGCTCACCGCGCCGGCACGCTGGTGCACGCCGTAGTTCAAGCCGCCTTCCCGGATCTGCCGGGGCTCCATCGAGGCCTCCAGGCCGCTGACCTCGGAGAAGGCGCCGTCGCACAGGGCTTCGGGGCTGCCGCCGTCGCCGCCGCCGGCGGCCGTGACTGGCTCGGCCGTGAATTCAACGCGGAACCGGAAGCCGATCCAGGGTGTCGTGGTGTCGGGTTCGGGCATCGCCGCGCGCTCCGTTCAGGCCGCCACGGCGAGGGCGCGCGTGGCGGCCCCGTCGCGCAGGTTGAGCACCACCACGATGCGCTGCACGGGCTGCGCCGGCCGCAGCCCGATCTCGACAATCAGGCGGCCGGCGTCGAGGTCGGCCTGGGTCATCGTGTCGCGCCCGCAGCGCACGACCGAAGCGCCGCCGTCGCGGGTGAGCGCGCCATCGGACGCCAGCCGGCGCAGCAAGTCGTCGATCTGGCTGCGCAACCGCGCCCAGAGCGCGTCGCCGTTGGGCTCGAAGGCATGGGCCTCGCCGAGCCGGCGCGACGCCTGGATCACGACGTTGACGAGCCGGCGCACGCTGGCCTGGCGGAAGATGGGCGCTTCGCTGCAGGTGACGTCGCTCACCAGGCGCGGCCCCGACGGCCCGGGGGCGAGCAGGCAGACCCGGTCGACCAGCGTGATCAGGCCCAGCGGCGTGGCCAGTGCACGTTCCAACACCCGTGTCCAACCCGGGCGTGGCTCGGTGTCGAGCAGCCGCCACAGTGGCTGGCGCGCCGCCGAGCGGTAGCTGCCGCGCTGCAGCGCGCTGCGCGCGAGGACCCCAGCCAGCGTGCCCTCAGGCGGCTCGACACCGCCGGGGTCGGCCGCGCTGTCGCGCGTCAGCACCCAGGGCCAGGCCAGTTGCAGGCGCTCGTTGAGCAGCGGCGTGCCGTGGGCGGCGTCAAGCCAGTGCTCGCGCGCCGACATCCAGTCGAGCCAGTCGTCCGGCGCCGGCAACGCGGCGCCCGGGGTGACCAGGGGCAGCGAGACCAGCAGCTGCACGTCGCGCCGGTGGAATGCCCGGCCGGCGTTGTCGAGCAAGGTCAGGGCCTGGTCGACCCAGTGCCGCCACAGGCGCAGCGCGTCGAGGTCCAGCCGCGGCGCGGGCAAGCGGCGGCCGCCGCCGACGGCGGGCGGGGCGATGTCGTCGACACAGTCCTTGAACACCTCCGGCACAGCCACGACCTCGGGCGGCGCCACCGACGGCGGCACGGGCGCCGCGGCGTCGATCAGGTCGGGCAGCAGCGCGAAGCTGGCTTCTGACAAGCCGTAGAGATGTTCGAGGCCTTGCCAGTCGGCGCTCGCCAGCGCCACCGAGGCGGTACCCGGCGCCCCGTCGCTGCCAGGGAACAGCGCACAGCGGTCGAAGCGCGGTGCCGCCGGAAAGGCCGCCGCCCGGCGCAGCGGTGCCGGTGCGAGCAGCGGCGCGGGGTCGCCGGTGCGCACGACGTAGGCACGCTGCCCGCCTTCGCCGAAGAATGCGCGCACGGCCGTGGCGGTGGGCGATGCGACGGTCGGGTCGCCTTCCTGCGGTGCGCGGTCGAACACCGGGCGTGAGACCGGCTCGAACAGGTCTTCGAAGGCCTCGATGCTGTCCAGTCGCACGGGCAGGTTGTGCAGGCGTTGCACCCGGGCCCAGTGGTCGAGTTCGGCCGCGTCGCCGCGCGTGCGTGGCGTCAGGTCGCGGGTGCGCAGGTCGTCGATCACGGTCTCGGGCACCACGCTCGTGCGCTGGCACTCGGCAAGCAGTTGTTGCAGCGCCGTGCGGACACTGGCTGGCAGCGCGGCACACCAGGCCTGCAGCGCGGCGGCTTCGGCCGGCGCGCAGGCCTGCGCCAGCGTGTCGGCCAGCGCCGCGATCGAGTCCAGCCGCACTGCGGCGCCGCGCCATCGTGCGTGCACGCCGGCCTCCAGCGGCCCGCGTGCGCCACTGGCGATCCTCTGGCCTTGCAGCCACGCCGCCAGCAGCGGTGGCAACGGTGCAGGCGCGTCGGTCGCACCCGTTCCCGCGCGGCGCGCGAGCAGGCCGACGAAGACCGCCACGTCGGTGCGCAGCGGATCGGTGGCGGGTGCCGGCGCGAGCTCGAAGCTCAGGCCGGGACGGGTGCGCAGCAGGGTCACGTGCCGTGCCCTATTCCACCAGGTAGCCTTCGACGGAGAGCACCAGCTCTTCCATCGCGACATCGCCACCACCCTTGCCGGCCAGGGTCGGACCGGTGTACTTCAGCGGCATCGCGCCTTGCAGACGCCAGGTTGTCACCGGGCCGTTGCGTGATTCGTCGAGCATGTGGATCACGACCGTGCGCTTGGCCTTGAAGCCGTCGGTGCGCGTGGCCTTGATCCAGGAGAAGAGGTTGTCGGAGCCGACCAGACCACGCTTGAGCGTGACATCACCGACCTTGTGCATGCCGGGCACCTTGCGCACATGGTTCTCGGCGTCGTTGCCGTTGCGGTACTCGGCCACCGTCATCTCGGTCACGAGGCCGGAGACGTCGGAGAAGCCGCCGGCGACGCCGTCGCCCAGGTCGACCTGGAAGTTGAAGGCCCCGTAGGGGGTGTCACGTTGGATCATGGGTGGACTCCTTCAGGCGAGGGGCGGGTCAGGACGCCGCGTCGGCCGTCTTCTGGCCGATGCGGAAGATCACGAATTCGGCCGGCTTGACCACGGCCACGCCGATCAGGCAGATCAGGCGGCCGTTGTCGAGGTCGTTCTGCGTCATGGTCGTGCGGTCGCAGCGCACGAAGAACGCCTCCTCGGGCTTGGTGCCGAGCAGGGCGCCGGTCTTCCACTCGGCATAGAGGAAGTCGGAGATCGTCCCGCGGATGTTGGCCCAGAGCAGCTCGCCGTTGGGCTCGAACACCGCCCACTGCGTGCCGCGGTCGATGCTGGCGCCGAGGTAATTGAAGTAGCGCCGCACGTTGACGTACTTCCACTCCGGGTCGCTCGAGATCGTGCGTGCACCCCAGACGCGGTAGCCTCGGCCTGAGAGGTAGCGCAGGCAGTTGACACCCATCGGGTTGAGCAGCTGCTGCTCGCCGAAATTGACGTCGCGCTCGAAGCGCAGCGCGCCGCGCACCACCTCGTTGGCCGGCGCCTTGAAGACACCACGCTGCACATCGTTGCGGGCATAGATGCCGCAGACGAAACCCGACGGCGGCAGCGTCAGTTCGGCCGGCGCGGCGCTCTTGGGGCCGGCCAGCGGGTTGGCGACGACGACACCCGGGTAGTACATCGCCGCGCGGGTGGAGTCGAACTTGCCGCGCACCGTGCGCATCTCGCTCGGCGACTTGCCGAACGGCGCGTCGAGCACTGCAATGCGGTACATGCGCGCCTGCTCGGCATGTGTGACCAGCGCCTGCGCCGTGCTCTCGGCGTTGGTGTCGTTGGAGGTGGTCTTCCAGCTGCCGGGCGCGGCGGCGATCGAGACGTCCTCGAGCGCGGCCACGACCTTCAGCGCCTTGTCGTAATCGGTGGACAGGAGCAGTCCGCCGTCGTTGCCGCCGGTCAGCGCGAAGATCTTGGCCGCCGGCGGCTTGCCGGCATCCAGCCCCTCCAGCAGTTTGGCGACTGCGTCGTCAGCGCCGCCGGCCATGCCCTGCACGGTCTTGAAGGTGTCGGCCGCAAAGTCGGCCTCCAGCGCCAGCGCGATCGGGTTGGACAGCGCATCGGCGCGCTTGGCCGGCGTGGCGGCCAGCACGTCGAAGATCGACCGCGGGTGCCCCGCGGACAGGCCGAGGTCGTCCCAGCGGGCGAGCAGCTGTTCCTCACCCGAGGAGGCATCGGTGGTCAGCAGCGAGACCGAGGCCAGCAACTGCTCGGCGCCGGCGGGCACGGTCGGGTTATTGACGACTGCGCCGTCGGCTGCCGCCGACTTGGCCCAGCTGCCGTCACCCTTGGCGGTCCAGAGGAAGTAGGCATTGCCTTCCTTCGTGCGGACAACCGTGCCCTTGGGCGCGAACTGGATCGCGCTGGCGCCCATCGGTGCTGTCGAATAGCCCACCGCCACCCGCATGGCGCCGAACGCCGCGCCGGGCTGGCGCGCGACGAACGCTGCCTTCTTGGCGGTGGCGTCGGTGAAGGCCGGCTTGTCGTCGGCCGTCTTGGCTGTCGCGGCCGCGGCGTCGCCATTGAACGCCCGCACGACATACAGCCGCGAACCGCCGTTGTCGAAGTAGGCCTTGACAGCGTGCGCGACGTAGTTGGTGACCAACGTCGTGCCGCCCAGACGCAGGTCGTCGGCGCCGCCGAACTGGCGCTGGAAGTCTGCAAAGCTCGTCAGCAACTCAGGCAGATCGCCCTTGGCGGGGTCGAGCAGCGGGCCCCGCTGCGTGGGACCGACGAAAGCCGTGGTGCTGGTGCCGACGCCTTCGATCGACTTCGAGCGAAAGCTGGTCTCTTCGACATAGACACCTGGAGCGAGGTATTCGGGCACGGTGGTCCTCCTGGGGCGCGGGGCCCGTCACGTGTTGCAGGGCGTGCCGGCGCCGTCATGGCCAGGCCAGCGTCACGACGTGCCGGCGGGTGGCGCCGGCGGTCATCTCGATGTCCGCCACGGCCTCGACGCGCGAGGCGGCTCGGCGGGCGGGGGCGGTGCTCGCGTCGGCCAACGGCAACGCGCGTTGCTGCGCGTCGTCAGCGGGCGCGGCGCGCACGAGGTCGGGGTCGAGCACGAGGTTGAGGTCGAGCATGAAGGTCGACGACAGCGGAGCGCCGCCGACGATCGGACCGATGTCGGGCACGGCGATCAACGCCTCGCCGGCGGCATCGGTCTGCGCGCGCCGAAGCGGCTTGCCCGGCACGCGCGGCTGCGCCTCGACCCAGACATTGGCCAGGCCGCGTGGTGGCATGCTTCCCTGGATCTGCACTGCCAGGCGCAGCAACGCCCAGGCGGGCGGCATCGGCGCCGCGGCGGCCGGCAGCAGCGCGATCTCGACCGGGTCCTGCGCGTGGTCGCCGTCGGCGATGGGCGGGGGCTCGTCGATGCCAGGTGTCGGTCTGGGCAGTGCAAGCACGAAGCGCCGCGGCAGGAACTGGCCCAGCGGGTCCCGGATCTCGAGCACGAACGGTGTGCGTGCGTTCAGCTTCGGCGGCGCGTCGAAGGCGGTGGTGTAGCCAGCCAGGCCATGCGCCTCGCGCACGACCCGCAGGCCCGACAGGTTGCGCACCAGGGTCAGCCCCGGCGACGCGATCTGCAACGGGCGCACGATGGTCGCGCCGGTCACGCCGTGCACGAAGCGCAGGGCGGCAATCGCGCGGCGGTCGACGTCCTCGACGATCATCGTGGCAGCTCCGGCACGGGCGGTGGGTCGACCAAGTGCATCCGGGTGGCGACCACCGGCGCGGCATCGGGCCGCCGATCGAGATCGAGCGCCACATGGCGTGCCACATAGCCCAGCGACGGCCGCAACGGCGGCACCAGCACCTGCCACAGCTTGCTGAGGTCATCGAGCGACAGCTCTTCGGGGATCAGTTGCACGGCGTCGTGGATGCCGAAGGGCGCGCCGAGCGCGGCGCCGCCCAACACGGGCAGGCCGTGCAACTCGCGCAGCAGCCAGGCGATCAGCAACTGCTCCTTGTCGGCCTTGTCGGCCCACACCGTGAACAGCAGGTGCAGGTCGACCGCCAGCGGTGGTTGGCGGCCCGCAGGCATCGTTGCGACCGGGCGGTTGCGCAGGTGTTCGTTGTGCGACAGGCGCACCAGCATCAGCGACACGCGGGTCTGCGCGCCGTCGAGCTTCTTGAAGTCCGAGATGCCCACGGCGTCGAAGCTGGCGCTGAAACCGGCTTGCGCCGGGTTCAGCTCGTGGCGCTGCTTGAGCAGCTGCGCCAGCCCGCTGGTGAACCCGGTGATGGCGGCGACCGACATCAGTGCGCGCCGTTCAGCGGTGGCCCGTCGGACGGGAAGGATGCGGCGTCACGCGGGTCGCCATCGCCCGCGCTGCGCCGCAGGCGGTAACGCACCTTGCCATCGGCGGCATGCAGGGCCTCGACGACGCCCAGGGCCTGCATCCAGCGCAACGCAGCGCTGACCTGTTCGGTCGTCGGCCGCAGCGGCGTGTCGAACCACCAACGGGCGATGCCTTCGGCGGTGTCGGCCGAGTTGGGATGGCCGCGCAGGTAGATGTTGAGCTGGTACACCACGGTCGTCACATCAGGGTCGTCGGCTTCACCGGAGTCATTGGGCATGGCGTCCCCCGAAACACAGGGATCGGTATCTCAGTGCAAGGGACGTGCCGCCCGCTGGTGATCGCAAGTGCCTGATTCACCGGGCTTTTTTCGGTGGCTTCAAACAGGGGACGGACGGATTCGCCCGGCATCGCGCGGGCCGCGCCGCCGTGGTGGCCCGCTGCAGACGGGGGTGGACAGAACTGTCCTCCCCGGTACGTGGTTTTGTCCTCCATGCGGCGTGCAGGCCTCTGGCGGGTCGCATCGCCGCAGGCAGCGACGGTGCTTGCAGCGCGCGGTGAAGTCAGTCGGGCTTGGATGGGGCCGGGCGCGCCGCGCGGGCGCGCGGCGTTCAGGCAGAGCCGGCGGCGGCCACCGTACCCCGGTAGGGCTGCGGCTCGATGTGGTGCTTGCGCATCAGCTCGAAGAAGGCGCGCCGGTTTTTCTTGGCCGCACGCGCCGCCTGGGTGACGTTGCCGGCGTAGGTCGCCAGCAGTTGGTGGATGTAGTTGCGCTCGAAGCTTGCCACGACACGGGCCTTGGCCTGGCAGAACGACTCGTCGACACCGGCTTCACCGCCACGCGCGGGCAGCAGGTCGAGGTCAGCAACTTCGACGCGTTCTTTGCCGGACATCAGCACAGCGCGTTCGATCACGTTCTTCAGCTCGCGCACGTTGCCCGGCCAGGTGTGTCCCTGCAGCGCCTGGACGGCTGCAGGTGACAGGGTGCGCGCGGGCAAGCACCAGGTGCGCGCCGCCGCGCACAGGAAGTGGCGCGCCAGAAGCGGCACGTCCTCCATGCGTTCGCGCAGCGGGGGCAACCGAAGCTGCAGCACGTTCAGACGGAACAGCAGGTCCTGGCGGAAGCTGCCCTGCGCCACCATGGCGTCGAGTTCGCGGTTGCTTGCCGTGACAACGCGCACGTCAGCGGTGACCAACTGGTTGCTGCCGACCGGCCGGTACTGCTTGTCCTGGAGGAACCGCAGCAGCTTGGCCTGCGCACCGTAGGGCAGCGAGTCGATCTCGTCGAGGAACAGCGTGCCGTGCTGGGCCTCGTCGATGAGGCCGCGTCGCGACTGCGATGCATGGGTGTACGCACCCTTCACGTGGCCGAACAGCTCGGCCTCGAGCAGTTCGGTCGGAATCGCGGCGCAGTTGACGGCAACCCAGGGGCCCTGGGCGCGCGGCGAAAGGTAATGGATCGCCTGCGCCAAGGCCTCCTTGCCGGTGCCGGTTTCGCCCAGCAGCAGCGCGCCGACATCGAAGCGTGCAACCTGCTGGAGACGTTGCAGCAGGCGCTGGAACTCGGGGCTGTGGCCCAGCAGATCGCGCAGCGCTGCCGGTTGCGCTGCGCCCTTGGCCTGCTGCTCCGCGCGTGGCGGCGCCAGCCGGACGATGCGCGCCAGCAGTTCCCCGCCCGACAGCGGTGTCCGCACAAAGTCGTCGATACCGGCCTGCTGCAGTGCGGCCAGCTGGGCCGCGTCCAGCCCGCTGCTCACCGCAAGCGTGCGCCAGCGCGCATGCGACTGCAGGCGCGCTGTCGCCGCTGGCAGGGCAGCTTTGAACGTGTCGGCCTCGAAGACCTCGAGCACGACATCGGGTGCATCGTCCCAAGAATCACCTTCAAGCAGCAGGATCGACAGCCCGGTGCCGCATGGACCTGCCTGCGCTTTGGCGGCAAGCAATGCCTCGCGCAACTGCCGGTCGAGGACTTGGTCGCCGCTGACGCTCACACCGACCCGGCAGCGCCATGGCGCCTCTTGGGGTGGGTAGGCAGGGGCGGTCGGAGTCACGTAGAAAAAGGGTTATGGCGTGAGGAGCGCGACAGCCATGGTGCCTACGGGCGACATGCACCGCAAGTGCCAAAACTAGGGAATGGTGCGACCTGGCCGACGACAGCGTGCGATCGGCCAACTGCTCCGCGCCGCTCTTTGCGTCGGACTTGAACTCGAAGTACCGCGTCGCCCACCGCCCGAAGCTCATCGCGTCGGCGATCTCGCTGCGCTGCTCGGCCTTGGCCCGTGCCAGTGACCGCCCTGAGCTGACATCGACACGCGCCCGCGCCAGTCGCAGCCGCGACTCCTCCAGCGTCACATCCATGCCGTGGGCCAGGTGGGAGCACCGGGCATGACGCACCACCGGCGCGTGGCGACCGATGGTCAGCGTCTCGCGCCGGCCACCCAGCCGGTGGTCGTCGCGGAAAGACCTGCTGCCGCTGGGTGAGATGACGACGCAGAGGCCACTGCCTCCGCCGCAAACCCGATCCACCGCCATTCGCAGGACCGGGATACCGTCAAATCAACCGTCAGGACGCCCGGGACGGCGCTGGCTCGCGCGGGACGAGCTTGGACGCCAAGTCCTTGTCCCTACTGCGAAATCGGATTGTTCTGGGATGGCCGGAGCCACCGTGGAGCGAGTCCGGCTCACTCCCACTCAATAGTGGCCGGCGGCTTGCTGCTCACGTCGTAAGTGACCCGGTTGATGCCGCGCACCTCGTTGATGATGCGGCTGCTCACCTTCTTCAGCAGGCTGTAGGGCAGCTCGGCCCAATCCGCCGTCATGAAGTCGCTGGTCTGCACCGCGCGCAGGGCCACCACGTGCTCGTAGGTGCGGCCGTCGCCCATCACGCCCACACTCTTGACGGGGACGAACACCACGAAGGCCTGGCTGGTCAGGTCGTACCAGCTCTTGCCGGTGGCGGGGTCGATGGCCGCGCGCAACTCGTCGATGAAGATCGCATCGGCACGCTGCAGCAGCGCGGCGAACTCGGGCTTCACCTCGCCCAGGATGCGCACGCCCAGCCCAGGGCCGGGGAACGGGTGCCGGTAGACCATGTCGTGCGGCAGGCCCAGGGCCACGCCCAACGCACGCACCTCGTCCTTGAACAGCTCGCGCAGCGGCTCCAGCAGCTTCAGGCCCAGCGTGGCGGGCAGGCCGCCCACGTTGTGGTGGCTCTTGATCGTGGCCTTCTTGCTGGCCGTGCCGCCGCTCTCCACCACGTCGGGGTAGATGGTGCCCTGGGCCAGCCACTTGGCGCCCTTCGCGCCCGTGCCGGCGGCTTTCAGCTTGGCCGCCTCGGCCTGGAACACCTCGACGAACTCGCGGCCGATGATCTTGCGCTTCTGCTCGGGGTCGGTCACGCCCTGCAGGTGGCCCAGAAACTGCGCCTGCGCCTGCACATGCACCACCTTGGCATGCAGTCGGCCGGCGAACATGTCCATCACCATCTGGCCCTCGTTCAGGCGCAGCAGGCCGTGGTCGACGAACACGCAGGTGAGCTGGTCGCCGATGGCGCGGTGGATCAGCGCAGCGGCCACGCTGCTGTCCACGCCGCCCGACAGGCCGAGGATCACCTCTTCATCGCCCACCTGCGCGCGGATGCGGGCCACCGCCTCGTCGACGTAGTTGCCCATGATCCAGTCGCCGCGGCAGCCGGCGATGTCGCGCACGAAGCCGGTCAGCATCGCCGTGCCCTGCAACGTGTGGGTGACTTCGGGGTGGAACTGCACCGCGTAGTAGCCGCGCGCCTCATCGGCCATGCCGGCAATCGGGCAGCTGGGCGTGCTGGCCATCAGCTTGAAGCCAGGGGGCAGCACGCTGACCTTGTCGCCATGGCTCATCCACACCTTCAACATGCCGTGGCCCTGCGGCGTGCTGAAGTCCTGCAGGCCGGCCAGCAACCGCGTGTGGCCGTGGGCACGCACCTCGGCGTAGCCGAATTCGCGGTGGTCGCTCCAGGCCACTGCACCACCCAGCTGAACCGCCATGGTCTGCATGCCGTAGCAGATGCCCAGCACCGGCACGCCGGCGTCCCACACCGCATGGGGGGCGCGCAACTGTTGGTCCTCGTAGGTGCTGGCGTGGCTGCCGCTGAGGATGATGCCTTTGGCACCAAAGCTGCGCACGAAGTCGTCGCTGACGCTGCTGGGGTGGATCTCGCAGTACACCTGCGCCTCGCGCACGCGGCGCGCGATCAGCTGTGTGACTTGCGAGCCGAAGTCGAGGATCAGGATCTTGTCGTGCATGGCGCGGGCTACGAGGCAGGTTGAGGTGAGACCGGCGGATTGCGCCGCGCCTGGTGCCGGAAGTGCAGCACCGCCAACACCAGGGCCAGCGCCTGCAGGACGGCGCAGAAGAACATCGGCGCGCCAATGCGCCAGTCGGTGGTGGGCAGGTGTGACACGGTGGCCATCAGCGGCGCGGCCAACACCGGCGCCACCACGGCGGCCAGGCTGTTGAGGCTGGACACCGCGCCCAGGGTCTGGCCCTGGGTGCGCTCATCGGCTGCGGCCGACACCAGGCCCTGCAGCGACGCCGACACCGCCGCACCCAGCAGGTTGGCGGCGATCACCGCGTACATCATCCACGGCTGGGTTGCCAGGCCCCAGCCCACGAAGGCCAGGCTCGACGACACGAGGCCGGCCAGGGCCAGCCGCTGGGCGCCAAACTGCTTGAGCAGCCGCCCCAGCAGCCCACCCTGCACCACGGCCGAGACCATGCCCACCGCAAACAGCGACCAACCGTTCTCAGTCGGCCCCCAGCCGAAACGCAGGCTGCCGTAGAGCACCCACACGGTGTACAGGCTGAACTGCGCGACACCGACAAAGCCCAGCACGCCCACCAGCAGGCCCACGCCCTTGAGCGCCACCAGGTTCTTGAACGACGACAAGGGGTTGGCGCGCCACCAGTCCACCGGTCGGCGCTGGGCCGGCGCCAGGGATTCGGGCAGCACGAACCAGCCATAGGCCAGGTTGGCCAGCGCCAAACCACCCGCAGCGAAGAACGGCAGCCGCAGGTCAATGCCGCCAAGCACCCCGCCGATCACCGGCCCCAGGATGAAGCCGATGCCGAACATGGCGCCCAGCATGCCGAAGCGCTTGGCCCGGTCGGCCGGCGCGGTGATGTCGGCCACGTAAGCATTGGCCACCGCCGCATTGGCCTGCACCGCCCCGCCGATGATGCGAGACGCCACCAGCATCCACAGGCTGGTGGCCAACGCGGTGGTGAAGAAGTTGAGTGCCAGGCCGCAGAAGCCCAGCAGCAGAACCGGGCGGCGGCCGAACCGGTCGGACAGCGCGCCCAGGATGGGCGCGGACACGAACTGGGACACCGCATAGCTCGCGGCAATCACCCCGTACCAGCGCGCCTGCTCGGACGGGTCGGTCGTGAACTGGCCGACGATGGCAGGCAGAACAGGCACGATGATGCCGACCGCCAGCATGTCGATCAGCACCACCAGCATGATGAAACGCATGGCGGCGCCCTGGTTGGGCACGGCCTGCAGGGGGGCAGAGGTCACGCGGCGCTCATTCCATCCGGTAATTCGGCGCTTCCTTGGTGATCTGCACGTCGTGCACATGGCTCTCGCGCATGCCGGCCGACGAGATCTCGACGAACTCGGCCCGCGCGTGCATGTCGTCGATGCTGACGCAACCGCAGTAGTGCATGCTGGCGCGCAGGCCGCCGGCCATCTGGAAGATCACCGCCACCACCGAGCCCTTGTAGGGCACCTGGCCTTCGATGCCCTCGGGCACCAGCTTGGCGCTGGCATTGCCACCGGCGCTGCCGCTTTCCTGGAAGTAGCGGTCAGCCGACCCCTGCTGCATGGCGCCGATCGAGCCCATGCCGCGGTAGCTCTTGTAAGTGCGGCCCTGGTACAGGATGGTCTCGCCCGGCGCCTCTTCGGTGCCGGCAAAGGCGCCGCCCATCATCACGCTGTCGGCGCCGGCGGCGATTGCCTTGGCCAGGTCGCCCGAGAAGCGCACGCCGCCGTCGGCGATCAACGGCACGCCGCTGCCCTTCAACGCCTTGGCCACCTCGTCGATGGCGTAGATCTGGGGCACGCCCACGCCGGTGACGATGCGGGTGGTGCAGATCGACCCCGGGCCGATGCCGACCTTCACCGCATCGGCGCCGGCTTCCACCAGCGCCAGCGCCGCAGCGCCGGTGGCGATGTTGCCGCCGATCACGTCGACTTGCGGGTAGTGCTTCTTGACCCAGCGCACGCGGTCGATCACGCCGGCCGAGTGGCCGTGCGCGGTGTCGACCACCAGCACATCGACCCCGGCCTTCACCAGCAGGTCGACCCGCTCCTCGGTGCCGTCGCCCACGCCCACGGCCGCGCCCACGCGCAGCTTGCCTTGCGCGTCGCGCGCGGCGTCAGGGAAGTTGGTCTGCTTGGTGATGTCCTTGACGGTCATCAGGCCACGCAGTTCGAAGGCGTCGTTGACCACCAGCACCCGCTCCAGCTTGTGCTGGTGCATCAGCGCCTTGCCCTCGAAGATGGTGGCGCCTTCCTTGACGACGATGAGCTTGTCGCGCGGCGTCATGATCTCGCGCACCGGGGCGTCCAGGCGGGTTTCGAAGCGCAGATCGCGGCCGGTGATGATGCCCACCACGCGGCCATCCTCGATCACCGGGAAGCCCGAGATGCCGTGTTGACGGCTCAGCGCGATCACGTCGCGCACCGGCACGCCGGGCGACACGGTGATCGGGTCGCGCAGCACGCCCGACTCATAGCGCTTGACGCGTGCCACCTCGGCCGCCTGCTGCTTGGGCGTGAGGTTCTTGTGCACGATGCCGATGCCACCCTCCTGCGCCAGGGCGATCGCCAGGCGCGCCTCGGTCACGGTGTCCATCGCGGCGGACACCAGGGGCAGGTTCAGGCGGATGTTGCGCGACAGCTGGGTCGCAAGCGAGGTGTCGCGGGGCAACACCTGGGAGAAGGCGGGCACCAACAACACATCGTCGAAGGTGAGCGCTTTGCCTAGAAGGCGCATGGGAAAGCTCCAAACGCAAAAATCAATTATACGGAGCGGTCAGTGACCACCTGTTTTCGTGGGGAGTGGCTGGCTACACTGCGCCCAAACCGGCCCAGAGTACCCGCCATGCCCTTTGCCTGCCCCCGATTGCTTCCGTGGATGGCCGCTGCACTGCTGCTGGTGGCGCAGGTGTGCGCGCAGGCCCAGTATGTGTGGAAGGACAGCAAGGGCCAGATGCATGCCAGCGACCAACCGCCACCACGCGAGGTGGCCGACAAGGACGTGATCAAGCGCCCCAGCGCCGCCCGGCGCGCGGCCCCGCCGACTGCACCGGAATCGAGCACACCAGCACCGGGCACACCCGTGGCAGCCGCATCCGCAGCGCGCCCACGGGCCGCCAGCGCGCCGGTCGACCCGGAACTGGCGCAACGCCGCGCCCGCGCCGAGCAGGAGGCCAAGGCCAAGGCCCAGGCCGACGAGCAGCGCGCTGCCGCCCAGCGGGCCGAGAACTGCCAGCGCGCCCGCGCCCATCTGGCCACGCTGGAGGCCGGCACGCGGCTGGTGCGGGTCAATGCCCAGGGCGAGCGCATCGTGGTGGACGACGCGCTGCGCAACCGCGAAGCCGCCGAGGCCCGCGGTGTGATCGCATCCGACTGCCGCTGACCGCGCCAGCGCGGCCCGGCCACCAGCGCAGCCAGGCCGTCAGCGCCTGGGCTGTTTGCGGCGTGGTCGGATGCCGTCGCGCCGGTAGCGCAGGCGCCGCGCTTCCTTCGGGTCGACCTGCAGCGGGCGCAGCAACTCCAGACGGTCCTGGTGGCGCAGCACGGTCTCGGGCGGGATGGCGCGGCCCCACAGGGCCAGAGTCAGGCTGTCGAGCAAGGCAGCTCCCAACTGGCCGGCCAGCCCGCTGGCGCGCAGCGCGTTCAATGCGGTGCTGCCGGCGGGCAGTTGCAGATGCAGCCGTTGCCACTGTTGCGGCGCCGCCGACCAGGCCAGTTCCACCGCGATCAACCCGACCGCCAATGCGGCGCGCTCGCCGCGCTCAGCGATCGCCATACACCTGGCGCGCACGCTGCACGAAGCTGTCGACGAACGTGTTGGCCACCCGGTCGAAGACCGGGCTGAGCACGGCTTCGAAGGCGCGGTTGGCAAAGGCGTAGCGCAGGTCGAATTCCACACGGCAGGCCGATTGCGATGCGTCGCCGATGGGCACGAAGCGCCAAGTGCCGTCCAGGTCGGAGAACGGCCCGTCGACCAGGGCCATCACCACCGACTGATCGGCCTCATGCGTGTTGCGGGTGGTGAAGGCATGGTGCAGGCCGGCAAACTGCAGGTGCAGCCGGGCGGTCATGCCGGTGGTGTCTTCCTGCAGCACGTCAGCCTTCTCGCACCAGGGCAGGAAGCCGGGGTAGGCAGCCACTGCGGTGACCAGCGTGTACATCTCGCGGGCCGAGTACCACAGCAGCACGGACTTGTTCACGTGCTTCATACAATGGCGCAATTCTAGAGGCCGCTTGGTTTGCACCCATCCGGCCTCATTTCATTGGTTGCCATGTCCACGCTCACCATTTCACGCAAGGAAGCCGCCAAGGCGGCCAAGCCTTCGGGGCCGATTGCCGAAAACCGCCGCGCCCGCTACGACTACCACGTCGAAGAGCGGCACGAGGCCGGCATGGTGCTGGCCGGCTGGGAGATCAAGGCCATCCGCGCCGGCCAGGTGCAGCTGACCGACGGCTATGTGCTGATCAAGGATGGCGAGCTGTACCTGATCGGCTGCCGCATCAACGCGCTGCGATCGGCCAGCACCCATGTCAGCCCCGAGGCTGACCGCACCAAGAAGCTGCTGATGCACAAGGCCGAGATCCGCCGCCTGGTGGGCAAGGTCGAGCAGAAGGGCTTCACCCTGGTGCCGATGAACCTGCACTACAAGGGCGGCCGGGTGAAGGCCGAGATTGCGCTGGCCAAGGGCAAGGCCGAGCACGACAAGCGCAATGCGACGAAGGACCGCGAGTGGGAGCGTGAGAAGGGCCGCCTGATGCGGCACAACACCACCGCCAAGGGCTGATCAGCGCAGGTTCCAGTCGGGTTGGCGCTTGTCGATGAAGGCCTGCACGCCTTCGAGCGCACTGTGGTCCATCATGTTGCAGGCCATGGTCTCGCCGGCATCGGCATAGGCGGCCTCGATGCCCACTTCCAGTTGCCGGTAGAACAGCGCCTTGCCCATGGCCAGCGGCAGGCGCGGCTTGTGCACGATGGCGGCGACCAGCGCTTCCACTTCGGCATCCACCTGGTCAGGCGGCACCACGCGGTTGACCAGGCCCTTGGCCCGGGCGTCTTCGGCGCTGATGAAGGCGCCGGTCACCAGCATCTCGAAGGCCTGCTTGCGGCCCAGGTTGCGTGACAGCGCCACGCTGGGCGTGGCGCAGAACAGCCCCAGGTTGACCCCGCTGACGGCAAAGCGCGCATCGGAGGCAGCCACCGCCAGGTCGCACATCGCCACCAATTGGCAGCCGGCCGCCGTGGCGATGCCCTGCACCTGGGCGACCACCGGCACCGGCAGGCGCTGGATGGCCAGCATCATGCGGCCGCACTGGGCGAACAGGGCCTCGTAGTACGACTGGCTGGGCTCGGCGCGCATCTGCTTGAGGTCATGGCCGGCGCAGAAAGCCTTGCCGGCTGCCTTGATGACCAGCAGGCGCGCCGTGGTGTCCTGGGCGATGGCATCCAGTTCGGTCTGCAGGGCCGTCAGCATGGCCTCGCTCAGCGCGTTGAAGGCCTGCGGGCGGTTCAGCGTGAGGGTGATCACGCCGCGCGCATCCTGGGTGCGCAGCAGCAGCGGGTCGTCGGTGGTCAGCATGGTGGTGGCCCTCTCGCAATGTCTCACTCGATGGCGGACGACGACTTCGCCCGTTCCCGCAACTGGAACTTCTGGATCTTTCCGGTGCTGGTCTTGGGGATGTCTTCGAAGCGGATCTCCCTGGGCACCTTGTAGCCGGCCAGCAGGCCCTTGCAATGCGCCACCATCTCGGCGGCCGTCACCTGGGCGCCGGGCTTCAGTTCGACATAGGCCACCGGCGTCTCGCCCCACTTCGGGTCAGGCCGGGCCACCACCGCGCAGGCCACCACCGCCGGGTGGCGGTACAGCGCGTCTTCCACCTCGATGCTGCTGATGTTCTCGCCGCCGCTGATGATCACGTCCTTGCTGCGGTCCTTGATCTTGGCGTAGCGGTCGGCCTCCAGCACGGCCAGGTCGCCGGTGTGGAACCAGCCGCCCTCAAACGCCTTGGCGGTGGCCGACGGGTTCTTCAGGTAGCCCTTCATCACGATGTTGCCGCGGAACATGAGTTCGCCCATGGTCTGGCCGTCGGCCGGCACCTCGGCCAGGGTCTCAGGGTGGCGCACCGTCAGGCCCTCCTGCAGCACATAGCGCACGCCCTGGCGGCCGTTCAACCGGGTCTGCTCGCTGAGCGATTCACCGGCCCAGGACGGCCGCTTCACTGCCACCGACGCCGGGCCATACACCTCCGTCAGGCCGTAGACATGCGTGATGTCGAAGCCGATCTGGGCCATGCCCTCGATCATGGCCGCCGGCGGCGCTGCGCCAGCCACCATGCCCCGCACCTGCTGGGTGATGCCGTCGCGCTGCGCGGGTGGCGCGTTGTAGATCAGGCTGTGCACGATGGGCGCAGCGCAGTAGTGGTTGACGCCGTGCTGGCGCATCGCATCCAGGATCGACTTGGCATCCACCCGGCGCAGGCAGACATGGGTGCCGCCCTGCATCGCCACCGTCCACGGGAAACACCAGCCATTGCAGTGGAACATCGGCAGCGTCCACAGGTAGATGGGGAACTGCGGCATCGTCCAGGTGGCTGCGTTGCACACCGCATTCAGGTAGGCGCCACGGTGGTGCGTCACCACGCCCTTCGGGTCGCCGGTCGTCCCGCTGGTGTAGCTGACGGCGATCGCGTCCCATTCGTCGGCCGGCCCTTCCAGCATCGCCAGCGGCGCGTGCGCGGCCAGCAAGGCTTCGTATTCCAGCGTGCCCAGGCGGTCGCCCGGGCCGGTGTATTCGCTGTCGTCAACATCGATCACCACGATGCTGCGGCCATGCACGTTGCGCAGCGCCTCCAGCGCCGGGCCCATGGTGGTGGCGAATTCGCGGTCGGTGATCAGCACGCTGGCTTCGCAGTGGTGCATCTGCCAGGCCAGCAGCGGCGCATCGAGCCGGGTGTTCAAGGTGTTGAGCACGGCATTCAAGGCTGGCACGGCATAGTGCGCCTCCACCATCTCGGGCGTGTTGGGCAGCATCACGCTGACGGTGATGCCGCGGCCCACACCCAGCGCGCGCAGCGCTGCCGCCAGCCGGGCGGACCGATCGCGCACCTGGGCCCAGGTGTAGCGACGCGCACCATGCACCACGGCTGGCAAATCACCAAAAACCTCGGCGCTGCGCTCGACAAAACTCACCGGCGACAGCGCCACGAAGTTGGCGGCATGGCGGTCCAGATGCTGGTCATAGATACTGGGCATGCGGGCTCTCCAAAAGGTATGCCGGCACTGCCGCACCGGCCGTCGGACCGGGTCGGCAAGCCCCGGCCCGGAGGGTGGCTCATCGTCGCACATGAAGCCCCCCTTTGCCCTTGTGGAAGGGGTGCGCAGCCTTGTCGCACGCGTGTCAGGGCAAGCACCCGTTGTGGCCAATGGTGCAGTGCACCTATAAACCCGGACTGTTGACGAACGCGTCAGCACGGACAACTTTTCCCAGGTTCAAGAGCAGGTCAGGACAACAATGGCAGACACAGCAGTGCCCCTGCTCAGCGTGCGTGGTGTGACGGTCCGCTTCGGCGGCATCGTGGCACTCGACGGCGTGAGTTTCGATGTGGAGAAAGGCCATGTGTGCGGCCTCATCGGCCCCAATGGCGCCGGCAAGACCACGCTGTTCAATTGCATGTCACGGCTCTACAACTACCAGGCCGGCGACATCCAGTTTGAAGGCCGGTCGATCACCAACACGCCCACGCACGAGATCTCGCAGCTCGGCATGGGCCGCACCTTCCAGAACCTGGCGATGTTCCGCACCCTGCCGGTGCGCGACAACATCATGATCGGCGCGCACTCGCGCTCGTCGGCCGGCTTCCTGGCCAGCGCCTTGCGTCTGCCCAGCGTCAGCGCAGAGGAAAAGCGGTTGCGTGCACGCGCCGACGAGATCATGGAGTACCTGGAACTGACGCCCTTCGCCGACCGCCCGGCCGGCGACCTGCCCTTCGGCACCCAGAAGCGGGTGGAGATGGGCCGTGCGCTGGCCGCCGACCCGAAGCTGCTGCTGCTGGACGAGCCCGCCGCCGGCCTCAACCACGAAGAACTGGGTGAACTGGGTCGCCTGATCCTGGACGTGCAGAACCGTCTGGGCATCACCGTGCTGCTGGTCGAGCACCACATGAGCCTGGTGATGAGCGTGTCCGACCACATCGTGGCGCTGAACTTCGGCAAGAAGATCGCCGAGGGCACGCCCGAGCACATCCAGCAGCACCCCGACGTGATCGCCGCCTACCTGGGCACTCCGGAAGGCGAGGCAGCCCATGACTAAGTTGTTCGAAGCCAAGAAGCTCAGCGCCTACTACGGCGCCACGCAGGTGCTGTTCGACATCGATTTCGCGATCGAGGCCGGCCAGATCACCACCATCCTGGGCGCCAACGGCGCCGGCAAGACGACCACGCTGCGCGCGCTGTGCCAGATCGTGCGCACCACCGGCAGCATGACGCTCAACACCGGCGCCGGTGATGTGCAATTGGTGGGCAAAGCCACCGATGCCATCGTCCGCATGGGCGTGGCCCATGTGCCCGACGGCCGCGGCACCTTCACCACGCTGTCGGTCGAGGACAACCTCAGGCTGGGCGCGTATGTGCGCAGCGACAAGGACGCCGTCGCCAAGGACATGGAGAACTGCTTCAAGCTGTTCCCGCGGTTGCTTGAGCGCCGAACGCAGCAGGCCGGCACGCTGTCGGGCGGCGAGCAGCAGATGCTGGCCATCAGCCGCGCCTTGATGCTCAAGCCCAAGCTGCTGCTGCTGGATGAACCCAGCTTCGGCCTGGCCCCGCTGATCGTCGCCGAGATCTTCCGCATCATGCGGCAGATCAACGCCGAAAACGGCGTCAGCATGCTGCTGGTCGAGCAAAACGCCAGCCTCGCGCTGAACCTGGCCCACCACGCCTACCTGCTCGAGACGGGAACGGTCGCCTTGTCAGGCCCGGCCGAGCAGATCAAGAACGACGAGTCGGTGCGCCGCGCCTACCTCGGCTATTGAGACCGCCATGGAAGCATTTCTCTACCAAATCACATCCGGCCTGGCCAACGGCATCATCTACGGCTCGGTGGCACTGGCCCTGGTGATGATCTACCAGGCCACCCACCACATCAATTTCGCCCAGGGCGAAATGGCCACGTTCAGCACCTTCATCGCCTGGGCGCTGATCAACGAGGCCGGCTGGTCGTACTGGGCCGCCTTCTTCTTCACCGTGGCGGTGTCGTTTGCCGGCGGCCTGCTGGTGCAGCGCATCGTGCTCAAGCCGATCGAGAAGGCACCGGTGCTCACCAACGTGATCGTGTTCATCGGCCTGCTGCTGATCTTCAACGCGTTGTCGGGCATGTTCTTCGACCACACCATCAAGGCCTTCGACAGCCCCTTCGCCAAGGATTCGGCGTTGGCCAGCAAGTACTTCTCGGCGCACCAGCTCGGCTCGGCCGGCGTGCTGCTGGTGGTGCTGTTCGCGCTGTTCGCCTTCTTCAGGTACACCTCGGTGGGCCTGGCGATGCGGGCGGCGGCGCAGAACCCTGATTCGGCCAAGCTGGTCGGCATCCGGGTGAGCTGGATGCTGGGCCTGGGCTGGGGCCTGGCCGCCGCCATCGGTGCGGTGGCCGGCATGATGGTCGCGCCCATCGTCTTCCTCGACCCGAACATGATGGCCGGCATCCTGCTGTACGGTTTCGCCGGCGCACTGCTGGGCGGCATCGACAACCCGCCGGCCGCCGTGTTGGGCGGGCTGGTGGTGGGCGTGCTGGAGAACCTGCTGGGCGCCTATGTCATCGGCACCGAGCTGAAACTGACCGTGGCACTGGTGCTGATCGTGGGCACCCTCACATTGCGACCGGACGGCCTGTTCGGCAAGAAAGTGGTGACCCGCGTATGAAAGCCCTCGACCGCAAGTGGGTCTGGATCTGGGGGGCGGTGCTCCTGGTCATCCTGCTGATCCTGCCCTTCCTGTTCAAGAACTACCGTGTCTTCCAGTTCAATCTGGTCCTGGTGTATGCCGTCGCCATCCTGGGGCTGAACGTCCTCACCGGCTTCAACGGCCAGTTCTCGCTGGGCCACGGTGCGTTCTACGCCTTCGGGGCCTACACGGCCGCCATCCTGATGGACAAGTTGGGTGTGCCCTACTGGGCCACGCTGCCGGTGGCCTTCGTGTTCTGCTTCGGGTTCGGCATCCTGATGGGGTTCCCGGCCTTGCGGCTGGCGGGGCACTTCCTGGCACTGGCCACCTTCGCGCTGGCGCTGGCCGTGCCGCAATTGCTGAAGTACAAGCACATCGAGCACCTCACCGGCGGCGTGCAGGGCATCGTGCTGACGAAGCCGGAACCACCGTTCGCGTTCCGCTTCCTGGATCAGCCCTTCAGTGCCGACCGCTGGCTCTACTACTTCACCCTGGCGGTGTCCGCGCTGATGTTCCTGCTGGTCTGGAACCTGCTGCGCGGCCGGGTGGGCCGGGCGCTGATCGCTGTGCGTGACCATCCCATCGCCGCCACCGCCATGGGCATCAACCTGACGCTGTTCAAGAGCATGACCTTCGGCGTGTCGGCCGGCATCACCGGCGTGGCGGGTGCGCTGGGCGCCGTCGTGGTGGCCTTCGTCTCGCCCGACAGCTTCACCGTCAACCTCAGCATCTTCCTGCTGGTGGGCGTGGTGGTGGGTGGGCTGGCATCGATCCCCGGGGCCATCTTCGGCGGCATCTTCATCCAGTTCGTGCCCAACATCGCGGACGAGATCTCCAAATCCGCGCCTGCGGCCATCTACGGCCTGGTGCTGATCGGCTTCATGTACCTGCTGCCCATGGGCGTGATGGGCGGGCTCTACAAGCTGTGGTACCGATTTCGCGCCAAGGCTGCGGGTTGATACCGACATCGCCGCACGCCGTTTTTCCGTTTTGACCTGACCCCACCCTCCATAGGAGACCTTGCACCATGCGTTTGAATCCACTCAACCTGGCTGTGGCCGGCCTGGCCTCGCTGCTGGTCAGCGGGGCGGCCCTGGCCCAGAAGAAGTACGACGTCGGCGCCACCGACAAGGAAATCAAGATCGGCGGCATCAGCCCGTATTCGGGCCCGGCCTCGGCCTACGGTGCCATCGGCAAGGCCATCTCGGCCTATCTCACCAAGATCAACGATGAAGGCGGCATCAACGGCCGCAAGGTGAACTTCATCAGCCTGGACGACGGCTACAACCCGGCCAAGACGGTGGAGCAGGCCCGCAAGCTGGTGGAAGAAGAAGAAGTGCTCTTCGTCTTCAACACGCTCGGAACGCCGCCCAACAGCGCCATCCACAAGTACATGAACACCAAGAAGACGCCACAGTTGTTCGTGGCGACCGGTGCCACGAAGTGGGGTGATCCGAAGAACTTCCCCTGGACGATGGGCTGGCAGCCCAACTACCAGAGCGAGTCCAAGGTGTTCGTGGGCCACATCCTCGAGACCAAGCCCAACGCCAAGATCGCGATCCTGTACCAGAACGACGACTACGGCAAAGACTACCTGAAGGGCTTCGAGGACGGCCTGGGCGACAAGGCCAAGACCATGATCGTCTCGAAGATCAGCTACGAGGTGACCGACCCCACCATCGACAGCCAGATGGTGTCGTTGAAGGCCACCGGTGCCGATGTCTTCTTCAACATCACCACGCCGAAGTTCGCGGCGCAGGCGATCAAGAAGGCGGCCGAGATCGGCTGGAAGCCCGCCCACTACCTCAACAGCGTGTCGGCCTCGGTCGGCTCGGTGATGATTCCGGCCGGTCCTGACAACGGCATCGGCATCATCACGGCCAACTACCTGAAGGACCCGACCGACCCGCAGTTCCAGAAGGGCAAGGAGTGGGATGACTTCGCTGCCTTCATGAAGAAGTACATGGCCAATGCTGACATCAAGGATGTCAACCACACCTATGGCTACACCGTGGCGCAGGGCTTGGTGCAGGTGCTCAAGCAGGCGGGTGACAACCTGACCCGCGAGAACATCATGAAACAGGCCTCTGCGCTAGACATGACGCTGCCGATGCTGTTGCCCGGGATCAACGTCAAGACCGGTCCGGACGACTTCTACCCGATCGAGCGTGAGCAGTTGTCCCGCTTCGACGGCAAGACCTGGCAGCTGTTCGGCAAGGTCTACGGCCGGTGATGTACCCACCCCGGTAGCGCCCTCGGCGCTTCCCCCTCAAGGGGGCGCCGCCTGCGGCCCGGCCAAGCCGGTTCCGCGGCGGCCGCTTGATGACACGGCCCTGCAATGGGCCGTTTTTCTTTCCGGCAATCGCCATGACCGCACCGTTGCAAGGCATCCGCATCGTCGACCTGTCGGCGGTGTTCTCCGGCCCCATGGCCACCGCGTTGCTGGGTGACCAGGGCGCCGAAGTCATCAAGGTGGAATCGCCCGAGGGCGACACCACGCGCTTCATCGGCCCGGCCAAGGGCGACCTGGCGGCCAGTCACGTCGCCGCCAACCGGGGCAAGCGCAACCTGGCGCTGGACCTGAAGTCACCCGACGCCGTCGCCGTGCTGCAGGCGCTGCTGGCCCGGGCCGACGTGCTGGTGGAGAACTTCCGCCCTGGCGTGATGGCCCGCCTGGGCCTGGCCGACGCCGATCTGGCCGCGCGCCACCCGGGGCTGATCCGGGTGTCGATCACTGGCTTCGGTCCAGACGGCCCGCGCGGCCAGGACAAGGCCTACGACGCCGTGATCCAGGCCCTGGGCGGACTGGCCTGCTCGCAGCGTGACCCGGTCACCGGCGCGCCGGTGATCCTGGCCAGCACCGTGAGCGACAAGGTGACGGCACTCACCGCCGCCCAGGCCATCACCGCCGCGCTGTTCGCCCGCGAACGCAACGGCGGGTGCGGCAGCCGGGTGGAGGTGGCCATGCTCGACGCCACCGTCGCCTTCCAGTGGCCCGACGCCATGTACAACCATGTGTGGGTGGACGACGCCCCCCCGCCCTTCCCCGAGTTCGGCGCCACGCAGCGGCCCTGGCGCACCGCGGACGGCTGGGTGGCCACCATGGTGCCGCAGCAGGCCGAGTTCCAGGGCCTGTGCAATGCCCTGGGCCACCCCGAGATCACCCAGGACCCGCGCTTTGCCAGCCAGGTGGCCCGCTACCACCACGGGCCCGAGGTGCGCGCAGCGCTGGAGCCGCTGTTCGCGCAGACCGACACCGCGACGCTGGAGCGGCGCTGCCGCGAAGAGGGCGCTGCCCTGGGCCGCGTCAACGAGCGGGAAGACCTGCTGGCCGACCCGCAGGTGCAGCACAACGGCTGCGCCGTGGTGGTGCCCAACGGCGACGGCGACCGGGTGCGGGTGGCCCGCAGCGCCGCGCGCTTCGACGGCCAGGCGCAGGCGCCCAGCCGCGGTGCCGCCCGGCTGGGCGAACACAGCACGGCCGTGCTGCAGGAACTGGGCTTCGACGACGCGGGCATCGCCGCGCTGGTGGCCAGCGGCGCGGTGCGGTTGCCCAGGGCGGGCTGAGCGCCGGCGGGCGGCTTACTCGCCCGCCACCACGCCCTCGCGGCGCGGGTCGGCACCACCGAACCAGCCGGTGGCCGTGCGCTGCAGGGCCTGCAGGCCGCTGGGCAGATCGGTTTCCACGACGGTGTGGCCACGCGCCTTCAGCGCCGCCACCGTCTCGGGCGCAAAGCGGCCCGCCTCCAGCACCGTGGGCCCGTTGAAACTGCCGAAGTTGGGCAGATCAATCGCCTGCTGCGCATCCAGGCCCCACTGCAGGCTGCCGACCAGGGTCTTGGCGGTGAAGTGGATGATGGCCGGGCCGCCGGGGGAGCCCAGGCTCATCAGCAGTTGCCCGGTGCGGCGGTCGAACACCAGCGTGGGGCTCATGCTCGACCGCGGCCGCTTGCCGGGCTGCAGCCGGTTGGCCACCGGCCGGCCCTGGGCGTCGGTGGGCGCCAGCGCAAAGTCGGTGAGCTGGTTGTTCAGCAGAAAGCCGCCGGCCAGGCCGGTGCCGCCGTCGCTCATGATGCGGCTGCCGAACACCGCCTCGATGGTGGTGGTCATCGCCACGACCCGGCCCTGGGCGTCGACGATGCTGATGTGGCTGGTGCCATGCTCGGGCTGGTCCGGCATGGGCGCCCAGGCGCTGCGGGTGCCGCCAGGCAGGCCGGGCGTGGCACGGCCCAGGCTGCGCGCGCCCACCAGGCTGGCGCGCTGCTGCAGGTAGGCGTCTTCCAGCAGGCTGCCCCAGCCGCCGGCCGGCGGGTCGACGAAGTCGGGGTCGGCCACGTACTGGGCGCGGTCGGCAAAGGCCAGGCGCGCGGCTTCGGTGTAGGCATGCAGCCAGTCGGCCGAGGGCGTGGCGGCCCGCACACCCGGCTGCGCGCCCCGCAGCGGATCGGGTAATGCCGGCAAGCGCTCCAGGATGCCCAGGATCTGCAGGATGGCCAGGTGGCCCGATGACGGCGGCGGCATGCCGCAGACACGGTAGCTGGCCAGCCAGTCGGTGCACAGGGGCTCGCGCTCCTTCACCGCATAGCCGGCCAGATCGGCGGCCGTCATGCGGCCGGGCGCCGTGGCGTGGCCGCGCACCCGGCGCACGATGTCATCGGCCAGCGGCCCGGTGTGCAGCGCATCGCTGCCGTCGGCGGCGATGCGGCGCAGCACCGCGGCCAGCGCCGGGTTGCGCAGCACCGTGCCCGCCGGGTGGGGGCGGCCATCGGCACGGTAGAAGTAGCCGGCGGCCTGGGCATCGCCCTGCAGCGCCTGTTCGTCGGCCAGCTGCTGGTGCAGCCGGGCGCTGACCGCAAAGCCGCGTTCGGCCAGGCCGATGGCCGGCTGCATCAATTGCGCCCAGGGCAGGCGGCCATGGGCACGGTGCGCGGCCTGCAGCAGCCGCACCGCACCGGGCACGCCGACCGACCGCCCGCCGACCACGGCCTGCGCGAAGGGCACGGGCTTGCCGTCGGCACCCAGGAACTGGCGTTCGTCGGCCGCCGCGGGTGCGGTCTCGCGGCCGTCCCAGGCCTGCACGCTGCGGCCGTCCCAGTGCAGCAGGAAGGCGCCGCCGCCGATGCCGCTGCTCTGCGGCTCGACCAGGGTCAGCACCATCTGCACCGCCACGGCCGCGTCCACCGCCGTGCCGCCGGCCTGCAGCACCTGCAGCCCAGCCGCCGTGGCCAGCGGGTTGGCAGCGGCCACGCCCTGCCGAGGGAAGGCCCAGCCCGGCTTGTGCGTGACCAGGGCCACGTCGCCGGGCAGCGGCGGCAGGTCGGCGTGCTGTTGCGGGGGCGGAGGTGCGGACGGCGGTGCGGCGCAGCCGGCCAGGGCCAGCACCGCCAGCACACGCCACAGGCCGCGGCCGGCACCGGGCGGCAGCATGGTCAAGCCCCGGCCGCCGCGGCCAGGGCCTGGTCGATGTCCCACAGGATGTCGTCGATGTGCTCCAGCCCCACCGACAGGCGCACCATGTCGGGCGGTACGCCCGCGGCCAGCTGCTGTCCATCACTGAGCTGGCGGTGGGTGGTGGACGCCGGGTGGATCATCAGCGTGCGGGTGTCGCCGATGTTGGCCAGGTGGCTCATGAACTGGGCGGACTCGATGAACTTCACGCCCGCCGCCAGGCCACCCTGCACGCCGAACGACAGCAGCCCCGACGCCGCCGGCCGCCCGCCGATGTGGCGCATCTGCCGCTGCACCAGCGCATGCTGCGGGTGGTCGTCCAGGCCGGGATAGTTGACCCAGCCCACCTGCGGGTGGCTGCGCAGATGCTGCGCCACCGCCAGCGCATTGCTGCTGTGGCGCTCCATGCGCAGCGGCAGCGTCTCCACGCCCTGCAGGATCTGCCAGGCGCTCATCGGGCTGAGGGCGGCACCGTAGACCCGCAGCGTCTCCATCCGGGCGCGCATGGAAAAGCCGAAGTCGCCGAAGGTCTCGTAGAACTTCACCCCGTGGTAGCCGGCCGACGGCTCGGTCATGCCGGGGAACTTGCCGTTGTCCCAGGGGAAGTGGCCGCTCTCGACGATCACCCCACCCAGCGTGGTGCCGTGGCCGGCCAGGTACTTGGTGGCCGAATGCACCACGATGTCGGCACCCAGCGCGATCGGATTGCACAGGTACGGGCTGGGCACGGTGTTGTCGATGACCAGCGGCACGCCGTGGGCGTGGGCCACGTCGGCCACCGCGGCGATGTCCAGCACCGCCAGGCTGGGGTTGCCCAGGCTTTCGGCGAACACTGCGCGGGTGTTGGGCTGCATGGCGGCGGCAAAGGCCTCGGGCCGGGTCGCGTCGACAAAGGTGGTGGTGATACCAAACTTGGCCAGGCTGACGGCCAGCATCGTCACCGTGCCACCGTACAACGCGCCGGCGGCCACCACATGGTCGCCCTGCTGCAGCAGCGTCATCAGCGCCATCGCCTCGGCGGCCATGCCGCTGGCGCTGGCCACCGCAGCGCGGCCGCCTTCCAGCGCGGCCACCCGCTCTTCCAGCGCGGCCACCGTGGGGTTGCTCAGCCGGCTGTAGACATTGCCGAAGGTGGCCAGGTTGAACAGGTCGGCCGCATGGTCGGCGCTGTCGAACACGAAGCTGGTGGTCTGGTAGATCGGCAGCGCGCGGGCGCCGGTCTCGCGGTCGGGGATCTGGCCGGCGTGGATGGCCAGGGTCTCGGGTTGAAACTGTCGGTCGGTCATGGTCGGCTTTCAGGCGCGGCGGCGGGCCGAGATGACACCCGTGTTGACCCCCGCCCAGTGCAGCCCACCGAACAGACGCGCATGCTCGATCTTCACGCAGCGGTTCATCACGCTGTCCATCCCGGCGGCGCGCACGGCGGCGTCGGCGGCGTGGTTCATCACGCCGATCTGCTGCCACAGGCACTTGGCGCCGATGGCGATGGCACTGGCGGCGATCGGGCCCACGTCTTCGGTCTTGCGGAACACGTCGACGATGTGCACCGGCTCGGTGATGTCTTCCAGGCGGGCCACGCAGGGCATGCCCAGGATGCGGCCACCGGCCTGGCGCGGGTTGACCGGCAAGACGCGGTAGCCCTTGCCCTGCATGTAGGCCGCGGCAAAGTAGCTGGGCCGGTGCCACTCGGCCGACAAGCCGACCACCGCAATCGTCTTGGCCTGTTGAAGGATCCGGCGCAGCGTCAACGCGTCGTCTTGGGCAGCGTGCATGCCGGCATCATAGGCCGGGCTGCTACACTGAAATTCGACCAGGAGAGAGCTTCGTCAGAAGCCGCCGAAGGCGCAGGGGCACCGCCCTGAACGCTCAGGCAAAAGGACTGGTCGGCGCGGCGGCAACGCCGCGTTCCTCGTCTGGAGAGAGACGGGCCAGGCCGCAAGGCGGGCGCCCGTCCACCGAAGGGGCAAGCCAACGCGCGAACGGGAAGGCCCGAGGGCGCGGCGGCCAATCTCTCAGGTAAAGCGGACAGCGAGGGCATCCCCCACCTGGTTGTGGGTCTGGTCCTGCCCTCGAAAGCCCTGCATGTCTGCTGAAGTGCTGCCCCAAAGTCGCGCCCCGCTGCTCCACACGCCGCTGCACGCCCTGCACGTTGAACTGGGCGCCAAGATGGTGCCCTTTGCCGGCTACGCCATGCCGGTGCAATACCCCGCCGGCATCCTGGCCGAGCACCGCCACTGCCGCTATGGGGCAGCACTGTTCGACGTCTCGCACATGGGCCAGTTGCAGCTGCGCGGCGACGATGCCGCCGCCGCCCTGGAAAGCCTGGTGCCGCAGGACATCATCGACCTGCCGGTGGGCAAGCAGCGCTACGCCTTCTTCACCAATGCCCAGGGCGGCCTGCGCGACGACCTGATGGTGACCCGCCGGTCCGACCACCTGCTGCTGGTGGTCAACGCCGGCTGCAAGGTCGACGACACCCAGCACCTGGTCACGAACATCGGCCACCGCTGCACCATCGTGCCGATGCCCGACCACGCACTGCTGGCGCTGCAGGGCCCCAAGGCGGCATCGGCGTTGGCGCGCCTGAACCCCGGCGTGGCCACGCTCAGCTTCATGACCGGCGGTGACTTTGCGCTGGCCGGTGCGGCCTGCTTCGTCACCCGCTCGGGCTACACCGGCGAAGACGGCTTCGAGATCTCGGTGCCGGCCGACCAGGCCGTGGCCCTGGCGCGGGCACTGCTGGCCCAGCCCGAGGTACAACCCGCCGGCCTGGGCGCACGCGACACCCTGCGGCTGGAAGCCGGCCTGTGCCTGTACGGCCATGACATCGATGTGCGCACTTCGCCCATCGAAGCCGGCCTGACCTGGGCGATCCAGAAGATCCGCCGCCCGGGCGGCGCGCGCGCCGGCGGCTACCCCGGTGCCAGCGCGATCGCCGGCCACCTGACCATGGGCGTGTCGGTCAAGCGGGTGGGCCTGGTCGGGCTGGAGAAGGTGCCGGTGCGTGAAGGCACGGCCATCGTCGACGCCCATGGCTCGCCGCTGGGCCGGGTGACCAGCGGCACGCTGGGCCCCACGGTGCACGAGCCGGTGGCCATGGCCTACCTGGCCGTCAACCATGCCGGCCTGCAGCACGAGGTGTATGCCGAGGTGCGCGGCAAGCGCCTGCCGATGCGCATCAGCCCGATGCCGTTCACGCCGCACCGCTACCACCGTTGACGCACCGCTGACACACTGCCAAATCCTGTCCAACACCCCTGTCCCCGAAGAGGAGCCCCACGCATGACCACCAAGTTCACCGCCGACCATGAATGGATCAACATCGAACACCATGACGCCGCCGTCGTCGGCATCACCCTGCATGCGCAGGATGCGCTGGGCGACGTGGTCTACGTCGACCTGCCCGAGGTGGGCCGCAGCTACACCCAGGGCGAGGTGGCTGGTGTGGTCGAAAGCGTGAAGGCCGCGGCCGACATCTTCATGCCGGTGACCGGCGAGGTGGTGGCAGTGAACGAGGCCCTGCGCGAAAACCCCGCCCTGGCCAACAGCGACCCTATGGGCGAAGGCTGGTTCTTCAAGGTGAAGGTGACCGACCAGACGCAGTTCGACGCGCTGATGGACCCGCCCGGCTACGACGCGCTGCTGAAGACCCTCTGACCCACCCTGCCCTTCTGCCCTGAGCACCACCACCATGCTGCAAGCCGCCCACGTGCCCCTGTCCGAGCTGGAGAACCCGGCCGAGTTCGCCGCCCGTCACCTGGGGCCCGACGCGGCCGACGAGGCGCACATGCTCAGCGTCATCGGGGCGGCCAGCCGGCGCGCGCTGATCGAGGCCATCGTGCCCGCCAGCATCGCCCGCAGCCAGGCGATGCGCCTGCCTGCACCGGTGACCGAAGCCCAGGCGCTGGCCGAGCTGCGCGGCATCGCCCAGCAGAACCAGGTGCTCAAGAGCTTCATCGGCCAGGGCTACCACGGCACCCACACGCCGGGCGTCATCCTGCGCAACATCCTGGAGAACCCAGCCTGGTACACCGCCTACACGCCCTACCAGGCCGAGATCTCGCAGGGCCGCATGGAGGCGCTGGTCAACTTCCAGACCATGGTCTGCGACCTCACTGGCATGGCCATCGCCAACGCCAGCATGCTGGACGAAGCCACCGCTGCGGCCGAGGCGATGACCCTGGCCAAGCGCAGCGTGCGCAGCAAGAGCAACCGCTTCGTGGTGGCGGGTGACTGCCACCCGCAGACGATGGAGGTGATCCACACCCGCGCCGCACCGCTGGGCCTGCAGGTGGTGCTGGCCAACTCGGCCACCGAGTGGGACGCACTGCTGGACGGCGGCGACTACTTCGCGGTGCTGGCGCAAGTGCCCACCACCGACGGCAGCCTGCACGACCTGCGGGGCGATGCCGCACGCATCCATGCCCACCAGGCCGCCTTCATCGTGGCGGCCGATCTGCTGGCGCTGACGCTGATCGTGCCGCCGGGGGAGTACGGCGCCGACATTGTGGTGGGCAACACCCAGCGCTTCGGCGTGCCGATGGCCAACGGCGGCCCGCATGCGGCCTACCTGGCGTGCCGGGATGAATTCAAGCGCAGCATGCCCGGCCGGCTGGTGGGCGTCAGCATCGACAGCCACGGCAACCCGGCCTACCGGCTGGCGCTGCAGACGCGTGAACAGCACATCCGCCGCGAGAAGGCCACCAGCAACATCTGCACCGCCCAGGTGCTGCTGGCGGTGATCGCCAGCATGTATGCCGTTTACCACGGGCCCGAGGGCCTGAAGCGCATCGCCCAGCGGGTGGCGCGGCTCACCGCCATCCTGGCCAAGGGCCTGCAGCAGCTGGGCGTGGAGCTGGTGAACCCCTGCGGCTTCGACGCCATCGCGCTGCGCACCGGTAACCAGACGGAAGCCATCGCTGCCCGGGCCGAAGCCGCCGGCATGAACCTGCGCCGCTTCCGCGAGTGGGGCGACACCATGCTGGGCATCAACCTGGACGAAACCAGCACCCGCGCCGACGTGCAGGCGCTGTGGGCAGTGTTCGCCCAGCCCGGCCAGGCCTTGCCCGATGCGGCGCTGTTCGATCAGCCCATCGACAGCCTGATCCCCGCCGCGCTGCGCCGCACCAGCGCCTTCCTGACGCATCCGGTGTTCAACACCCACCACAGCGAGACCGAGATGCTGCGCTACATCCGCAGCCTGTCGGACAAGGACCTGGCGCTGGACCGCAGCATGATCCCGCTGGGCAGCTGCACAATGAAGCTGAACGCCACCAGCGAGATGATCCCCATCACCTGGCCCGAGTTCGCGCACATCCACCCGTTTGCGCCGGCCGCGCAGCGTGCCGGTTACGCACAGCTGAACGACCAGCTGTGCGGCTGGCTCAGCCAGGCCACCGGCTATGCCGGCATCAGCCTGCAGCCCAATGCCGGCTCGCAGGGTGAATACGCCGGCCTGCTGGCCATCCGCGGCTGGCATGCGTCGCGCGGCGAGGGCCACCGCACCATCTGCCTGATCCCCGAATCGGCCCACGGCACCAACCCGGCCAGCGCGCAGATGGCGGGCATGCAGGTGGTGGTGGTCAAGTGCGATGCCCACGGCAACGTCGACCTGGCCGACCTGCAGGCCAAGTGCGAGAAGCACAGCGCCAACCTGTCGGCCATCATGATCACCTACCCCAGCACCTATGGCGTGTTCGACACCCAGGTGAAGGCGCTGTGCCAGATGGTGCACGACCACGGCGGCCGGGTGTACGTGGACGGCGCCAACATGAACGCCCTGGTGGGCGTGGCCGCGCCGGGTGAATTCGGCGGTGACGTCAGCCACCTGAACCTGCACAAGACCTTCTGCATCCCGCACGGCGGCGGCGGGCCGGGCGTGGGCCCGGTGTGCGTGGTGGCCGACCTGGTGCCGTTCCTGCCGGCGCACCGCAGCTCCGGCCTGGCGGGCGGCACCTGCGGCGCCGAGCCGCCCGCCGGCTTCGAGGTGGGCGCGGTCTCGGCCGCGCCGCTGGGCAATGCCGCGGTGCTGCCGATCAGCTGGATGTATGTGCGCATGATGGGCAGCGAAGGGCTCACTGCCGCCACCGAGATCGCCATCCTGTCGGCCAACTACGTGGCCGCGCGCCTGGCCGGCCACTACGACATCCACTTCTCAGGCGGCAACGCCGGCCTGCAGGGCGGCGGCGTGGCGCATGAATGCATCCTGGACCTGCGCAGGCTGAAAGACAGCAGCGGCATCAGCGCCGAAGACGTGGCCAAGCGCCTGATTGACTACGGCTTCCATGCGCCCACGCTCAGCTTCCCGGTGGCCGGCACGCTGATGGTCGAGCCCACCGAGAGTGAGCCGCTGGCCGAACTGGACCGCTTTTGCAACGCGATGGTCGCCATCCGCGGCGAGATCGCCCAGGTCGAGGCCGGCACCTGGCCGCGCGACGACAACCCGCTGGTGCACGCGCCGCACACCGCTGCGGCCGTCAGCGCTGACGACTGGGACCATGCCTACCGGCGCAGCGCGGCGGCCTACCCGGTGGCGACGCTGAAGGCCGGCAAGTACTGGGCGCCTGTGGGCCGGGTCGACAACGTCTGGGGCGACCGCAATCTGGCATGCAGTTGCATCCCCGTCAGCGACTATGCCGATGAGGCCGAAGCCAGCTGATTTGTCAGAACGTCAACAAGATGCTGGATGGCTCAATGTCTGTCAGAATTTGAATTTCCGACTGACTTTGCAGGAGCCACCATGACCCACGTGCTGCACACCCGCATGAGCAAGGAAGGCCGGGTGCTGATCCCGGCAGAGCTGCGCCACGCGCTGGGCTTGCAGGCCGAGGAGCCGCTGCAGGTGTACGTGGTCGATGGTGAACTGCGCATCGTCTCGCGCCGCCAGGGCATCCGGCGGGCACAGGCGATTGCCGCCAAGGTGCGGCAACCCGGTATGAGCGTGGTCGATGCATTCATCGCCGAAAAGCGCGCCGAGGCAGCGCAGGAATGAAGGTGTTCGACAGCTCGGCCGTTCTGGCGGTGCTCTTTGACGAGCCGGGCGCCGAGCAGGCCATCCGCTGGCTGGAAGACGACGACGCCCTGATCAGCAGCGTGAACCAGGCCGAGGTCTTCGCCAAGCTGCTCGACCGGGGCCTGAGCGAGGCCGACATCACCGCCATCGGCCAGCAATTGCCGCTGCAGGTGGTGCCGTTCACCGCCCAGCATGCCCGCACCGCTGCCAGCCTGCGGCCGGCCACCCGGGCGCTGGGCCTGTCGCTGGGCGACCGCTGCTGCCTGGCCCTGGCCAGCGCGCAGCCGGGCGCCCAGGTGGTCACCGCCGACCGGCCCTGGGCCGGCCTGGCCGGCTTCGACATCGCGCTGATCCGCTGACCGGGCCACCACGCCATGGCCGTCTCGGTCTTCGACCTCTTCAAGATCGGCATCGGCCCGAGCAGCAGCCACACCGTGGGGCCGATGCGGGCAGCGCGGCTGTTCGTGCAGCGGCTGGCACATGACGGCGCCCTGCCCCGCGTGGCGCGGGTGGCCTGCGGCCTGTACGGCAGCCTGGGCGCCACCGGCAAGGGCCACGGCAGCGACAAGGCGGTGCTGCTGGGCCTGCTGGGCGAGGCGCCCGACACGGTGGACGTGGAGGCCGTGCCCCACCTGCTGCGCCAGGTGCGACAGGCCAAGGCCATCGCCCTGCCCGGCGGGCCGACCATCGGCTTCGACGAGAAGACAGATCTCAAGTTCTGGCGCCGGGAGGCCCTGCCCTTCCATGCCAACGGCATGCGCCTGCAGGCCTGGGATGCCGCCGGCGCGCTGCTGGCCGAGCGCTGCTACTACTCGGTGGGCGGCGGCTTCGTCGTCAGCGACGAGGTGGCCGCCGACGGCGCCCGGCAGAAGGTGATCGCGCCCGACACCACTGCGCTGCCGCTGCCCTTCCACAGCGGTGCCGAGTTGCTGGCGCTGTGCGACCGTGAGCGCCTCAGCATCGCCGGCGTGATGCGCCGCAATGAACAGCACTGGCGCAGCGACGCCGAGATCGACGCTGGCCTGGCCGCCATCTGGCAGGTGATGCAGGACTGCGTGGCCCGTGGCTGCCGCACCGACGGCGTCCTGCCCGGCGGCTTCCAGGTCAAGCGCCGCGCCCTTGCACCGCGCCCTGTGCGCCAACCCCGAGCAAGGAATCTTTGGGCCCCTTGACGCACGCCAGCGTGCGTCGTCCCCCGAGGGGATTCGGCCGCCTTGGGGCGGCCCGGCGCCGGCCGGCGACCCGCTGCAGGTGCTGGACTGGGTGAACCTGTACGCCCTGGCGGTGAACGAGGAAAACGCCGCCGGCGGCCGGGTGGTCACCGCGCCCACCAACGGTGCGGCCGGCATCGTGCCGGCGGTGCTGCACTACTACGCCGGCTTCACCCCGCATGCCACGTCGGCGGGCGTGGTGGACTTCCTGCTGACCGCCGCGGCCATCGGCGTGCTCTACAAGGAGAACGCCAGCATCAGTGGCGCCGAGGTGGGCTGCCAGGGCGAGGTGGGCGTGGCCTGCAGCATGGCCGCCGGCGCGCTGTGCGCGGTGCTGGGCGGCACGCCGGCGCAGGTGGAGAACGCCGCCGAGATCGGCATGGAGCACCACCTGGGCCTCACCTGCGATCCGGTGGGCGGGCTGGTGCAGATCCCCTGCATCGAGCGCAACGCCATTGCCTCGGTCAAGGCCATCAACGCGGCGCGCATGGCGCTGCGCGGCGATGGCAGCCACTTCGTCAGCCTGGACCAGGTGATCAAGACCATGCGCGAGACCGGTGCCGACATGCTGACCAAGTACAAGGAGACCGCGCGCGGCGGTCTCGCGGTCAACATCGTCGAGTGCTGAGCCCGCGCTGCGGACGCCGGAAGGCGGTCGCAGGCCGGCGGCGAAACAAGCCGCCAGACGTTGGGTCAGCCGGCCGGCACGCCGTCGACCACGGGCGCATCGGCAGGCGCCGGGACGTCGCCCAGTGCCAGCACCAGGTCAGCCAGTCCGGTGCGCAGGGCCGCCAGCGCCGCCTGCTGCGCCACCAGGTCAGCCGATGCGGTGTCCGACACGGGCCGCTCCAGCTGCCGGGCGGCTGCCGCGATGCTGTCGGCGCCCAGGGTGGACGCGGCCCCGTACAGGGCATGTCCCAGTTGGCGCACCTGGGCTGCATCGCCGCGCTGCAGGCTCTGGTCGATGCGGGTGGCGTCCAGCGCATGCCAGTCGACAAAGCGCCGCAACAGCGCGTGGTACTTCTCGGTGTTGACGCGCAGCAGGGCCATGCCGCGC
>JBBAPL010000006.1:0-23329 GCA_040400895.1 Aquabacterium sp.
GCCCACCGGGGTGATCCAGTGGCTGTAGTAGGCCAGGCGGTCGGTGGCCAGGCGCACGTTGAAGCGCGCGCAGACCTCGGCCATGCCAGTCTGGTTGGCATGCAGGGAACGGCGCAGCGCCACCACCTCGTCCTGCGGCAGGGCATCCAGATCGACGGTCTTGCCATCCGCATCGGTGGCGAACAGCAGGCCGGCTTCCTCGAAGCATTCACGCACCGCCGCCACCCAGTAGTGCAGGCCGTCGGCGGGCAGGCCCAGGCGGGCGCTGGCGGCGGCATCGTCCAGGCCGTTGCAGCGGTCGTAGTGGCCGCGGTCGCTGGCGTCGAGCAGGCCGCCGGGGAAGACGGTGGCGCCGCTGTTCTGGTCGCCGGGGCGCTCGGCGCGGCGGATCATCAGCACCTCCAGCCCGCGCGGGCTGTCACGCAGAACGATCAGCGACGCGGCGGCGCGGGTCTTGGGCGGTGCGGTGGGCACCGGCAGGTCGAGGTAGGGGCGGTTCTCGGTCGTCATGGTGGGTCCTCAGCTGCCGACGGCGGCGCCGCTGGCGCGCAGTGCGGCGATCTCATCGGCACTGAAGCCGGCATCGGCCAGCACCGCGCCGGTGTGGGCACCCGCCGCCACCGGCGCGGTGGGCATGGCGGGCTGGCTGCGCGAGAAGCGCGGTGCCGGCGCCGGCTGCAGCACGCCGCCCAGGTCGATGTAGGCGTTGCGGGCCTGGGCATGCGGATGGCTGGCCACCTCGTCGAGCCGCAGCACCGGGGCAAAGCAGACGTCGGTGCCTTCGAGCAGGGCGCTCCATTCGTCGCGCGTCTTGGCGCCGATCAACCGCACCATGTCGGCCCGCAACTGCGGCCAGCAGGTCTTGTCGTGCTGGCGCTTGACGTAGGACGGGTCGAGGCCGATGCGCTCGACCATCTCGGCGAAGAACTTGGGCTCCAGCGAGCCGATCGACACCCATTGGCCGTCGGACGTGGCGTAGGTGTCGTAGAACGGCGTGCCGCCGTCGAGGATGTTGGCCGCACGCTCCTTCGGGTTCCAGGCGCCGCTGGCCACCATGCCGAAGAAGATGCTCATCAGGCTGGACGCGCCGTCCACCATGGCAGCGTCCACCACCTGGCCCTTGCCGGACCGGCTGCGCTCGAAGATGGCGGCCAGGATGCCGAACGCCAGGTACAGCGCGCCGCCGCCGTAGTCGCCCACCAGGTTCAGCGGCGGGATCGGTTTGTCGGTGCCCGACTTGCCGCCGCCGATGGCGTGCAGCGCGCCGGTCAGGGCGATGTAGTTCAGGTCATGGCCGGCGGCCTGCGACAGCGGGCCGGTCTGGCCGAAGCCGGTCATGCGGCCGAACACCAGGCCGGGGTTGCGGGCGTGGCAGACGTCGGGGCCCATGCCCAACCGCTCGGCCACGCCGGGGCGCCAGCCTTCGATCAGCACGTCGGCGCGGTCGATCAGCCGCAGCGCGGCATCGCGCCCAGCGGGCTGCTTGATGTCGAGCGCCACCGACTGGCGGTTGCGGCCGGTGATCTCGAACCGCACCTTGGTGGGCACGCCCAGGCCGCTGGGCTCGGTGCGATCGATCCGGATGACCTCGGCGCCCAGGTCGGCCAGCAGCATGGCGCACAGCGGGCCGGGGCCGATGCTGGCGAGTTCAACAACGCGCAATCCGGTCAACGGTCCCATGGTGTGCTGTCTCCTGCGGTGAATTTGGAATGAATCAGTGTGCCGCAGCGGCACTGGGGCGGGTTGTCAAGCGGGGGACGGCTGGGACGGATCGGGCGGCGGCAAGTCCGTGGCGCGGGAGAGTGCTCTCTGCTGCCATTGGCTGTCGGTGCTGAAAACCGGCGTTCGACAGCTTGAGCGATCGCGCCGGGCCGGGGGACATGGAGTCGGCCAGGTACCCGGCGGCCTCGTCCCCGCACAGACTTGTGAATGTCGGCTGTTCTCTGCCCGCAATGACCGACAAGAGCCCTGCCCTGACCTGACCGTCAACCGAGCAACTGCACCGCAGCCACCCGCACACCGTCGGTGGCATCGCCAGGCTCCAGAAGGTCAGCCAACCAGTGCGGCTGCGCATCCAGCGCCAGCGGGTCTTGCGGCAGCAGGCGCACCCGCAGCGTCCACTGTGCCAGGCGCATCCGGCGGGCGCAGCCGATGCGGCCGGCCTCCCAGGCCATCGCGGTGGCGGTGGTGGCGTGGTACAGCGCCGATGCGGCCTGGCGCGCCTGGTGGTCGCCCGGCTTGCCGACCTCGGCCACCTGCTGCGCCACCGCGGCCACACGGGCCAGCGTGGCATCGTACACCGCACGTACCGCCGGATGCAGCGGCGTGTCGGCCAGCAGGCCCTGCCAGTGGTGCTGCAGCGCCGGCAGCGCGCCTTCGCGCTGGATGGCGCGGATGACATCCAGCGCCACGATGTTGCTGGTGCCCTCCCAGATCGAGCCCAGGTGGGCGTCGCGCAGCAGGCGCGGGTCGGCCCACTCCTCGATGTAGCCGCAGCCACCGCGCACTTCCATCGCGTCGCCGGTGACACGCCGCGCGTCGCGGCAGGCGCGGAACTTGATCAGTGGCGTGAGGATGCGCGCCAGCGGATAGGCGCCGGCTTCGCCAGCATCCGACCGGCGCAGCGCCTCGGCGGTCTGGAGCAGCATGCTGCGTGCCTGCTCGGTGGGCACCATCAGCTTGAGCAACTGGCGGCGCATCAGCGGCAGGTCGATCAGGCGCGCACCGAACGCACGGCGCTCGCGGGCGACAAACAGCGCCTCGGTCAACGCCCGGCGCATCAGGCCGGCAGCGCGCATGCCGTTGGACAGGCGCGAGTTGTTCACCATGTCGGCCATCTGCTGGAAGCCGCGGCCGGCCTCGCCCACCAGCCAGGCACGCGCGCCCTCCAGCCGGATCTCCCCGCTGGCCATCGACCGGCTGCCGAGCTTGTCTTTCAGCCGCAGGATGCGGTAGGCATTGGCGCTGCCGTCGGCCAGGGTGCGGGGCAGCAGGAACAGCGACACGCCCGCCATGCCGGCCGGCGCCCCGTCGATGCGGGCCAGCACCATCGCCAGCCCGGCGTCGGGGTTGCTGCAGAACCACTTGTCGCCGTGCAGGCGGAACGCGCCGTCGGTGGAGGACGGATCGGGCACGGCGCGGGTGGAGGTGGCCGCCACGTCGCTGCCGGCGCCTTGCTCGGTCATGAACATCGCGCCCTGCTGCAGGTCGTCAAAGACCTGGGTCGTCAAGCCGGGCAGGTGCTGCGCCACCAGTGCCGGGCTGCCGAACTTGCGCAGCGTGCGCGCCAGCGAGTCGGTCATCGACAGCGGGCAGCACAGGCCGAACTCGGCCTGCACGAACAGATAGGTCAGCGCGTACTTGGCCGCCGCCGGCATCGGCTGCGGCCAGCCCAGCACGCCGCCGCGGTGGCTCATCGCGGCCAGGCCCAGTTCGCTGAAGGCCATGCGCTCCAGCGCCACGTAGTCGGGGTGCTTCAGGATGCGCTGGGCGTCGATGCCGCTGCGGCTGCGGTGGGCCAGCGTGGGTGGGTGCTGGTCGGCCGACTGAGCCAGGGTGTCGAGCACGCTGCCGGCCAGGCCGCCCAGGCGCTGCAGCGTGGGCTGCAGGTGGGACAGCAGGTCGGCAGGCAGGTACAGCGGCAGCAGCCGGGCCAGCAGCGGGTCGGCGGCGTACAGGTTCTGGCCGTGGGCGTCGGGCACCGGGTGCGCGGTGACGTGCTGGTTCGGCAGGTCGGACAGGTGCATGGCGGCTCCGGGCTGGGCCCGCCAGTATCGGCAGGCCACGGGGCGCCGGCCATCGGCGCCTTCCCGCGGGGCGCGGCAGCTTTGCGATTCTTCACCCAACTCGGGCGCAATGCACGCCACACTCCACCCCGTGGAGCCCGCACGCCAATGACCGCACCGACCCTGGCCACCGCCCTGGCAGCCCACCGCTTCGGCCTGGGCGAGGCCGATCTGGCCGTGGTGGGCGCCGACGCCGCCGGCTGGCTGCTGGCCCAGACCGGACCGGCCCAGCCGCAGCGCGGCGATGGCCTGGTCACCGGCGCGCAAGGGCTGGCGCGGCAGGCCGCCGTGCTGCTGGCCCAGCGCCAGCCGGCGATGGCCACAGCCGATGCCACGCCGCCCGTGGCCGACGCCGCAGCACCGCTGCGCGACATCGCCCAGGCCGATGTGCGCGCCCGGCTGGCGACCGCAGCGTCCACACAGCAACCGTTCAACGAACGGCTGGCGCTGTTCTGGGCCAACCACTTCACCGTCAGCCTGGCCAAGGCCGGCACCCGGGGCGCGGTGGGCGCGTACGAGCGCGAGGCCATCCGCCCGCACATCGGCGGCCGCTTCATCGACCTGCTGCGCGCCGCGGTGCAGCACGGCGCCATGCTGCGCTACCTGGACAACGACCGCTCGGCCGGGCCTGAATCAGCCGTGGTGCGCCGTCTGGCCCGCCGCCCCGGCCCGGCCGCGCCCCGTGTGACCGGGCTGAACGAGAACCTGGCGCGTGAACTGCTGGAACTGCACACCCTGGGCGCGGCCGGCGGTGGCAGCGCCTACGGCGGCTGGGGCGGCTACACCCAGGCCGACGTGACGGCCCTGGCCGCCGTGCTGAGCGGCTGGCGCGTGCCGCCACCAGACCGGCTGGCCGAGCCCGGCACACCCAGCGCCTGGTTCGACGCCAGCTGGCACCAGCCCGGCCCGAAACAGGTGCTGGGCCGCAGCCACCCCGAGGGCCCCGAGGGACTGGAATCGGTGCTGCAGCAGTTGGCACAGCACCCCAGCACCGCCCGCTTCATCGCCGCCAAGCTGGCCCGCCACCTGGTCGCCGACGAACCACCGCCCGCGCTGGTGGCACGGCTGGCCGACAACTTTCAGCAGACCGGCGGCGACCTGCCCAGCCTCTACCGCAGCCTGGTGCTGGCGCCCGAGGCCTGGGCGGCGCAGCCGGCCAAGCTGAAGACGCCGGAAGAATTCGTGCTCAGCAGCGCGCGCCTGCTGCGGTGGGGTGACGCGCTGGTGCAGCGGGCGCCCGATGCCGGCATCGGCACGCTGGGCCAGCGCCTGCTGGCTGCGCCATCGCCCGCCGGCTGGCCCGACCACGCCGCCGAATGGCTGGGCCCCGATGCGGTGTGGAAGCGGGTGGAGTGGGCCACCCGCGTGGCCGACCGGCTGGGCGGCCAGGTGGACGCCCGCGCACTGGCCGCACGCAGCCTGGGCCCGCTGCTGACGGCACACACCGCGCGACAGATCGACCGCGCCGCCGACGGCCGCCAGGCCCTGGCGCTGCTGCTGCTGTCGCCCGACTTCCAGCGCCGTTGACCCGGAGCCGCCATGCACCGCCGCCATTTGCTGCACGCCACCGCCGCCACCCTGCTGGCCCCCTGGGCGCGCCTGAGCCTGGCCGCAGCGCCTGCAGGCACGTCGGGCAACCGCTTCGTGCTGGTGATCCTGCGCGGCGGCATGGACGGGCTGGCCGCCGTGCCCGCCATCGGCGACCCGGCCTTTGCCGACGCCCGCGGCCCGCTGGCACCACCGCCCGGCACCGCGCTGCCGCTGGACAACCTGTTTGCGCTGCACCCGCTGCTGCCGCAGTTGCATGCGATGTATGGCCAGGGTGAACTGCTGGTGCTGCATGCCGTGGGCCTGCCCTACCGTGAGCGCTCGCACTTCGACGCCCAGCAGGTGCTGGAGAGCGGCGGCCACCGGCCGCATGCGCTGACCACCGGCTGGCTGGGCCGGGCCGTGGCAGCGGCCGGCCCGGCGCCCCTGTCAGCCGTGGCGCTGGAGACCGCCGTGCCGCTGGTGCTGCGTGGCCCGGCTGCGGTGGACACCTGGGCCCCATCGGTCCTGCCCGAGCCGGGCGCCGACCTGGTGGCCCGGCTGGAGACCCTCTACGCGCCCGACCCGGCGCTGGCCCAGGCGCTGGCACGGGCCCGCGCCCTGCGCGCCACCCCTGGCATGGCCGACAACCCCAGCAACCTGCCCGGCGTCGCGCGCGGCAACGCGGTGCAGCTGGCCCGCAAGGCGGCCGACTTCCTGCAGCGCGGCAGCCAGGTGGCGGTGCTGGAGCTGGGCGGCTGGGATTCACACACCAACCAGGCGCTGCCGCAGGGCGGACTGGCCAACAGCCTGCGCACGCTGGACGCGCTGCTGGCTGCGCTGCGCGACGGCCTGCTGCCTGGTGGCACCTGGGGCCGCACCGCCGTGCTGGTGGCCACCGAGTTCGGCCGCGAAGTGGCCGCCAACGGCACCGGCGGCACCGACCACGGCAGCGGCGGCGCCGCCTTCGTGCTGGGCGGCGCGGTGCGCGGCGGCCGGGTGCTGGCCGACTGGCCGGGCCTGGCTCCGAAAAACCGCTACGAAGGCCGCGACCTGCGCGTGACCACCGACCTGCGCGCGGCCATCCGCACGCTGCTGGCTGACCACCTGCAGCTGCCCCGGGCCGCCATCGACACCAGCGTGCTGCCAGGCAGCAGCAGCCTGCCGGGGCTCGACCTGCTGCGCGGCGGCAGCGCCTGAGCGGCCTGGCTCAGGCCCCTCTCAGGCCGGATGCGCGTCGGCGGCCAGCGGCTCGGGCCTGACCCGCAGCGCCCACACCACGCCGGCCACCAGCAGCAGCACGCCCGCGCCGGTCAGCAGCGGCGGCACCTGGCCGCGCAGCAGCAGCGCATAGGCCAGCGCGGCCAAGGTCTCGAAGACGATCAGCTGGCCCGCCAACGCGGTGGGCAAGCGCTGGCTGGCCTCGTTCCAGCACAGCGTGCCCAGCCAGCTGGAGAACAGGCCGATGGCGAACATCAGCGCCAGGAACTCTGACGGCCGCGGGCCCAAGGGCATCGGCAGGCTGCTGCCGCTGGCCGCCGTCCAGCCCCAGAAGCCGAGGTAGCCCACCAGCGCCAGCGGCAGTGTGGCCACGCCCTGGGCGGTGGCCCAGGCGCGCGGGCTGCGGTCGGGGTGGTGGCGCAGCCAGTCGGCATTGCGCAATGGGTACCAGGTCCAGCAGGCCACCGCACCCAGGGTCAGCAGCGCGCCCAGGGCGTAGCGGCTGAAGTCGGCCGCTGGATCGGCGCGCAGGTGGTCGAGCTCGACCTGGTTGACGCAGGCGATGCCAGCCGCGATCAGGCCCAGCGAGGGCAGCAGCTTGCCCCAGGGCAGCTGGCCGTCGCGCCGGGCATCACGCAGGTTGCTGCTGATGGCGATGACCACCGGCAGCGTGCCGATGATCATGGTCGGCAGCGGCCCGCCGGCCCGGGCAATGGCGCTGGCCAGGAACAGGTAGTACAGGATGTTGCCCACCAGGCCGAGCTTGGCGGCCTCCAGCCAGTCGGCGCGGCTGAACTGCGCCAGCGTGCGCCGGTCCATCCAGGCCAGCGGCAGTGCGATCAGGCCGAAGGCCAGGTAGCGGCCGAAGCTCTGCAGCGCGGCGGGGTAGTCGGGCAGCAGCAGCGGGCCGATGAACACCAGGCCCCACAGCAGGCCGGCGCCCAGGGCGAACAAGATTCCAGAGGCCATGGCTGGAGAGGGTAACCCGGTCGCGGGGTCGGGCGCGACGCACCCAACCGCCCGACACGGTGCGGTGCTAAGCTGGTTGCCCCCCGGCCCGACCCCGGCCAAGGGGGCCATGACAACCTGGAGACACCCCATGCCCGGACTGCTGCCCGATGTCGACCCCGACGGCCTGCTGGAATATTCGGTGGTCTACACCGACCGCGCCGTCAACCACATGTCCGGCAAGTTCCAGGGCGTGATGCGCGACATCTCGGCGCTGCTCAAGGGCGTCTACAACGCCCGCTCGGCCATCGTGGTGCCGGGCAGCGGCACCTTCGGCATGGAGGCGGTGGCGCGCCAGTTCGCCAGCGGCAAGAAGACCCTGGTCATCCGCAACGGCTGGTTCAGCTACCGCTGGACGCAGATCTTCGAGATGGGCGGCATCCCCGCCAGCAGCACGGTGCTGAAGGCCCGGCGTGGGGCCGAGCAGCACCAGAGCGCCTTTGCCCCCGCCCCCATCGCCGAGGTGGTGGCCGCCATCCACGCCGAGCGGCCCGACGTGGTGTTTGCCCCGCATGTGGAAACCTCGGCCGGCATGATCCTGCCCGACGACTACCTGCGCCAGGTCGCCGCTGCCACCCATGCGGTGGGCGGGCTGTTCGTGCTGGACTGCATCGCCAGCGGCACCATCTGGGTCGACATGGCCGACATCGGCATCGACGTGCTGGTCAGCGCGCCGCAGAAAGGCTGGAGCGGCCCGCCCTGCGCCGGCCTGGTGATGCTGGGCGAAGCAGCCCGCCAGCGCATCGACAGCACCACCAGCACCAGCTTTGCCTGCGACCTGAAGAAGTGGCTGCAGATCATGGAAGCCTATGAAGCCGGCGGCCATGCCTACCACGCCACCCTGCCCACCGACGCCCTGACCCAGGTGCGCGACGTGATGCTGGAGACCCAGGCCCGCGGCTTCGACCTGGTGCGCAGGCAGCAGTGGGCGCTGGGCGAGGCGGTGCGCGCCGCGCTGGAGCAGCGCGGCTTCAAGAGCGTGGCAGCACCCGGCTTCAAGGCGCCCGGCGTGGTGGTCAGCTACACCGACGACGCCGGCCTGCACACCAGCAAGGCATTCGCCGCGCTGGGCCTGCAAACTGCCGCCGGCGTGCCGCTGATGTGCGACGAGCCGGCCGACTTCAAGACCTTCCGCATCGGCCTGTTCGGCCTGGACAAGCTGGCCGACGTGGCTGGCGCGGTGGGCCGGCTTGAAACCGCTCTCGACCAGCTGGTGCCGGCCGCGCGTCAGGCGGCGTGAGGCCGCTGCGCAGCCTCACTCGGGCTGCATCCCCGCGTCCTTGAAGGCCTTGGCCCAGGCCACCAGCTGCTCCTGCAGGAACTTGCCCATCTCGTCGGGCGTCGATCCCGCCAGCTCGAAGCCCAGCGCGGCGATCTTCTCGCGCACGTCAGGCTTGCCCAGCGCGTCGTTCAGCGCGCGGTTCATCTTCTGGGCGATGTCGGACGGCAGCTTGGCCGGGCCGAACAGCGCCGCCCAGGTGCCGGCGGTGAAGGGCGGCAGGCCGGCTTCGGCCCCGGTGGGCACGTTGGGCAGCAGCGACCAGCGCGCCGGCAGCAGCACGGCCATCGCGCGCAGCTTGCCGTCCTTGATGTGACCCAGCGTGCTGGCCGGCGTGGCAAAGGTGAACTGCACATGGTTGCCCAGGATGTCGGTCACCGTGGGTGCCTCGCCCTTGTAGGGCACCAGGTTGGTGTCGGCCTTCACCATCTTCAAATTGGTGTGCATCAGCTGGGTGACGCCTGAATAGCTGCCGTAGCCCAGCTTGCCGGGGTTGGCGCGGGCATAGGCCAGCAGCTCGTTCACGTCCTTGGCCGGCAGCGTGGGGCTGGTCACCAGCACGTAGATGTAGCGGCCCACCAGCGACACCGGGGTGAAGCTCTTCACCGGGTCGTAGGGCGGGTTCTTCTTGAGCAGCGGCACCTGCATCATCGGTGTGTTGCTGGCCAGGAAGAAGGTGTGGCCGTCAGGCTCGCTGCGGGCGACATGGTCGCCGGCGATGGCGCCGTCGGCACCGGGCCGGTTTTCCACCAGCACCGGCTGGCCCAGGCTGGCCTGCAGCGATTGCGCCAGGATGCGCGCCACCGAGTCGGTCGACCCGCCGGGCGGGAACTGCAGCACGATCTTGATCGGCTTGCTGGGCCAGGCCTGGGCCCAGGCCGGCAGGGTGGTGGTGGCGGCCAGCAGCAGGCACAGGGCAGACAGAAAGCGCTTCATCGGTGGGTGTCCTTGTCGGGGCGCGGAATGCCGGTGCCATTCTCACCAGGGCCTGCCCGCGGTCCGTCCCGCCGATGACAGTTGGTGTGGCGGGGCACGGGTGCAGTCTCCGCCGGCGGGCGCCATCGATGTTCGGCATCGAACACATCCACCGTTACCCACAGGCAGCCCTGGTGACATCCACAACCCGTACGATGGCCGACCACAAAGGGTGTTACACACCGCCTGGGCGGCCACTGCAGTTGGCCCGGGCAGGGGGAGTCGAGGGTGTCGCAGGTCCTGGTCTTTGGACGCTTTGCGTTGCGCATGGCGGAACGCGTGTTGCTGGTGGACGGCGACCCGGTGGTGCTGGGCGCGCGCGCCTTCGACGTGCTGCAAGCCCTGGCCGAACGCAGCGACCGCGTGGTCAGCAAGGCCGAGTTGCTGGACCTGGCCTGGCCCGGGCTGGTGGTGGAGGAGAACAACCTCACCGTGCAGATCTCGGCACTGCGCCGGCTGCTGGGGCATGAGTCCATCACCACCGTCACCGGCCGCGGCTACCGGCTCACCCTGGCGCGGCAAGACATGCCGACCATGGCCAACGCCGGCCTGGCCGCGCCGGCGGGGCGGCTGCTGCGCCGCCTGGCCACGGTGGTGCAGGCCGACGTGGTGGGCTGGGCGCGCATGGTCGAGCGTGACGCGCCCGGCGCCACCCGTGTCTGGAAGCGCACCCGCACCGAACTGATCGAGCGCGACGTGCCCCGCTACGGCGGCCGGCTGATCGAGCTGACGGCCGAGCGGGTGCAGATCGAGTTCGGCAGCGCGGTCGAATCGGTCGACTGGTCGCTGGCGCTGCAGGCCGCGCTGGCCAGCCGGCGCAGCCTGCCGGGCGACGACGGCGACCGTGCGCTGCACATGCGCATCGGCATCGCTGTGGATGACGTGCTGGTGGACGACGGCAAACTGGTCGGCGACGGCGTCAATGTGGCGGCCGACCTCCACATGAGCGCGGGGCAGGATGAAGTGCTGGTGACGCAGAAGGTCCGTGATTTCGCTTACGGCAAGCTCGACGCCCGCTTCGAGCCCCTGGGCGAGCGCCTGATGCGCCGCACCCGTCGGCCGATGCAGGTGTTCCGCGCCCTGTCCAGCCTGGACGCCGCCGCCTCCATCGGCGCGCGCGCCCGCCAGCCGGTGCAGATGGCCACGCTGGCGGTGCTGCCCTTCGTCGGCGACGCCGGCAGCGACGCCTACTTCGGCGAAGGCATCACCGAGGAGATCATCGCGGCGCTGTCGCTGAACCGGGCGCTGTTCGTCATCGCCCACGGCTCGACGCTGCACTTCCGCACCCGGCAGGACGATCTGGCCTCGGTGGCCGACGAACTGGGCGTGCGCTACCTGCTGACCGGCAGCGTGCGCCAGGCCGGCGCGCAACTGCGCATCCATGTGCGGCTGCTGCATGCGGCCGACCAGCGCATCCTGTGGCAGCAGCGCTACGGCGGCAGCAGCGAGGACGTGTTCAGCTTCCAGTCGGAGATTGCCGCCAGCGTGGCCGCCGCCGTGGCCCCGCCGCTGCAGGACGAAGAAGTGGCCCGCGTGCGGGCCCGCCCCACCGAGCGCTACGGCGCCTACGACTGCGTGCTGCGGGCGTTGTCGGGCATCTACCAGCTGGGCACGGCTGAATTCACCCAGGCGGGCGTGCTGCTGCAGCGCGCCGTCACGCTGGACCCCGACTACGCCCAGGCCCATGCCCACCTGGCCTGGTGGTACAGCCTGGCCTCGGCCGAAGGCCGGGTGGCCCTGCAGGGCGACGAGAGCCGCCTGGCGCTGGACCATGCGCTGCAGGCGGTGCGGCTGGATGGGCGCGACGCTCTGGCCCTGTCGGTGGCGGGCTACATGCTGTCACTGAAGAAGCAGCACGAGCAGGCGCTGGACCTGTATGCCCAGGCACTGGCCATCAACCCCAGCTGCGCCGCCGCCTGGGCGCGCAGCGGCGCCACCCTGTCGTACCTGGGCCGTTGTGACGACGCGCTGACCCGCGTGCAGCAGGCCATGCGCCTGAGCCCGTTCGACCAGCACCTGTTCTGGCACTACACCATCTGCGGCAGCGCCTGCTTCGGCGGCGGCCGCTATGACGAATCGGTGGCCTGGCTGGGCAAGGCGCTGCGCCTGAACCCGCGCTACAACGGCGCACGCCGCTTCCTGATCGGCGCACTGGTGCGCACCGGCGAACTGCGCGAAGCCCGCGATCTGGCGCAGGAGCTGCTGGCCGAGCTGCCCGATTTCTCGCTGCAGCAGTTCGGCCAGTGGTCGCCGCTGCAGCAGCCGATGCGCGACAACCTGCTGCAGGCGCTGCAGGGCGCCGGGCTGCCGCCCTGAGCGGCGCGGCAGGCAACCACCCACGAACCGAGGAGACCCCATGGTCTGGAATGCGCAAAACCTGTTCCCGCTGGCCAGCGGCAACCACGCTGCCTACAGCGCGCCCAACCATGCGGCCTATTCCGCACCCAACCACGCGGCGTACTCGGCACCCAACCATGCCGCCTACAGCGCGCCCAACCACGCTGCCTACCCGGGTGCAGCCGGCCCGGTGTGGGCCGCGCCCGCGCCGGGCACCGGCGCGGGCGGGTCCAGCGGCGCGGGCTTCCTGGGCGGCTACGGGCCAGTGGCACGCGCCGAGTACGCCACGCCCGCCGCGCTGGGCCCGGTGCCCTGGACGCTGGACTTCGCCGTGGGCAACGGCTGGCCATCGGTGCCGGTGGACCAGCGTCTCAACCCCTACGCCTTCGACCCGCCGCTGCAGTGGCAGACCGGCGACTGGGACCCGGGTTTGCGCTTCTGGAGCCTGCCCTTCGACGACCAACTCACCGAGTGGCTGCAGGACCTGAACCTGGGCACGCCGGCGGTGATGGCGGCGCGCGAGTTCGCCAGCCGCACCAACAACAGCCACTGGCTTGCCGTGGAGCCCGGCAAACAAGCGTTCGGCGGCCTGCAATCGCTGCTGGAAGACGACGAAGACCTGATCGGCTGGCACGCCGGTGCGGTCTGCGGCGGGCGCACCGTCACGTCCTCGCAGGCCTGGCTGTTCATCCAGCAGGAGCTGACCACCCTGGTCGACCTGATGCGCGACGACCGCCTGCGCTACCTGCCCGAGATCGGCATGCAGTCGGCCCACATCGTGCCGTACTACGTGCACCTGATGGGCATCGACCCCGCCAGCAAGCCTTGGACGATGGAGCTGATGAACTGCGCCACCGCCATCGGCAACCTGACCAAGATGCAATACAAGTCGGTGTACCGGCGGGTGCGGCCATCGTTCCTGTGCCCGGGGCTGACGCCGCCATGGGGCCCGCCGCAGCACCCGGCGTTTCCCAGCGGGCATGCGATGGTGGCGCACCTGGTGGCGCTGTTCCTGCTGTCGGTGCCTGGCATCGCACAGCGCTTCGGCCTGTTCGACAAGCAGAACGACTTCGGCCGTGCGCCGACGATGGACGACTTCGACGGAAAGGACGCCAAGCGCTACGGCGAAGACCAGAAGTCGCCGCTGCTCTGGCTGGCCTGGCGCGTGGCCAAGGGCCGCGAGCGCCTGGGCGTGCACTACCCCAGCGACAGCGCCGCCAGCCGCAAGCTGGCGGCCGGGGTCTGGGACCGGTGTTTTCTGCGCGATACCAAGGACCCGGAGCGGCTGACCCTGCCGACCCTGCACAAGGTGCTGGCCATGGCCCGCGCCGAATGGCCCGAGGCCGCGCCCCCCAAGTCGCAAGACAGCGGCAACGCCACCACCGCCGCGGCCTGACCACCGCAGCGGCGTCAGGCCGCAGGCAGGTAGTGCAAGGCCAGGTTGTTGTCGGCCGACACCAGGCGCATCAGCGCCACGGGGTCGACGGGCAGCTGCACGTCATGCGGCAGGTTGGATGGGTCGGCATCGGCGTCCAGCGCCAGCAGCAACCAGCCGGCGCCCGCCCTTGCCGGCCGGGGTGACGTGAGCACGCCCAACCCAGGTTGGAGGTCGTGGCCAGGCAGCTCAGGCAGATCGCGCTGGGTCTCGGGTGTCGACCAGTCCAGGGTCTCGCCCGCAGGCGCCCACCAGGCCCGCAGGCGCAGCCCGGTGGCGACTTCGCTACCCCGGTTGCGCAACTGCACCTGCACCCGATCGCCGTCGACCCGCACCGCATCGGCAGCGGCATGCCAAAGCTCGGCGCCGTCCGTCCAGCGCAGCGGCACGGGCGCATAGCTGCCCGGATGGCTGTCGGGCCCACCCGGCGGCCGGCGGTCGGCGATGAACACATCCACCGCCGGTGGCTGGCCCGGACCGTCGGCGGTCATGGTGGGCTCGTCGGTGGCGTACAGCCCCTGGCGTTCGAAGGCCCAGCGGATCACCTTGTGCGACAGGCCGCCCTGCCAGCGCACCGTGCGCGCACCGGCCGCCAGGGGCCACCGGGTGTCGGCGACCCAGTCACCGGTGCCCAGGTCGGCATCGATCAGCGCGCTGACAAACTGGTCGGCACTGCGTGCCGGGGCGATGCAGTCCGGCCCCAGCAGTGAGATGGCGCGGATCACCAGGTAGATGCACCAGTCGGACGCGGCCAGCCGCGCCAGCGCATCGGCATCGGGCTGGGCGGCAGTTGCCGTGGCGTCGTGGCCGCCGGTGTCGCCGCCCAGGCTGCGGTACAGCCGGAACAGCGACGACGACAGCATCTGCTCCTCGAAGTAGCCGTGGTGGTGCCGCTCCAGCGGCGCACTGAAGTCCAGCCGCAGCAGGTTGCGGCGGCCGCACCAGCAGTAGCCGTCCTGCGCGCGGCGGCCGTGCAGCCGGCCGGGCACCTCGATCCACGGAAAGCTGAGGAACCGCAGCGGATGCTCTGGGTCGCCAGCCGGCGCCAGCACCGACAGCGGATCGGCCGCGATGGCGCCCAGCGCGTCCCCCGCACTGTGGGCGAACGCGAATTCCAACTCGCCGGTGCTGGCGAAGTTCAGCACATGGCCGAACTCATGCCAAGCCCAGCGCGGGTCGGACGCCACACCCAGGTACTGCGCACGGGTGCGCCAGGTGCCGTCGTCGCCCTCCACCGGCACCAGGCGCCGGTGCATCGGGTCGGCCGAGCCGTACTTCACCAGCAACTGCGGCCGGCTGCTGGGCCGGGCATCGTCCTGCGTCGCGGTCAGGTCGGCGTCCCCCAGGAACGGACGCACCTCGGCACTGGGCAGGTCGCCGTCGGGCACCCACTGCAGCGACGCGCGGGCCCGCTGCACCAGCGGCAGGCGCGCAAACCGGAAGTACGCATGCGGGTCGATGCCGTAGGCGATGAGCCTGTCGAAGAGCTCAGCGCCCCGCACATACGCCTCGACCGATGCCTGTTCGTCGGTCCAGAACGCCGGCGGCTCCGCCTCTTGGGCATCCGACGTGCTGCCTTGGCGAGCGGCAGCGGCAGCCCGGCTCGCCGCCTCCGCCGCGGCCACCGTGGCCTTCGCTTGCACCACGGCGGCCGCGCTGATCGGGATGGTCCGGGCCGTCAGCGACGAGCCGTCGCCGCGGGGGCCGCGGACCTCGTGCAGCATGTGCTCGGCGTTGTCGGCAGTCCAGGTGGCGGCCGCCTGGCGCAGGTCTTGTCCGCCATCCAGCGGCAAGGTCACACGTTCCCGCAGGGCTTGCAGCACCGACTCGGGCTGGGTCGGGCGCCGGCGGGCGATGCCCAGGTCCAGGATCGGACCACGCCGGGTGGCACCGGCCGGCAGGGCCTGCGAAGCACCGTCGGACAGGAACGTCGAGACCGGCACCTCGGCCGCAGCGCTGCCCGCAAACTCATTGCGGCGCACCGCCACCACTTGCGGTGTGCCCTCTTCCGGCGCATCGACATCGACCGAGAAGTCATGGATGCGGGCGCGCCGCTGGGGCGGTGGTTCGGCGGGGGCGGCCGACGCGGCCTGGGCCGCGTCGGCTGACTGGCTGCTGCCAGGCGGCAGTGCTCGGCGCACAAGGCCGCTGACGCGCAGGCGGTGTGCCGGCGCGCCGGCCTCGGGCACGGTTTCCAGACCGCGAATCCACACGCCCAGGTACTGACCCTGTTTCGCCTGCCGGCCCTGGCCCAGCGCGAGGCCGATGGGCCTGCGCAGCGCATTGACCAGGTCAAACAACTTGCCGACATCCTTGGCCTGCACGGGCGCGCTGGTCAGCACACGCTCACCGCCCAGGCCGGCCAGGGTGACGCCGTGCACATGCACCAGCCCGTCGCGCAGATGCATGGCGATGCGCACGCCCATGTCGGACCCGAGCAGCAGCCCGTGGTCGGTGCAGCCGGCCAACAGCACCAGGCTGCGGTCGGCACTGCCGGTCGACGGCACCTGCCGGTCGACCCAGCAGCTGCCGAGCAGGTCGCCTGCCTGCAGGGCGCCCGGCGCGCGCGGGCCCCAGGTGATGGGCAGCCAGTGCAGGCGGCCGGGCCGGCGGTCTGCGGCACGCAGTGGGGGCGGTGCCATCAGGGCATCCCAGACCGTGCGGGGCATCCAGCCATCTTGCCCGGGCACCAGATGCAGCGCCGCGGAAAGCGCCTGCAGATAGGCAGCACCCAGGGCCTGCCAGCCGGCGGAAGGGTCGCCTTCAACGGCAGCGGGTGGCGCCATGACGAAGGCATGGCCCGGATGCCGCACCATGCCGATGCACTCTTCCCGCGTGAACGGATCGACCACCCGCTCCCTGTGGAAGGCATGCGCGACCGGCGCCGTGCCTTCGGCGGTCTGCCAGCCTGGCTGCAAATTGGCCATGGTGCGTGTCCTCCTGTCCCTGCGCCGATTGTGCGGGTGGAAGGGGGAACCGGCGCCACCGCCGCATGATGGCGAGCGCCGGCGCGGCGCGCATGGTCAGGCTGGAGGATGGCCCGGGCCTGCCGGCAGCCGGTGGCACTTGATCGCAGGCAGCAAAAAGGCCGTGCACTGGCAGCCACCAGCACACGGCCCCCACCGCCAGGCACCGGGCGCTGTGGTGCCCGGTGCGGCCGTGCTCAAGCCATCAGCGCACCTTGCCTGCCTTCCAGGCGTTCAGCAGGGTGTCGTAGGCGATCGTCTCGCCCTTGGGCTTTTCGTTGGCCAGCTTGGCCCACGGTGCGGCCTTGTCGCTCAGGTACTTCTTCGGGTCTTCCTTCTTGTTGAGCTTGGGCGCGCACTTGGCCATGCCCGCGCGCTCCAGGCGCGCCATCACCTGGTCCATCTCTTCGGCCAGGTTGTCCATGGCCTGCTGCGGCGTCTTCTCACCCGTCACCGCCACGGCCACGTTCTTCCACCACAGCTGCGCCAGCTTGGGGTAGTCAGGCACGTTGGTGCCGGTGGGCGTCCAGGCCACGCGCGCCGGGCTGCGGTAGAACTCGACCAGGCCGCCCAGCTTGGGCGCCAGGTCGGTCATGGCCTTGCTCTGGATGTCGCTCTCGCGGATGGGCGTCAGGCCGACGATGGTCTTCTTCAGGCTGGTGGTCTTGGCCGTGACGAACTGGGCGTACAGCCAGGCGGCGGCCGTCTTGTTGGCGTCGTGTGCCTCGAAGAAGGTCCAGCTGCCCACGTCCTGGTAGCCGTTCTGCATGCCCTGCTTCCAGTACGGGCCGTTGGGGCCGGGCGCCATGCGCCACTTCGGCGTGCCGTCGGCATTGACCACCGGCAGGCCGGGCTTGGTCATGTCGGCGGTGAAGGCGGTGTACCAGAAGATCTGCTGCGCGATCTGGCCCTGGGCCGGCACCGGGCCGGCCTCGCCGAAGGTCATGCCGATGGCTTCCTTGGGCGAGTACTTCTTCATCCAGTCGACGTACTTGGTCAGCGCGTAGACGGCAGCCGGCGAGTTGGTGGCGCCGCCGCGCGACACGCTGGCACCCAGCGGCGTGCAGCCGTCGGCGCTGGCGCGGATGCCCCATTCGTCGACCGGCTTGCCGTTGGGGATGCCGATGTCGGCGGTGCCGGCCATGCTCAGCCAGGCGTCGGTGAAGCGCCAGCCCAGGCTGGGGTCCTTCTTGCCGTAGTCCATGTGGCCGTAGATCGGCTTGCCGTCGATGGTCTTCACGTCGTTGGTGAAGAACTCGGCGATGTCCTCGTAGGCGCTCCAGTTCAGCGGCACGCCCAGGTCATAGCCGAACTTGGCCTTGAACTTGTCCTTCAGGTCCTGGCGGGCGAACAGGTCGGCGCGGAACCAGTACAGGTTGGCGAACTGCTGGTCGGGCAGCTGGTACAGCTTCTTGTCAGGGCCGGTGGTGAAGCTGGTGCCGATGAAGTCCTTGATGTCCAGCCCGGGGTTGGTCCACTCTTTGCCCTTGCCGGCCATGTAGTCGGTCAGGTTCATGATCTTGCCGTAGCGGTAGTGCGTCCCGATCAGGTCCGAGTCGCTGATCCAGCCGTCGTAGATGCTCTTGCCCGACTGCATGGACGTCTGCAGCTTCTCGACCACGTCGCCTTCCTGGATCAGGTCATGCTTGACCTTGATGCCGGTGATCTCCTCGAAGGCCTTGGCCAGGGTCTTGCTCTCGTACTCGTGCGTGGTGATGGTCTCGCTGACCACGCTGATCTCCTTCACCCCCTTGGCCTGCAGCTTCTTGGCCGCTTCGATGAACCACTTCATCTCGGCCATCTGCGCGTCCTTGCTCAGCGTGCTGGGCTGGAACTCGCTGTCGATCCACTTCTTGGCTTCGGCCTCGCCGGCCCAGGCACCGTGGCCCAGGGCCAGGGCGGCAGTCGCAAACGCCACGGCATGCAAACGGTATTTCATCGTTGTCTCCTCAGGACTTCCCTCTGCTGTGCACGGCGGCCCGCTGGGAAGGGTGGCGGGCCGCCGTCTGGAACCAACGGCTGCCTAACCCTTGCGCATCACCAGCGCCAGCAGCGCCATGGACGCGACGAAACTGAACCAGATCGACGGTTCGCTCTCCAGGCTGAACCAGGCGATCATCTTTTCGCTCACCGCCACGAAGGCCAGGTTCAGCCAGGCCGCGCTGAGCAGTCCGATGAACAGCCGGTCTCCGCGCGTGGTGGCGATCGGCAGGAAGCCGCGGCGCTCGACCGTGGGCGACTTCAATTCCCACACCGTCATGCCGATCAGCATCAGCACGATGCTGATGAAGAAGACAGCGACAGGCAATGTCCAGGCCATCCACTCGAACATCATCGGCTCCTCAAACCCGGCCCATCGCAAAGCCCTTGGCGATGTAGTGGCGAACGAACCAGATGACGATCGCACCCGGGACGATGGTCAACACACCGGCCGCAGCGAGCACACCCCAGTCCATGCCGCTGGCGCTGACCGTGCGCGTCATCGTTGCCACGATGGGCTTGGCGTTCACACTTGTGAGCGTGCGCGCCATCAAAAGTTCGACCCAGCTGAACATGAAGCAGAAGAACGCGGCCACGCCCACGCCGGCCTTGATCAGCGGGATGAAGATGGTGACGAAGAAGCGGGGGAAGCTGTAGCCGTCGATGTACGCGGTCTCGTCGATCTCGCGCGGGATGCCGCTCATGAAGCCTTCGAGGATCCACACCGCCAGCGGCACGTTGAACAGCAGGTGCGCCAGCGCCACGGCGATGTGCGTGTCCATCATGCCCAGCGTGGTGTAGAGCTGGAAGAACGGCAGCAGGAAGACGGCCGGCGGCGTCATGCGGTTGGTCAGCAGCCAGAAGAACACATGCTTGTCGCCCAGGAATCGGTAACGGCTGAAGGCATAGGCAGCCGGCAGCGCCACGCTGACCGAGATCACCGTGTTGATGGCCACGTAGATCATCGAGTTGATGTAGCCCGAGTACCAGCTTTCATCGGTCAGGATGGTGCGGTAGTGGTCGAACGTGAAGTCACGCGGCCAGAGGCTGAAGACCGACAGGATCTCCTCGTTGGTCTTGAAGCTCATGTTGACCATCCAGTACACCGGCAGGATGGCGAAGACCAGGTAGGCGATCAGGAAGATCGCCCTTTTCTTGAAGCGGCGCTCATCCATGGTTGCCCTCCGCATTGGCCTTGTCGGCCGTGCCCACCCGCTGCATCCAGTTGTACAGGATGAAGCTCAGCGCCAGGATGATCAGGAAGTAGATCAGCGAGAAGGCCGCCGCCGGCCCCAGGTCGAACTGGCCCACCGCCTTCTGGGTGAGGTACTGGCTCAGGAAGGTGGTGGCATTGCCCGGCCCGCCGCCAGTCAGCACGAAGGGTTCGGTGTAGATCATGAAGCTGTCCATGAACCGCAGCAGCACGGCGATCACCAGCACGCCGCGCAGCTTGGGCAGCTGGATGTAGCGGAACACCGCGAACTTGCTGGCGCCGTCGATGCTGGCGGCCTGGTAGTAGGCGTCGGGAATGGCGCGCAGGCCGGCAAAGCACAGCAGGGCCACCAGCGGCGTCCAGTGCCACACGTCCATCAGCAGCACGGTGAGCCAGGCCTGGGTGGCATTGCCGGTGTAGCTGTACTCGATGCCCAGCGCGGCCAGGGTGGCACCCATCAGGCCGATGTCGGCACGGCCATAGATCTGCCAGATGGTGCCCACCACGTTCCAGGGGATCAGCAGCGAGATGGACACCGTCACCAGCACCGCGCTGCTCTGCCAGCCCTTGGCGGGCATGGCCAGCGCCAGGGCGATGCCCAGCGGAATCTCCACCGCCAGCACCGCCAACGAGAACGTGATCTGCCGCAGCAGCGCGCCCTGCAGGTCCTCGTCGCGCATCACCGCCTTGAACCATTCGGTGCCGACGAACACCCGCCGCTCGGGGCTGATGATGTCCTGCACCGAGTAGTTGACGACCGTCATCAGCGGCAGGATGGCCGAGAAGGCCACGCACAGCACCACCGGCAGGATCAGGAACCAGGCTTTCTGGTTGACGGGCTTCATGCCACCCCCTTCGCGCCTGCGGCGCTGTCCCCCCGAGGGGGATGTTCGCCCGCCTTGAGGCGGCTCGGCGTCGGGCTCATGCCACCAGCTCCTCTGCCGCGTTGTAGAAGCAGGTGTGCGGATTGAACAAGCCAAGCCACACGCTGTCACCTGCCGCCGGCACGGCCTGCTCGGGCTGCAGCCGGGCACGCACCACGCTGCCGTCGGCCAGCGCGGCGGTCAGCAGCCAGTAGGTGCCGATGTCCTGCACCTGGCGCACGGTGGCCGGCAGGGCGCCGCTGGCCTGAGGCGCGGCCAGGGTGACGTACTCTGGCCGCACGCCCAGGGTCTTCGCGCCGGCCGGCGCGCCAGGCAGCAATTGCGCTGGCAGGAAGTTCATGCCCGGCGAGCCGATGAAGTGGCCCACGAAAGTGTGCTGCGGCCGCTCGAACAGGTCGGACGCGCTGCCCACCTGCACCGCACGGCCGCGGGTCATCACCACCACCTGGTCGGCAAAGGTCAGCGCCTCCACCTGGTCATGCGTGACGTAGACGAGCGTGAGCTTGAGCTCATGGTGGATCTGCTTCAACTTGCGCCGCAGCTGCCACTTCAGGTGCGGGTCGATCACGGTCAGCGGCTCGTCGAAGAGCACGGCCGACACGTCCTCGCGCACCAGGCCGCGGCCCAGGCTGATCTTCTGCTTGGCGTCGGCCGCCAGGCCGGCGGCGCGGGTGTTCAACTGGCCGCTCAGCTCCAGCATCTCGGCGATCTTGCCCACGCGCTGCTTGATCTTGTCGGCCGGCACGCCCCGGTTGCGCAGCGGGAAGGCCAGGTTCTCGGCCACCGTCATGGTGTCGTAGATCACCGGGAACTGGAACACCTGGGCGATGTTGCGCTGCTGCGGCGTGCGGGTGTTCATCGTCTGGCCGTCGAACTGCACCGTGCCGTGCGACGGCGCCACCAGGCCCGAGATGATGTTGAGCATCGTCGTCTTGCCGCAGCCCGACGGGCCCAGCAGCGCGTACGCGCCGCCGTCGGCGAACGTCATCTTCAGCGGCAGCAGCGCGTAGTCGGCATCCGCCTGCGGATGGGGCTTGTAGCTGTGGGCCAGGTCCAGGTCGATGCGGGCCACTAGCGTTGCCCTCCGCGTTCAGGCGCGCGCAGCAAGCGGCCGTCGGCGCCGAACACATGCACCTGGGCGGGGTCCAGGTGCAGGGTGATGGCGGCGCCCAGGTCGAAGAAATGCACGCCGGTGAGTTGCGCCACCAGCTCACCGGCGGCGGTGTGCACATGCACGAAGGTGTCGCTGCCGGAGATCTCGGCCAACTCCACCGTGCCGGGCAGGGCGATGTCGCCCGGCCGGCCCTGCACCCGCAGCGCGCTGGCGCGCAGGCCGATGGTGGCGTCAGGCGGCACATCGGCCGCGCCCAGGCCCAGGCGCTGCGCGCCCCGGTCCAGCAGGTTCATCGGCGGGTCGCTGAAGGCCTTGGCCACGCGGATGCTGGCCGGGCGGTGGAAGACGTCGGCGGTGGGGCCGTACTGCAGCACCTCGCCCGCGTCCATCACGGCCGTCCAGCCGCCCAGCAACAGGGCCTCGGTGGGCTCGGTGGTGGCGTAGACGACGGTGGACTGGCCGGCCGTGAACAGCGCCGACAGTTCCTCGCGCAGTTCCTCGCGCAGCTTGTAGTCCAGGTTCACCAGGGGTTCGTCCAGCAGCATCAGCGGTGCGTCCTTGGCCAGGGCGCGGGCCAGGGCCACCCGCTGCTGCTGGCCGCCCGACAGCTCGGCCGGCAGGCGCTGCAGGAACGGGTCGATGTGCAGCTTGTCGGCCAGCGCCTGCACCCGCTGCGTGATGGCCGCGCTGCCCAGCCCGCCGCGCAGCTTCAGCGGCGACGCGATGTTGTCGAACACCGTCATCGACGGGTAGTTGATGAACTGCTGGTAGACCATGGCCACGTTGCGCTGGCGCACCGGCAGGCCGGTGACGTCGACGCCATCCACCTGCACCCGGCCCCGGCTGGGCACGTCCAGCCCGGCCATCAGCCGCATCAGCGTGGTCTTGCCGGCCTGGGTGGCGCCCAGCAGCACGGTCACCGTGTCGGGCTGCAGTTGCAGGTCGAGCGGGTACAGGTGGGTGGCGGCGCCCACCTGGTGCTGCAGGCCGGTCAGCGTGAGCTGCATGCGGCCTCCTGCGTGGTGGCCGGCGTGCCGAAGTGCGCCGCCCACCAATCGGCCACCTGGGCGCGCTGGGCCGGGCTGTAATGCAGGCCCAGCTTGGTGCGGCGCCACAGCACGTCGTCGGCGCTGCGCGCCCATTCCTGGTCGTGCAGGTAGTGCAGTTCGGAGGCGTACAGGCCAGGCGCGACTTCGGCGCCCAGGTGGCCCCCTGCCAACACCCGGTCGACCAGGCCACCGTAGCAACGCGCCCAGCGCTGCACCAGCGCGGGCGGCAGTTCGGGATGGCGCTGGCCCAGCACGGTGATGAAGCGGGCGATGTCCAGGTCGGGCCGCTGCGGCGGGCCGACCCAGGCCGACAGGTCACCGCCCGGCAACAGCGCCGGCGCTGTCCAGGCCGGGCGCTGCTCGCCCAGGCGCTGCACCAGACCGTCGGCGGCCTCTTCGGCCAATTTGCGGAAGGTGGTGATCTTGCCGCCCCACACCGACAAGAGCGGGCTGGCCGTGTTGCCGTCGAACTCCAGCAGGTAGTCGCGCGTGACGGCGGATGCGTCGCCCGATGCATCGTCCAGCAGCGGCCGCACGCCGGAATACGCCCACACCA
>JBBAPL010000006.1:23339-74309 GCA_040400895.1 Aquabacterium sp.
CCACGTCGGCTGGCACCACCGGCTTGGCGAAGTAGCGGCTGGCCTGGTCGCAGAGGTAGGCGGTCTCGTCGGCGTCGATGCGGGCCGCGCCGGGCGCGCCGGCGATCTCGACGTCGGTGGTGCCGATCAACGTGAAGTCGCCCTCGTAGGGGATGGCGAAGATGATGCGCTTGTCGGGGTTCTGGAAGATGTAGGCATGGTCGTGGTCGAACAGCTTCTTCACCACGATGTGGCTGCCCTTGACCAGGCGCAGCGACCGGGCGCTGGTCTGGCCGGCACGGTCGCGCAGGAATTCACCCGTCCAAGGCCCGGCGGCATTGACCAGCGCCCGCGCCTGCACCTGCAGCGGCGCGCCGCCGGCAGGCTGCAGCGTGGCCTGCCAGCCCTGCGGCGTGCGCAGGGCCGATGTGCAGCGGCAGCGCGTGAGCACCGTGGCGCCATGGGCCACCGCGTCCAGCGCGTTCAGCACCACCAGGCGGGCGTCGTCCACCCAGCCGTCGCTGTAGACGAAGCCGCGGGTGTAGCCTTCTTTCAACGGCGCGCCGGTGGGATGGCTGCGCAAGGCCACCGTGGCGCTGGCCGGCAGCCATTCACGCTTGGCCAGGTGGTCGTACAGGAACAGGCCGATGCGGACCATCCACACCGGGCGCATCGACGGGTCGTGCGGCATCACGAAGCGCAGCGGCCACATGATGTGCGGCGCGCTCTTGAGCAGCAGTTCCCGCTCGGCCAGCGCCTTCTTCACCAGGCTGAACTCGTAGTACTCCAGGTAGCGCAGGCCGCCGTGGATCAGCTTGGTGGACGACGACGAGGTGTGCGCGGCCAGGTCGTCCTGCTCGCACAGCAGCACAGTCAGGCCGCGGCCGGCCAGGTCGCGGGCGATGCCCGCACCGTTGATGCCGCCGCCCACCACCAGCACGTCCACCTGGGCGGGCACGGGGCCACCCAAGGTGCTGGCGGGGTCGGACGGGCGGGGGGCTGACATCAGCATGGTGGGTGGGCCGGCGCATCACGCGCCAACTCGCTGTTCGTTTCGGTGCTCTATTGTTCGCTTGTTTTCGTTTGTAGTCTGCATTGGGAAGCAAACGCAAGCCGGTTTACCCTGATCCGGCGCCTGCCCGCATCCCGTACGCTTGCGGCAGACAGGCTGCACCACGACCACCGACATGCTCAACCCCAACCCCCGCCAAGCCGGCGTGCTGGAGGCCGTGCGCGCCCAGGGCTCGGCCACGGTGGAAGCGCTGGCCGAGCGCTTCGGCGTCACCCTGCAGACGGTGCGGCGCGACGTGAAGCTGCTGTCCGACGCCGGGCTGCTGGCGCGCTTCCATGGCGGCGTGCGGCTGCCGGCCAGCACCACCGAGAACATCGCCTACCGCCAGCGCCAGGCCCTGAACGACGACGCCAAGCGCCGCATCGCCCAGGCGGTGGCGGCCAAGGTGCCCGAGGGCTGCAGCCTGTTCCTGAACATCGGCACCACCACCGAGGCGATTGCCCGCGCGCTGGTGCACCACCGCGGCCTGCGCGTCATCACCAACAACCTGAACGTGGCCGCCATCCTCAGCGACAACGCCGACTGCGAGGTGATCGTGGCCGGTGGCCAGGTGCGCCCGCGCGACCGCGGCATCACCGGCGACACCACGGTGGAGTTCATCAGCCAGTTCCGCGTCGACATCGGCCTGATCGGCATCTCGGGCATCGAGGCCGACGGCACGTTGCGCGACTTCGACGTGCGCGAAGTGAAGGTGGCACGGGCCATCATCCGCGCCAGCCGCCAGGTCTGGCTGGCGGCCGACCACAGCAAGTTCGACCGCCCGGCCATGGTGGAAGTGGGCCGGCTCGACCAGGTGGACCAGCTGTTCACCGACCGCGCGCCGCCGGCGGTGTTCAACGCGCTGCTGGCCGAGGCTGGCGTGGTGTGCACCCTGGCCACCGGCGACACCTCGACACCGCCGCTTGACGAGGCCGACACAGCGGCCCATGACACGGGAGACACACCATGACCTACCTCTTGGCCCTGGACCAGGGCACGTCCAGCTCGCGCAGCATCGTGTTCGACGGTGCCGGCCGCATCGTGGCCATGGCCCAGCGCGAGTTCCGTCAGATCTTCCCGCAGCCCGGCTGGGTGGAGCACGACCCGGAAGAGATCTGGCAGAGCCAGCTGGCCACCGCCCAGGAAGCCCTGGCCAAGGCCGGCATCACGGCCGCGCAGGTCAAGGCCATCGGCATCACCAACCAGCGCGAGACCACGGTGGTGTGGAACCGCCGCACCGGCCAGGCCATCCACAACGCCATCGTCTGGCAAGACCGGCGCGGCGAGCCGCTGTGCGCCCAGTTGCGGGAGCATGGCCACGCCGAGACCATCCGCCAGAGCACCGGCCTGGTGGTGGACGCGTACTTCTCGGCCACCAAGATCCGCTGGATCCTCGACCATGTCAGCGGCGCCCACATCGCAGCCGCCCAGGGCGACCTGGCCTTCGGCACCGTCGACAGCTGGCTGCTGTGGAAGCTGACCGGTGGCCGGGTGCATGCCACCGACGTCAGCAACGCGGCGCGCACCATGCTGTTCGACATCCGCCACAACGTCTGGGACCACGAGCTGCTGAAGCTGCTGCACGTGCCCGACAGCCTGCTGCCCAGCGTGCACCCCAGCAGCCATGTGTTCGGCGAGACCGATCCGGCGCTGCTGGGCGCCAGCATCCCGGTGGCCGGCATGGCCGGCGACCAGCAGGCCGCGCTGTTCGGCCAGGCCTGCTTCACCGCCGGGCTGGCCAAGAACACCTACGGCACCGGCTGCTTCATGCTGATGCACACCGGCAGCCAGTTCCGCACCAGCCTGAACGGCCTGATCACCACCGCCGCCGCCCAGGCCACCACCACGCCGGGTTATGCGCTGGAAGGCAGCGTGTTCATCGGCGGCGCGGTGGTGCAGTGGCTGCGCGACGGGCTGCGTGCCATCGAAGGCAGCCACCAGGTGCAGGCCCTGGCCGAAAGCGTGCCCGATGCCGGCGGCGTGCTGTTCGTGCCGGCCTTCACCGGCCTGGGCGCGCCCTACTGGGACACCAACGCCCGCGGCACCATCACCGGGCTGACACGCGGCAGCACCGTGGCCCACATCGCCCGCGCGGCGCTGGAGAGCATCGCGTTTCAGAGCGCGGCCCTGCTGCAGGCGATGTCGCGTGACGCGGTGGCCGGCGGCGGCACGCCGGTGGCCGAGTTGCGGGTGGACGGCGGCGCCTGCGTCAACAACCTGCTGATGCAGTTCCAGGCCGACCTGCTGGGCATCCCGGTGGTGCGGCCCCAGGTCACCGAGACCACGGCGCTGGGCGCGGCTTACCTGGCCGGCCTGGCCACCGGCGTGTTCAGGAACCTGGAGGAGCTGTCGGCCCTGTGGCAGGTGGAGCGGCGCTTCCACCCCACGCTGCCGCGGGAACGGGCGCACACACTGATGGCCGAGTGGGACCACGCGGTGCGCCAGGCCAGCGCGCCTTGATGGGCAGGGCCACGGCATGAGCCGCAGCGGCACCGGCATCGCCACCGGCGCGCTGCAGCCGGCGCTGCAGTGGCTGGCCAGCTGGTGGCAGATCCTGCACCTGGGCGCGGTGCTGGGCGTGCTGGCCTTGTCGGCCACCGGGCGGCGCCAGGCGCGCAGCAGCGGGCTGGCCGGCCAGCTGGTCCGTGCCAGCGGGCCGATGCTGCTGGGCTTCACCCTGGCCACGGCGGTGCTCAGCCTGGTGGTGATCCGCATCGTCATCGTCACCGCACAGAGCTACGGCCTGTCGCAGTACGCGCTGGAGATGGTGGTGCGCGTGCTGGTGCTCGAGCTGATCCCGCTGGCTGCGGCGTTGTTCGGCGCGCTGCACGCCACGCTGCCCATGGCCGATGAAGTGGCCACGCTGCGCAACCGGGGCCGCTTCGACGCCCCGCGCGCGCAGGGCCTGGACCCGCTGGCCACCCTGGTGCTGCCGCGCCTGCTGGCCGGACTGTTCGCGGTGCTGCTGCTGGCCGCGCTGAGCTGCGTGGTCACGCTGGTGCTGGCCTATGTGTCGGCGCACGGCTTCAGCCTGGGCGGCTTTGCGGGCTACACCCGCACCGTGGGCCGGGTGTTCAGCCCGTCGGTCACGCTGATCTTCGGCCTGAAGGTGTTCCTGCTGGGGTCGGCCGTGGCCTGGATCCCGCTGGTCACCGTGCTGCAGAACCCGGCGGGGCGGCGCTCACGCGCCAGCGCCGAGCTGCAGGGTCTGGTGCGGCTGTTCGTGGTGGTGCTGGCCATCGAGGCCGGATCGCTGGTGGGCAACTACTATTGACCGCACCGATGCCGCCCGCCGACCCCACGCCAAACCCGCTGCCCCCACCCGACAGCGAACCATGGGCTGTGCCCCACCTGCAGGCCAAGGCCACCGGCCTGCTGCTGCTGATGGCCGTGCTGGTGTGTGCCGCCATCGGCTACCTGCTGTACGCCCGGGGCGCCTTCGAGCCCACCCAGCGCCTGGTGCTGGTGGCTGACGATGCCGAGGGCGTCACCGTCGGCATGGACCTCACCTTCTCGGGCTTTCCCATCGGGCGGGTGCGCGACATCGCGCTGTCGCCCGAAGGCAATGCCCGCATCCTGATCGACGTGCCCAGCAGAGACGCGCACTGGCTGCGCACCAGCAGCATCTTCACCCTGGTGCGCGGTGTGGTGGGCAACACCAACCTGCGCGCCTACACCGGCCAACTGACCGACCCGCTGCTGCCCGACAACGCCGAGCGCAAGGTGCTGGCCGGCGACGCCATGGCCGAGCTGCCGCAGATGGTGGCCGCCGTGCGTGAACTGGTGCAGCGCGCCAGCGCCCTGGCCGCGCCCGACGGCGCGCTGGCCGGCAGCCTGGCCAACCTGCAGGCCGCCACGGATCAACTGAAAGGCCCGCGTGGCGCCCTGGGCGTGCTGATGGGCAACGAGGCCGACGCCAAGAAACTGCTGACCACGCTGGACCGCACCAACGCCCTGCTGCAACGCGCCGACGCGCTGACCGCCAGCCTCGACCGCCTGGCCGGCAAGACCGACACCCAGGTGTTCGGCGCCCAGGGCCTGCTGCCCGAGACCCGCGCCACCGTGCTGCAGCTCAACGCCCTGCTGGGCGACGCGCGTGCCACCCTCACCCGGGTGGACGGCGTGCTGGCCGAGGCCCAGGGCATCGCCAGCAACACCCGCAGCGCCACCGCCGACCTGGGCACCTTGCGCGCCGAGGTGGAGTCCAGCCTGCGCAAGGTGCAGCAGCTGGTGGACGAGGTCAACCGCCAATGGCCGTTCGCCCGCGACGCCGAGGTCAGGCTGCCATGAGGTGGACAGGCGCCGCGCTGTGCTGCGCAGCGTCCCTGCTGGCCGGCTGCGCCAGCGGCCCGCCGCCGCCCGACTGGCAGCAGAGCGCCCGCGGTGCACTCGACCTGGCGGTGGCGGCCGAGCTGCGCGGCGACAGCCGCATCGCCACGCTGGAATTCGACCGCGCCCGCGCGCAGATCAGCCGCACCGGCCGGCCCGATCTGCTGGCCCGCGCCGAGCTGCTGCGCTGCGCGGCGCTGGCGGCCAGCCTGCAGCTCGACCCCTGCGAGGCCTTCGATCGGCTGCGCGCCGACGCGGCGCCCCCCGAGCGCGCCTATGCCGACCACCTGGCCGGCCGGCTGGCGCCAGCCCAGGCTGCGCTGCTGCCGCCGGCGCAGCAGGCGGTGGCGGTGGCCATCAGCACCACCAGCGCGGCCAGTGGCACCACCAGCGACGCCGCGACTGCGGCCCGGCTGCAGGGCCTGACCGACCCGTTGTCGCGGCTGGTGGGCGCAGCCGTGCTGCTGCGTGCCGGCCGCGCCGGGCCGGCCGTCATGGCCGTGGCGGTCGACACCGCGTCCGAACAGGGCTGGCGCAGGCCGTTGCTGGCCTGGCTGGGCCTGCAGCAACAGCGCGCAGCGCAGGCTGGGGACGCTGCCGCCGCCGCCGCGCTGCAACGGCGCATCGACCTGGCGGGCCGCGGCGGACGTTGACGCTGCGGCGCCACGCCTGCGCCTGAAGCACCCGCCCCAGCGGGCACGCCGTGGCGCTACCGCGCCGCCGCGCGGGCCGCCGCCAGGGCCGGCACCAGACGGTCGCGCCAGACGGTGTAGCCGGCCTCGCTGGGGTGCAGGCCGTCGACGAACAGCCGGGTCTGCTGGCGGCCCTGCTTGTCGACGAAGGCCGGGTACAGGTCCAGCCAGGTGGTGAAGCTGGCGAACTCGGCGCTGCGTGCCAGCACGGCCAGCCGTGCGTTCACCGGCTTGACGACGGCGGCGTCGCGGGCCGGCTCGGCCGTGGGCAGGATCGACTGCAGCAGCAGCCGCGTGCCGGGCTTGCGCGCATGCAGGGCACGCAGTACCGCCACCACGCCGGCGACCACACTGTCGGCCACCGGCATCTCGGGTGCGTCGGCGTTGTTGATGCCGACCATCAGCACGAAGAACTCGGGCGCCAGCGCCGGGTTGTCCAGCTGGCCCAGCCCACCCTGCGCCTTGGGCAGGATGCGGTGCAGCAGGTGCTCGGTGCGGTCGCCCGAGATGCCGATGTTCAGTGCGTGGTTCTGCGGCACGGCACCGCCGAACGCGGCGTCCCACACGGCACGCCCGTGCAGGCGGCCGGGGATCCAGGGCTCGTCGCCCAGCAGCCAGAAGTCGGTGATCGAGTCGCCGACGAACACCAGCTTGACGGCGCGCAGGCCGGCGGCGTCGGCCACCTGCGCGTCGATGGTGGCCTGGCGCTGCTGCCAGTATTCAACCCGGGCAGCCGGCCGGGTGGAGGCGAAATCAGCCGCGACGGCGCTGGCAGCGCCGAGCATGGCGCAGGCTGCGCACAGGGCAGCCAGCAGGCCGGGGATGGATGTGGGGCGCACGGGCGGTCTCCGTCGGGGCGGCAGGGTCGGGGCGGGGCGCCACAGGCGCCAGGCGCAGCCTGCACCGTACCACCGCGCCCGCCTCGCCAGCCGCGCGGGCGCTCAGCGTCAGGGCTCGATCGCCATGCCCCACAGCGGCCGGCCGTCACCCACCGTGCCGATGCGCGTGGCCGTGCCGGTGGCCAGGTGCACCAGGTGCAGGCTGGTGCGGCCGCCCTGGCGCAGCGCGGCCAGCGCGGTGTTGTCGGTGTCGGCGATGTCCAGCGCGGCGGCGTCCACCGGGCCGGTGCCCAGTGGCCCCACGCTGCGCAGCTGGCCGGTGTTGGGCGACACCATCGGCGCCACGCCCTCCACCGAGCCCTGCGTCACCAGCGTGCCGGCGGCGCGGTCGATGGCGTAGTTGGTGGTCAGCGCGTCGTTCTGCTTGTTGTCGCTGTAGGCGGCAGCGGCCAGGCGCGGAGCCTGGCCATGGCGCACATCACCGGGGGCACAGGCCACGGCCGGGTCGGTGGCGGCCAGCGCGCCGGTGTCGGGGTGCAGGCGCAGGTTCTGGCCGGTGTCGGTCACCACGCGGACGCGGTCGGCCACCGGGTTGAAGTTGACGCCGACCGTGGCGCTCTGCAGCGTGGCCGCGGGCGCGGCGCCCACCGGCTTCAAGGCAGCGCTGGCGGTGTCGATGGTGTAGAGCCGGCCGCTGGCCGACAGCGCATACAGCACGCCGCGCGCCACGCGGTCATCGATGCCCACCAGCGCGTCACCCGCCGGCAGGCCCTGCAGCGGCTGGCGCGCCAGCACACGCTGCGGCTGGCCGGCGTTGAAGCGGATCAGCTCGGCCGCGGCGGTGACGGCGAACACCATCTCCTTGCGCGGCGGGCCCACGGGCTCGGGCGTGGCGCAAGCCGACAGCAGCGCCGCGGCGGCGGCCAGGGACAGGAGCGGGCGTCGTGGGGTCATGGGCAGGGTCCGGTGAAAGTGCCGAGGCACTGCACTGGGTGATCGGCCGGCCACCGCCCGGGTTGACCCTGCCGGCATGCCGCCGCCGACCCCGGCCCGCCGCAGCATCACCAAGCCATCAGTGTGCCGCCAGATGCCGGGACAGGAACCGCTCGACCCTGCCCCAGAAGTCGAGCCGGGTCTCCAGCTTGCGCCAGCCGTGGCCCTCTTCGGGGTAGGTCAACCATTCCAGTTGCGGGTTGTGCGGCCGGTTGGCGTCGCGGAACTTCTCGCCGTGCACGATGGGCACGCGCACATCCCAGGCGCCATGGGCCAGCAGCAGCGGCTGGCGGATGCGCGCCGCCTGGGCCAGCGGCGAGATGGTCTTGAAGAGCTCGGCATCGGCCAACGGGTCGCCGATCAGGGTGGCGTAGCCATAGCGCTTGCTCTCGTCGGTCACATCGCTCCAGGGCACCGAGAACATCAATCCGGGGTCGGTCACGCCCACCCAGCTGATGCCGGCGCGGAACAGTTCGGGGTTCTGCAGCAGCCCCATCAGCGTGGCATAGCCGCCATAGCTGGCACCGGCGATGGCGATGCGCTTCGGGTCGGCAATGCCCTGGGCGATGGCCCAGCGCGCGCCGTCGGCCAGGTCACGCTGCATGGCCTGGCCCCATTGCCGGAACCCGGCCCTGAAGTGCCGGTCACCAAAGCCGGTGGACCCGCGGAATTCGGGCTGCAACACCGCATAGCCCCGCGTCGCCAGAAACTGCACCTCGTCCTGCCAGTGCCAACTGGTGCCGCGCACCCAGGGCCCGCCGTGCACCAGCACCACCAGGGGCAGGTTCTTGGGCTTGCCGTCCAGTGCCATGCCCGGTGGCAGGGTGATGTAGGCCGGGATGTCCAGCCCGTCGCCCGCCTTGTAGCGCACGAAGTCGGTCAACCCCATCTTCTTGGGGTCGATGCCGGGGTGGGACACGCCCACGCGGCTGAGCTTGCGGGTGCCCTGGTGGTAGACCAGGGTGATGGCGGGCTGCACGTCGCTGTAGGCATGCACCAGCACATGGGGTGCATCTCCGCGCTGCGGCAGCTGCAGCCGGTTGGCGGTGGCGGGCAGCAGCGCATCGATGGTGGCCTGCAGGGCACGGGCGTCGGCGTCCAGCCACTGCGTGACCTGGCCGTCCAGGGTGTGGCGCACGCCCAGCAGCCTGCCCCGCCCGACCAGGAACTCGGGGTCCACGTCGAAGTCAGGGCTGGCCACCAGGGGTTTGTCGGCCCGCTGGCCGGTGGCAGGGTCGACCGAGAACACGGCCTGCTTGTCGCCGTTGCCGGCCACCACCCACAGCGTGCCATCGGGCGCGATGAAGCGCGGTGTCCAGCCATCCTGGCCGTACAGCTTGAAGCTGGTCAGCTGCTTCCAGCGGTCGGCGGCGTCACGCCAATGCACGGCCAGATCATCGCCCTGGCGGGTGAGCACCAGCCGCAGCGCACCCTGGGCATCCAGCGTCCAGTCGACCGCATGCGGCGGCGCATCCACCTCGCTGGCGCGGCCGGTGCGGGTGTTCAGCCGGCGCAGCACGAAGTGGTCGACCTTCTGCTTGCTGACCTCTTCCGGCTCGACGACGAAGACATCGTCATCGCGGCGCGGCACCTGGCTGTGCAACGGCTGATTGCGCCAGGGCAGCAGGGGTGTGCCGGACTCGGGCCCCCGCACAAAGCTGCGGTAGGTCTCCACCAGTTGGCGGAAGTTGCTGCCGTCGGCGTCCACCGCGAACAGGCCGGCGCCGTGCTCGGCCCGGTTGGGGCCGGTCAGTTCCTGGCGCAGGTTGAACACCAGGCGCGTGTCGTTCACCCAGCGGAAGTGGCCGATGTCCTTGTCGTCGAACGACGCCACCACATCGGGTTGCATGGTCTGCAGGTCCAGCACCGCCAGCCGCGCGCGGTGGCCCTTGGCGGCCACGCGCATGCCCACGTAACGGCCGTCCGGCGACAGCCGGGCGCCGCTGATGGCCGGCTCCTGGAAGAACAGCTCGGCCGCTGGGGGCTGGGCCTGGGGCTGCGCCCGGGCAGGCGCGGCGGCCAGCAGGCCCAGCCCGGCCAGCGCAACCCAGGCGATGGCCGGCAACAGGATCATGGCAAGGCGGCCGGCGGTCATGGCGGTCTCCCGGGTTGTGGTCGGCGCCGCCGATCAGCGCGACGCGGCGCAATGGGCGGCGATGAACGCCGCATGGTCGGGCATGGCATCGGCGCAACGGCCGATCAGGTCATGCACGCCATCCAGGTACCCGCGGATGTCGGCCTCGTCCAGGCTGTCGACCAGCGGGTGGTAGCCCTGCGGCAGCAGGTTCTGGCCCACCAGCACCTGCAGCCAGGCCACCTCGGAGAACAGCTCGTTGTTCTCGCGCACGATGCGGCCGTGGGTCTGGAACAGTTGCAGCTTGTCCTTGAGCGTGTCGGGCACGTCCATCTCGCGGCAGGCCACCCAGAACGGTGAATCGGTGCGCTGGTTCAGGTGGTAGTGCAGGATGATGAAGTCGCGGATGCGCTCGTACTCGAACCGGCTCTGGCGGTTGTAGGCATCGATGTCGACCTGGTCGAAGCCATGGGTGGGGAAGAAGTCGATCAGCCGCGCGATCGCGCTCTGGATCAGGTGGATGCTGGTTGATTCCAGCGGCTCCATGAAGCCGCTGGCCAGGCCGATGGCCACCACGTTGCGGTTCCAGCCCAGGCGGCGCATGCCGGTGGCAAAGCGCAGCGTGCGCGGCTCGGCCAGGGGCTCGCCGTCCAGGTGGCCCAGCAGCACCGCGGTGGCTTCGTCCTCGCTGATGTGGCGGCTGCAGAACACATGGCCATTGCCGGTGCGGTGCTGCAGCGGGATGCGCCACTGCCAGCCGGCGCGGTGCGCCGTGCTGCGGGTGTAAGGCGTCAGCGGTTGCACCGATGCGCAGGGCACGGCCACGGCGCGGTCGCAGGGCAGCCAGTGGGTCCAGTCCTCGTAGCCGGTCTTCAGCGTCTCTTCGATCAGCAGGCCGCGGAAGCCCGAGCAGTCGATGAACAGCTCGCCGTCGATGCGCTGGCCATCGGCCAGCACCAGGGCCTGCACATGGCCGTTGCCGGCGTGCTGCTGCACCTGCTGGATGCGGCCCTCCACGCGGCGCACGCCCATCGCCTCGGCATGCCGGCGCAGATAGCGCGCGTACAGGCCGGCGTCGAAATGGAAGGCATGGGCGATGTCGTTGAGCGGCGAGTTCTGCACATCGGTGGGCGCCCGCATGAACTTGTTGCGCATTGCCGCCACCCGGGTCATGGCGTACTCGCCCAGCGGCCGGGCCTGGCCGGCCTGGTGCATCTTCAGCCAGTACTGGTGGAACGGCACCGTCCACAGGTCTTGCCCGACAGGCCCGAAGGCATGCATGTATCGGCTGCCCAGGCGGCCCCAGTTGACGAACTCGATGCCCAGCTTGAAGCTGCCCTGGGTCTCGCGGATGAACTCGTCTTCGTCCAGCCCCACCACCCGGTTGAACAGCCGCAGCATCGGGATGGTGGCCTCGCCCACGCCCACGGTGCCGATCTCCTCGCTCTCGACCAGGGTGATCTGCGCCTTGCCACGCAGCACCTTGGACAGCGCCGCGGCGGTCATCCAGCCGGCCGTGCCGCCGCCGGCAATGACGATCTGGCGGACCAGGCTGTGGGGGGATTGGTTGGCATCCATGGCGGCATTTTCCGGTCAGGCGGGCAACGGTGCGGGCGCACCCTGTCAAGAAAACACCCCGGCAACCAGGGGCGGCCGGGGTGGCTGGGGCCCCGCGGACGGGGCCAGCAACACGCAGGGTCAGAACTTGTAGTTCGCGCCCAGCAAGTAGGTCTTGCCGTACTTGGTGTCCTGTGTGTTGTTGCGGTCGGTGGTGTACTTGCGGAACTTCTCGTTGGTGATGTTGTTCGCCTGGAACAGCAGCGACAGCCCCTTCAGGTACGACTGGTCGGAGAAGCTGTAGCCCAGTTGCAGGTCGGCCACCGTCTCACCGCGGATGTAGCTGTACTCCTTGTCATCCTTGTAGTCGGTGATCTCGCCCAGGAAGTCCGAGCGCTTGCGTGCCGCCACCGCCACCTGGATGCCGTACTTCTCGTAATAGAAGCGCAGGTTGGTCACCTTGCGCGACAGGCCCGGCAGCGGCGTGGTCACCGTGCCGATGTTCGGGAAGCCCAGCGCGGTGGCGTCGATGCTGATGGAACTGCGCGTGTCGCTGTGGTTGACGGCGATACCGAAGCCATCCAGCGGCTTGAAGACCATCGACAACGGGATGTTCACCGCCAGCTCGAAGCCGCTGATGTTGCCGCCCGAGCCGTTCGTCGGCTGGGTCAGGATGCCCACGGTGGAGCCGCCCGGTGGCAGCACGGTGTTGTTGCTGATGAAAGGCGCGAAATCGAAGCCGAGGCGCGGCAGCGTCAGGATGTAGGTGCTGATGTCCTTGTAGAAGCCGGCGGCGCTGATGTACCCCTTGTTGCCGAAGTACTTCTCGACCGAGATGTCCAGCGCCGTGGCGCGGAACGGCTCGAGGTTCGGGTTGCCGCCCGACGCACGCAGCACCTGCGTCAGGTTGGCTTGCGGCAGGGACGGCGGGTCCATGCTGGAGCGCATCTCGCTCATCTTCGGCCGGGCCATGGTCTTGCCCAGGGAGAACCGGCCCACCAGTTCAGGCGCCAGGGTGAAGGCCAGGTTCACGCTGGGCAGCACGTCGTTGTAGGTGGTGCCGCCGCTGGTGGACACGCAGGTGTCTGCCGTCGCGCCGGTGCAACGGCCAGAGTCATTGACGAAGCCGCCCGAGGTCTGCTTGGTGTGGACCAACTGGGTGCCGATGTTGCCGGTGTAGTCGAAGCCGAACAGCTTGCCTTCCAGGTCGGCCTTGACGTAGCCGGTGGACACCTCTTCCTTGACCGACCAGTTGCGGTTGATCACACCACCGTAGGTATTGGGGCGCAGGCTGTAGACCGTGCCCAGGGCGGCAGGCGTCGGGTCCCAGGTGGCGACGCGGATGCCGCCAGGGGTGACCGCGGTCGACGAGCCCGGAATGTCGACTGTTGCGAACGGGCCGGTGGCGCCATTGATCACCAGGAAGCCTTCCTGGGTGCTGGCGGTCTTCTTGCGTGTCAGCAGGTTCAGGCCTGCCTCGACACCGATCACCGGGCCCCAGGACAGCTGGCGCTTGCCGCCGAGGCGCAGGGCGTCGATGTTGTCGGTGAGCTTGGGCGCAGCCACATAGCCCGCCTGCGGCGAGTTGGGGCCACCGCCCCAGCCCATCACGTCGGTCAGCTTGACCACGCTGCGGTCGGCAAAGTCGGTGGTCGAGGTGAAGGCCACATCGCCATGGTTGCTGCCGGTGAACCCGGTCCAGCTCAGGGTGCCGGTGGCACCGGCCGTGGCCGGATAGCCCGGCGTGGCCAGGGTCGGGTTGCCGTTACCGGACAGGCCAGCGGTGGTCTCGAAGCGTGAGCCCTCCTTGACCACCTTGGAGTTCGACACATCGCCGGTCAGGGTCCAGGCGTCGAGCTTGAGCTTGGCATTCAAGCCCCAGGCCTTCAGCTCGTCTTCCGACGCTTCGGAGTGGTTGCGGATCACGCCCTTGAAGTTGTTGACCGTGCCGCTGGTGGCAACGCCGTTGGCGACCGTGGCGTTCAGCAGGGTGGGCGCGCCGCGGTAGTTGTTGTTGGCGTCAGAGCTGCCGCCGATGAAGCCTTCGATGCCGCGCTTGCGGAAGGCATTCGTGCCCTTGGACTGGAACATGTCCAACGTGGTCTCGAAATTCTTGTTGGGCTTCCACTGCAGCACGCCCATCAGGCCGTCGCGTTCCTGGTTGGTCACCTCGACATCGCGGCCGAAGCCACCGGGCACGCCGACCTGCTGGCCGTTGTAGGCCAGCGGCTGGGTCCATCCACCCCAGGTGTTGATGGCGGGCTGGGCCGCGCCGTTCTCGCGGAAGCGCACGGCGCCCAGCGCCACGCCCACGGTGCGGCCGAAGAACTGGTCGATGTAGGTCAGCGACATGCGGCTGCCGGTGCCTTCACCGTCCTTCACGCCGTTGCTGATGCCGGTCTTCTGGTCGCGGTAGTTCACCGCCACCGCGCGGCTGCTCGCATTCAATGGGCGGATGGTTTGCAGGTCGATGGTCGACGATAGGCCCTGGCCGATCAGGCCGGCGTGCGGCGACTTGTAGATCGTCACGCCGTTCATCAGTTCGGCTGGGTACAGGTCGAAGTCGACGCCGCGGCTGTCACCCGAAGAGGCCACTTCGCGCCCGTTGAGCAGGCCGCCGTTGAAGTCGGGCGACATGCCGCGCACGCTGATGTTCTGGGCCTTGCCGCTGCCCTTGTTGCGCTGCGCGGCCACGCCCGGCAGACGCGCCATCGATTCGGCGATCGACGGGTCGGGCAGCTTGCCGATGTCCTCGGACGTGACGGCCTCGACGATGCTGTCGGCTTCCTTCTTGACCGCGATCGCGCTTTCGACGGCACGGCGGATGCCGGTCACCGTGACCGACTGTTCGGCTTGCTGGGCCAGGGCCAGGTCAGTGGCGCCGATCAGCAGCGCGGCGCAACTCAGCGCGACGGGCCGCAGACGGAACGCCGGGCGCGTGCGGGCGGCACGTGACGGTTGGTGGCTGGGGGTCTTCATGGGGTGTCTCCTCGTGATCGCGGTGTCCTGCAGCACCCACCGGCCCGTGCCGATGTCTGGATTGCTGCGGCCTTTGCAAACTTCTGCAACGCAGATCCTGTACTAAAACTAGATTGCTGACCAGGGGACATCCCCCGAACGACGGCAGCGGGATCACTCTCATCCCAGGCGGGAGCCTTGGCGATCTCCCAGGAAATCAGGGAAAGTCCTAGCCATAAGTTGCAAAATCGCGACAGGCATGCGCCGGCAGAAATGTAGCCTTACTACATGCAGAACCCCTTCCTGGCCCGGCCGGACCACCGCCCCAGGCGCGCGGCGCTGGCCCGCATTGCCGCGGCCGCCCTGCCGCCCACCCTGGTGGCCGGCTGTGCCAGCCCGGCCGACTGGGCAGCGGCCACACCCGCCGGCGGCGGCCGGTTCGTCACCACGCCTGTCTTCGCCTCGGCCCATGCCGCCCCGCGCCGGGTGACGGTGTGGCTGCCACCCGGCTACGACGGCAGCAGCACGCGCCACCGCGTGCTCTACATGCACGACGGCCAGAACCTGTTCGACCCGGCCGACGCCTACGGCAGCCAGACCTGGGGCGTGGTGCCGGCGCTGCTGGCGCTGCGCGCCGCCGGCCGGGTGGCGCCCACCATCGTGGTGGGGGTGTGGAACACCCCACTGCGCAGCCGTGAATACGGCCCGGCGGCCCCGCTGCAACGCCTGCCCGCAGCCTGGCGTGACGAGGTCTACCGCGGCCCGGCGCTGTCCGACGGTTACCTGCGCTTTCTGGTCGATGAACTGAAGCCGCACATCGACGCCACCTACCGCACCTTGCCCGGCCCCGCCCACACGGTGGTGATGGGCTCCAGCATGGGCGGGCTGGCCTCGCTGTATGCGCTGGTGCAGCACCCCGGGGTCTTCGGCGCGGCCGGCTGCGTGTCCACCCATTGGCCCATGAGCACGCAACCGGCCTGGATCCGGCCGCCGGGCGACCCGCGTGCGGCCCAGGCGCAGCAGGCGCTGCGCGACTGGCTGGCCGAGCGCCTGCCTGCGCCCGGCGCGCACCGGCTGTACTTCGACCACGGCACAGTCAACCTCGACGCGCTGTACCCGCCGCTGCAGGCGCAGGTGGATGCGGTGCTGGCCGCGCGCGGCTGGCAGCGCGGCACGCACTTCACCAGCCAGCAGATCGACGGTGGCGACCACAACGAGGCCGCCTGGCGCGCACGCGTGGACCAGCCGTTGCGGTTTCTGCTGCAGCCATGACCAGGCACTGGCAACCGGCTGCGGCCCTGCTGGGGGCGGCCGTGCTGGCGCTGGCCGCGCACGCCCAGCCGCTGCAACTGCACGTGCCGTCCCCCGACTGGCGCGACCAGATCCTCTACTTCGTGCTGACCGACCGCTTCGACGACGGTGACCCCAGCAACAACGACCAGGGCGCCGGTGAGTACCAACCCGGCAGCCGCGCCCATTACAACGGCGGTGACTTCGCGGGCCTGCAGCGCCGGCTGGACTACATCCGCGGCCTGGGCGCCACCGCGCTGTGGATCACGCCGCCGGTGGCCAACCTGTGGTGGGACGGCAGCTACAGCGGCTACCACGGCTACTGGGCCCAGAACTTCCTGCAGGTCGACAAGCACCTGGGCACGCTGGACGACTACAAGGCGCTGTCGCATGCGCTGCACAGCCAGGGCATGCATCTGGTGCAGGACATCGTGCTCAACCACACCGGCAACTTCTTCGGCTACGGCGCGGGCTGGCAGGCCGGCCAGCCCGCGCGGGCTTACCTGCCCAACGGTGCGGCGCGGCCCACCGCCGCACCCACCCAGCCGCCGTTCGACCTGAACGACCCGCGCAACCCGGCGCACCGCAGCGCCGGCATCTACCACTGGACGCCCGACGTCGTCGACTACAAGAACCCGCAGCAGCTGCTGAACTGGCAGATGTCGGGCCTGGACGACCTGAACACCGACAACCCGCGCGTGCGCCAGGCCCTGCGCCAGAGCTACGGCCACTGGGTGCGCGAGGTGGGCGTGGACGCCTTCCGCGTGGACACCGCGTTCTACGTGCCGCCGGCGCTGTTCCACGACTTCCTGCAGTCGGCCGACCCTGCCGCACCCGGCATCAACCGGGTGGCGCGCGCCACCGGCCGCCGGGGCTTCTACACCTTCGGCGAAGGCTTTGCGATCGACGCGCCCTATGCCACCACCCAGGCCCGCCGCATCGAGCGCTACGTGCGCGCCGGAGGCGCCCGCAGCGGCAAGGCGCTACTGCCCGGCATGCTGAACTTCACCCTCTACGGCAGCCTGGGCGACGTGCTGGCACGGGGCGCCCCCACCGCGGTGCTGGGCCACCGCATCCAGGCCATGGTGCAGGTGCACAGCCAGCCGCACCTGCTGGCCACCTTCATCGACAACCATGATGTCGACCGCTTCCTGGCCGGCGGCAGCGAGGCCGGCCTGCGCCAGGCCCTGCTGGCGCTGATGACGCTGCCGGGCGTGCCGGTGATCTATTACGGCACAGAGCAGGGCTTCACCGTGCAGCGCGGCGCGATGTTCGCGGCGGGTTACGCCTCCGGCGGGCGCGACCGCTTCGACACCAGCCACCCGCTGTACCAGACCACCGCCCGGCTCACCGCCCTGCGCCGCGCCCACCCGGTGTTCAGCCGCGGCTGGCCCACCGTGCTGCAGACCAACCGCAGCGGCCCGGGGGTCATCGCCTGGCGCATGCAGCATGGGCAAGACGCCGCCCTGGTGGTGCTGAACACTGCCGACACCCCGCAGTTGCTGCACGACCTGCCCACCGGCCTGGGGCCCGATGTGCCGCTGGACGGCCTGCTGGCGCTGGACGGCGCACCCGCTGCGCTGCGCACCGGCCCCGGCGGGCGCATCACCGCAGCGCTGCCCCCGCGCAGCGGCCAGGTCTGGCGCCTGCCGCCCGCGGGCAGCGCCGTGCCGTCGGCCGGGCCGTCAATCGCCGCCAGCAAGTGGGCCGTGCTGCAGCTGCGCGCCACCGACGGCGGCAACCGCCTGCAGGCCGCCGGGCGCGCCCCGGCTGGCAGCACGCTGCAACTGGTGCCGGGCGGCAGCCTGGCCCAGGCCGCCACGGTGCAGGCCGATGCCCAGGGCCGCTGGCAGGCCACGCTGGACGTGTCTCACCTGCGCGCCGGCGATACCCACCCGCTGGTGGCCTGGCAGCCCGAGGCCGGGCTGGCATCGGCGGCGCGGCCGTTCCGCCTGCAGCGGCCCTGGGTGCTGGTGGCCGACCAGGCCGATGCGGCCGGCGACGACCGCGGGCCCGCCGGCAGCTACACCTACCCCACCGACCCCACCTGGGCCAGCCACCAGCTGCTGGACCTGCGCCGTGCCCGGGTGTGGCGCGCCGGTGCGGCGCTGAAGATCGAGCTGACGATGGCCGCACTCAGCCAGGTGTGGAGCCCGTCCAACGGCTTCGACCATGTGGCCTTCACCCTGTTCTTCAGCCAGGCCGGGCGCACCGACGGCGCCACCGCCCTGCCGCAGCAGCAGGCCAGCCTGCCCGGCGGCTATCGCTGGCAGCACCGGCTGCGGGCCGGCGGCTGGTCGAACGCGCTCTTCAGCGCGGCAGGCGCCAGCGCCGACGTGGAAGGCACGCCGGTCATCCCCGGCGCCATGCTGGCCGTGGACCACGCCCGCCGCACCGTCACCTTCACGCTGCCGGCGGGCAGCCTGGGGCCGGCCGATGCGCTGGCCGGCCTGCGCCTGCACATCACCACCTGGGACCACGACGGCGGCTACCGGGCCCTGGGCGCGCAGCCCGGCAGCCACACCGTAGGCGGCGCAGACCCGGCGGGCCCCAAGGTGATGGATGCGATGACGGTGGTGCTGCCCTGAGCGGCAGCGCAGCTCAGCTGCGGCTGACCGCCTGATCGATGGCCAGCGCCGAGCCGCCCAACGCCGCGAGCGTGTCGGTGATCAGCGCGGTGGGAATGGCCGCCAGGTAGGGCTGGAAGCGGCCTTTGGCCTCGAAGCGCTGGCGGAAGGCCGACCGGAAGAATCGGTCGGCGAACCGCGGCACGATGCCGCCGCCGATGAAGACGCCGCCGCGCGCGCCGATGGTCAGCGCCACGTTGCCCGCAAAGCCGCCCAGCAACGCACAGAACACGTCCAGCGTCTGGCCGCACAGGGCGTCGGTGCCCGCCTCGCCGTTGTCGACGATCTCGGCGGCGGTCAACGTGGCGGCCTGCTCGCCCCGCACCTGCGCCAGGCCCTGGTGCAGCACCGGCAGACCGATGCCCGACAACAGCCGCTCGGCCGACACATGGGCAAAGTGGCGGCGCACCGCGGCCAGCAACGCGCTTTCCAGGTCGTCGGCCGGCGCCAGGGTGGCATGGCCGCCCTCGCCGGGCAACGCCACCCAGCCGCCGAGGCCGTCGGCCACCACCGCGCCCACGCCCAGGCCGGTGCCCGGCCCCACCACCGCCAGCGCGCCGCCGGCCGGGTGGGCCACGCCAGGATGGGCCCGCACCTGGTCGGCACCCAGGCCGGGCAGCGACAGGGCCAGGGATTCGAAGTCATTGAGCATCCGCAGGCTCTGCAGCCCCAACGCCGCCTGCACCGCGCTGCGCGAGAAGTCCCAGTGGCTGTTGGTGAAGCTGATGCGGTCGCCCGCCACCGCGGTGGCCACCGCAAACGCAGCGTGCCGGGGAGCCCTGGCATCGCCGTCCGGGGCGGTGGCCAACCAGGCCAGATAGGCCTGCGTGGCCTCGGCCGGGCCGGCGAAGCCGGGCACCGGCAGCTTGTGCACCTGGCTGACCGCGGCGCCGGGTGCCGCCACCCAGCCAAAGCGCGCATTGGTGCCGCCGATGTCGGCCACCAGCCGCGGAAAACTGTCAGCGGCCAAAGGCGCGATGCCGGTTGCACCAGGGTTGCTTGCAGTCAAGGTCGGCACGATCAGGTCTTGTGGTTGGTTGGCGCCCAGGCCAGAGGCACCGGGCTCTGCGGACTGCATGCAAGCTGCGGGCCCGGATCCGCCGCCATCAGCGGGCTCCAGTGAGGTAGCGAAACTACATGCACCGGCACAAAAAATCCATCCAGGCGATCCACCAGCCGGCGCCGGCCCGCAGGGCAGCTGGCACCCGCCTCCTCGGCAGACACGCCCGGCCGCCCCCGCGGGTCAGCATGTAGTTGCGCTACATATTGTGCAATACTCATTCGCGTTCCATGGCCCAGCCGGGGCCTGACATCCGGCACCCCGGCACAGCACCACACCGCATGGCGCTCTACGACCCCCCCCGCCTGATCGCCGACATCGGCGGCACCTACGCCCGGTTTGCGCTGGAAACAGCGCAGGGCCGCTTCAGCGCACCGGCGTCGCTGCGCTGCGCCGACCACGCCGATTTCCACGCCGCGGTGCGCGCCTACATCGACACCCTGCCGCCCGGCACCCGACTGGAGCACGCCGCGGTGGCGATCGCCAACCCGGTCGAAGGCGACCGGGTGCGCATGACCAACTACCACTGGGAGTTCTCCATCGAGGAGATGCGCCAGCGGTTGCAGCTCGACACCCTGCTGGTGGTCAACGACTTCACCGCGCTGGCGATGTCGCTGCCGCGGCTGGACGCGCAGGGCACGCGCCAGGTGGGCGGCGGCCAGCCGGTGGCCAAGAGCGTGATCGGCCTGCTGGGCTCGGGCTCGGGCCTGGGCGTGTCGGGGCTGATCCCGGCCGGCGACGGCTGGGTGTCGCTGGGCAGCGAGGGCGGCCACACCAGCGTGGCCCCGCGTGACGAGCGCGAGATCGTGGTGCTGCGCCATGCCTGGCGGCAGTTCAGCCATGTGTCGTTCGAGCGCCTGCTGTCGGGCCCGGGCCTGGCGCTGATGTACAAGGCCCTGGCCGCCCATGCCGGCGTGCCAGCCGAAGCGCTGACCGCGCCCGAGATCACCCGCCGCGCGTTGGCCGGCACCTGCCCGGTGTGCCTGGACACCATCGAGGTGTTCTGCGCCATGCTGGGCACGGCCGCCGCCAACCTGGCCGTCACGCTGGGCGCGTTTGGCGGCATCTACATCGGCGGGGGCATCGTGCCGCGGCTGGGCGCCTGGTTCGACCGTTCGCCGTTCCGCCAGCGCTTCGAGGACAAGGGCCGCTTCAGCCGCTATGTGGCGGCCATCCCCACCTATGTGATCACGGCCGAGCACGCCACCTTCGTCGGCGCGTCGGCCATCCTCGATTCACAGCTCAAGGCGATGCAGGCCACGCCGGGCTCGGCCATCCTCGGGCAGATCCGCCGCGCCTGCAGCGAGCTGTCGCCGGCCGAGCTGCGGGTGGCCGAGCATGTGCTGGCCCACCCGCGCGCGGTGCTCAACCAGCCCATCGTCGAGATCGCCAAGGCGGCGCAGGTCAGCCAGCCCACCGTCATCCGCTTCTGCCGCAGCCTGGGCTGCGAGGGGCTCAGCGATTTCAAGCTGCGCATGGCGTCGGGCCTGACCGGCACCGTGCCGATCACCCATGTGCAGGTGACCAATGACGACTCGTCGGTGGAACTGGGCAGCAAGGTGCTGGGCAACACTGCCAGCGCCATCCTGCAGATGCGCAGCCAACTCAACAGCGACATGATCGAGCGCACCATTGCGGTGCTGGCCCAGGCCAATCGGGTGGAGTTCTACACCGTGGGCCAGTATGGCGGTGTGGCGGTGGATGCGCAGTTCAAGTTCCTGCGCTTCGGCATCCCCAGCGCGGCCTACACCGACCCCCGGCTGCAGACCCTGGCCGCCGGCGTGCTCAAGCCCGGCGACGTGGCGGTGGTCATCAGCAGCGGCGGCCGCCTGCCCGAACTGCTGGAAGTGGCCGACCTGGCCCGCGCCCGCGGCGCGGCGGTGGTGGCCATCACCGCCAGCCAGAGCCCGCTGGCGCGCAAGGCCGACACCGTGCTGGCCGTCGACCATGTGGAAGACGCCAGCACCCATGTGCCGATGGTCAGCCGCATCCTGCAGCTGCTGATGGTCGACATCCTGACAGTGGGCGTGGCCATGCGCCGGCCGGTGCCGGTGTCTGCCGACGACCCGGTGCCGGTGCAGGACAGCGAGGCGCTGCCGCGGGCTGCGCGCACCGCACCGCCGGCGCCGGGCAGCGACGCGGCGGCGTCGCTGTCACGCATGACGCTGCACAGCCGCTGAACGCGGCGCGGCGCGGCACGCGGGCCACCGCGCCGGCCAGTGCGCGCGCCCCTGCGCCGGTCAATGCGCCGCTGCCGCCTTCAGCACCCCCAGCTTGCCGGCATAGCGGGCCTGCTCGCCGACCGTGGCGCTGGCCGCCAGTGCCTGACGCAGCGCCTGTTCGGCCTGTGCGTTATCGCCCAGGGCCACGTGCACCCGGGCCAGGCCGAACCAGGCCTCGTGGGACTCGGGTTGCCGGCGCAGTTCGCGCTGGAAGTGCACCCCGGCCAGCGCCAGGTCGCCCGCCGCCAGCGCCGCCTGCCCCAGCCGCAGGAAGTGGAATGGCGCGTTCGGCTCCAGCGCGGCGCGGCGCTGCTCCCAGGCCTCGGCCTCGGCGTCGCGCCCCTGGGCCCGGCGCACCTGGGCCAGGTTGGCCATGGCCGCCACCCGGCGGTCGTCGAGCGCCAGCACCTGCTCGTAGGCGGCGGCCGCCGGCGCCATGTGACCGGCGCGCTGGTACACCACGCCCAGGGTGTTGTAGGCAGCGGCCGAGCCAGGGTCGTGCCGCAAGGCCTCACGCGACCAGGCGTAGGCCTGGGCCGGTGCCTGCGCCAGCAACGACTCCACCGCCCGGTTGTTCATGAACATGGCCAGCACCTGCGCCTGGCTGATTGGCGCCACCGGCAGCCCGCGCGCGGTCTCCTGCGGCAGGAAGTCGATCACCAGGTGGCGCAGCACCAGGTCGGCCTGCGCGCTGCGCCAGTGCTGCGCCCGCGGGCGCTCACCCAGCACCAGATTGACATGGCCGGTGCGCAACGTCAGGCCGCCCTCGTGGCGGAACTGGTCATCGCTGCGCACGTCCTGGAAGCTGACGTCCAGCCCCAGCCCCCGGGCCAGCGCGGTGGTCATCACCACCAATGACAGGCAGTTGCCGCTGCGGGCGTCGAAGGCCTCGGCGGCATTGCGGGTGATGCTGGCGTCGTAGTCGAGCCGCAGGCCGCCGGGCTGGTACAGCGACTCGGCCAGCGCCTGCGGCAGATCACCCGGGCGGCGGGTCTGCTGGCGCAGGCGGTCCAGGTGGGCCTGCATCGCCGGGCTGAGGTTGAGCACCGCATCGGCGTCTGCCGGGCGCGGCGGGTGGTCGAAGAGGGCGTCGTGCAGCAGCGGCACAGGGGATGGCAACGCCAGGCCGGCGCAGCCGCCCAGCGCGGTGGCCAACAGCAGGCACAGCGGTGCCAGCAGGCGGCGGATGCAGGGCAGAGCAGTCATGGCGCGGGCCCCCGGCGGTTGGGACTCCAGCTTACGCCGCTGGCTGGCGGCCCGCCAGACTGCCACGGCAACGCGCCTGCTGCACGCTGCAGGGCACATCAAGCCATGCCGCGGCTGGAGATCGAGATCGCATTGCCCGCCGGGTCCTTGGCGTTGGCGAAGGCGTGACCGGGTGCGTCGTGCACGGGGCCGAACTGCAGGCCGGCAGCGGCACTGGCGGCCTTGAAGGCCCGCACATCGGCCACGCCGAACACCAGCTTGATCTCCGAACCCCGCTTCTGCGACACCGCGGCCTGGTGCAGTGCGATGTGGCAGCCGCCACCGGGCGGCGCCAGCTCCAGCCAGCCAGGCTCGTTGCCCGGCACGGGCTGCAGCCCGAAGTGCAACTGGTAGAACGCGGCCACCGCCGGGATGTCGCGCACATACAAAACGATGCGCGACAGGGCCGCGCCTGGCACCACAGGTGGGGGTGTGGCGCCGAGCGGGGCGGCGGGCTGGGGGTTGGATCTGGCCATCCGGCCTTGTACCCGGCCACCGTTTTTTTGAGAAGCCCGCGCCCGCCGGGGTGGCGGCGATCCATGGCATCGTTCGGCCCCGATGACCGAGTTTCCGCGCACCCTCAAGCACATCACCCTCTGGCTGCTGCTGGGCACGGGTGTGTTCCTGGGCGTGCAGGCCTGGCAGGCGCAGCAGCAGAAGAGCCGCTTCAGCAGCCAGGGCGGCGTGATCGAGCTGCGCCGCGCGGCCGACGGCCACTTCCACTGGCCCGGTCGGGTGAACGGTGTGCCCGTGGACTTCCTGGTCGACACCGGCGCCACCCGCACCGCCCTGCCCGAGGCGCTGGCCCGCGCCGCCGGCCTGGTGGCCGAAGGCCGGGTGCAGTCGGCCACCGCCGGCGGCGTGGTGACCGGCTGGGTGGGCCGGGCCGACCTGCAACTGCAGGGCGGCGTGCAGGCCGACCGCCTGCCCATCACCGTGCTGCCCGCGCTGGGCGCGCCGCTGCTGGGCATGGACGTGCTGGGCCGCCTGCCCTTCAGCCAGGCTGATGGCGTGCTGCGGCTGCAGCCGCCGGCGGATTGATCCGCGACAGGCCGGCGGCTGGCGGGCCATGACTTCGCCGCGCCCGCCAGCTACCATGGCCCGAGACCTCCACAACAACATCCCACAACAGCCACGGCCAGGAGATGCCATGACCGACCCCACCGCCGCGTTCGCCAAGATGGTGCCCGGCTTCGACTTCCTGCAGGGCCTGGTCAAGAACGCCGGTGCGGCCATGCCCGGCGTGGGCCAGTGGATCGCCCCCACCCTGGACCCAGAAGAGCTGGACAAGCGCATCAACGACCTGCGCACCGTGCAGTTCTGGCTGGAACAGAACGCACGCATGCTGGGCGCCACCATCCAGGCGCTGGAGGTGCAGCGCATGACGCTCTCCACGCTCAAGACCATGAATGTGTCGTTCGGCGACCTGACCGAATCCCTCAAGATCCGCATGCCGGCCCAGGCACCCGAGCCGGTGGCCAAGGTGCCCGCACCGGCCCCCGCACCGGCCCCGCCGCCACCCGCGCCCGCCGCCATGGCCGCGCCCGAGGTGCCCGCCGGCGTCATCGACCCGATGCAATGGTGGGGTGCGCTGACCCAGCAGTTCACCCAGCTGGCGGCCAATGCCATGCAGGACGGCGCCACCGACAACGCCCGCAACCTGGCCGGCAACCTCGTCAAGCAGGGGCTGGACGCAGCCAGCGAGACCTTCCGCCAGGCCGCGGCCATGCCGGCGGCGGTGGCCAAGACCGCCGACGCCGCCGCAAAGAAGCTGGGCGCCCGACCGGCGGCGGCCGCCAAGCCGGCCCCCGCCCGCCAAGCTGGCGCCAAGGCCGCCGCTAGCAAGCGCCGCGCCACCCAACCGCGCTGACCGCACCGCCGCCGCCATGCAGGCTTTCATCACCGGCCACGCCACCCACCCGGACGGCCACATGGCGCTGGCCCTGGCCGCCGCGCAGGTGGAGGCCCGCCGCGCCACGCGCCAGCCGGCCTTCTTGCCGACGCTGGGGCTCATCTACCTGACCGACGCGCTGGCGCCGCAGGCCGACGCCCTGCTGGCCGAACTGCAGCAGCGCTGGCCCGGCGTGCACTGGGCCGGCACCGTGGGCGTGGGCGTGCTGGCCGGTGGGGTGGAATACATCGACGAGCCGGCCCTGGTGCTGATGCTGTGCGATCTGCCACCGGCCAGCTTCCGGCTGTTCAGCGGCCGCCAGCCGATGCCCGCGGGCTGGGCCGACAGCGCCCTGGTGCATGCCGACCCCGCCACCCACGACCTGGACGACCTGCTGATGGAGTTGGCCGGCCGCACCGCCAGCGGCTACCTGTTCGGTGGCTTGACAGCAGCGCGCACGCGCCGGCTGCACATCGCCGACGGCGTGTTCGAGGGTGGCCTGTCGGGCGTGGCCTTCCTGGCCCACGACCCGGCCGACCCGGTGCCCGCGCCGCGCCTGGTCTCGCGCGTCACCCAGGGCTGCCAACCGCTGGGTCCGACCCGGCACATCACCGCGGCCGACGGCAACCTGGCGCTGACGCTGGACGGCCAGCCGGCCCTGCCGCTGCTGCTCGACGAACTGCAGGTGAACCTGCAGCAGCCGCAGCAGGCCATGGCCGCGCTGCGCGCCACCCTGGTCGGGCTGACGGACGGCGGCGATGCGGCGCTGAACCGCGGCGGCCAGTTCGGCAGCGACACCCGGGTGCGCCACCTGATCGGCATCGACCCCGCGCGCCAGGGCATCGCGATCGCCGAGCACCTGCAACTGGGCCAGCAATTCGCCTTCTGCCGGCGCGACGTGGCGGCCGCCCGGCGCGACCTGGTGCGCATCTGCGCCGAGATCCGTGAAGAGATCGAATCGGCCCCCGAGGCGCCGCCAGTGGGTGCGGGCGCGCCGGCCATGCCGCCGCTGGCACCGCGCATCGTGGGCGCGGTGTATGTGTCGTGCTCGGGCCGCGGCGGGCCGCATTTCGGCGCGCCGTCGGCCGAGGCCATGATCGTGCAGCACGCGCTGGGCGACGTGCCGCTGGTGGGCTTCTTCGCGGCGGGCGAGATCGCCCGCCACCACCTGTACGGCTACACCGGCGTGCTGACGGTGTTCACCACGACCGCCTGACCCGCTGCGCGGCCGGTCAGCCCTGCCAGCCGGGCTCGCGCCGCGCCGCGGCGGCGGCATCGAACAGCGGCGGACCCGCGCCGCCCTCACCACCCAGCAACGGCTGCAGCGCCTGGGCGGCGGACTCGGCCAGGCCGTCTTCGGCGCCCGCCTGAGCGGCCAGCCAGGCAGCGGCGCGCCAGCGCAGATCGGCGAAGCCCTGCCGCGCCGCCAGCGCCGCGGCCTCGGCGGCCAGTGCCCGCGCAGCCGCAGGCGCGCCGCCGCTGCGCTCGGTGGCGCGGGCCTGCAGCAACCGGGCCTCGGCCAGTGGCTCGAGCAGGCCGGCGCGGCGTGCGCGCTCGGCCATGTCGCGTGCCGCGTCGGCGGCGGCCGGCCAGTCGCCGCGCGCGGCGGCCAGCTCGTTGACGACGCGCGCCAGCCGCACCTGCACCAGCGGGTGCGCGCTGTGCCGGGCCGCGGCCTGCAGCCGCGCCAGCCAGGCGTCGGGCACCGGCGCGCCGGCCGCGCTGGCGGCCAGCACCTGCGCCAGCACCAACTGCGAGACACGCAGCGGCTCCGGGCTGGCCGCCAGCAGCGGCGCGGCCTGGTCCAGCGCCTGCTGCGCCGCGGCGCAGCGGCCACACTGCAGCAGCAGCCGCGCGTGGCGCACCAGGGCCTCGGCCTCGAAACCGGCGCTGGCTTGCGCGCGGGCCTGCGCCAGCGCGCGCTGCAGCGCCGCATCGGCCTCGGCATGGCGGCCGGCGCTGGTCAGCACCAGGCCCAACACCAGCAGCGACAGGGTCTCGGTGTGCGCCACGCCAGCCCAGCTCTGCAGGCTGCGGCGCGCCAGGACCTCGGCCTGCGCGATCTGGCCCAGCGCCTGCAGCATCACCGCCAGGTCGTTCTCGATGGTGATGCCACGGCAGTGGTCGGGGTGCCGGGCCAGCAGCCGCGCCAACGCGTCGTGCGCGGCCTGCACTTCGCCGCCGAACCAGTGGATCTGCCCCTCGAAGCTCAGCAGCGAGGGCCGGCGCGGCGCCAGAGCGCGCAGCTGCGCCAGCCAGGCCCAGGCGCCGGGGATGTCGGGCTCGCGCATCGCCAGCTCGATCAGCACCTCGATGGCGTCGATGCGGTCGGGTACCGGCAGCGCAGGCAGCAGGGCGCGCAGGCGCACGGCATGGGTGCGGGCGCGGGCGATGTCGCCGGCAAAGACGCGGTTGTCGACCAGGGCGGCCAGCGCGCGGCCTTCGATCGGGTCGCGCTGCGCCGGGTCGGCCACGGCGCCCAGCTGGGCACGCACGGCGTCCAGCGCCGTCTCGCCGCGCTCCAGATCCTCGAACAGGTCGCAGGCCGCCAGCTCCAGCCGCGCGCGCAGGGCTTGGGCCGCGTCCAGCGAGTCGTCGGCCACCTCGCGCCACAGCGCGCGGGCGGCCTCGAAGCGGCCACGCGCCTTGAGCTGCTCGGCGCCGCGGTGGCACCAGGCCAGCGCGGTCTGGTCCTCGCCGGCGGCGCGCCAGTGCCCGGCGATGGCCAGCGCGTCGGCAGCGACAGCGGCGTCGGCGCGGCCGGCCAGCCACAGTGCGGCATGGCGGTGCAGCGCAGTGCGGCGTGCCGGCGGCAGCGCCTCGCCCACGGCCTGGCGGATCAGGTCGTGGCGGCAGGCCAGGCCGCCGCGGTCCTGGCACAGCAGTGCGGCGGCCACGGCCTGCTGGCAGGCGGCCTGCCAGGCCGCGTCGTCGGTCTCGCGCGGCCGGCCAGCGAGGTGGCGCAGCGCATCGGCCGGCACCGGCTGCACGAAGATGGCCGCGGCCTCGACCGCTTGGCGCGCGTCGGCCGGCAGCGCCTGCAGTCGGGCCAGCACCAGCCGGTTCAAGCGTTCGGCGACCGACAGCGGGGTGGCCTCGCCGTCGCCCGTCAGGCCGGCGGCCACCAGCTCGCCGGCCAGGAAGGCGTTGCCGCCGCTCAGCAGGTGCAGCCGCTGCAGGCGCGCGGGGCTGAACACCTGCTGCGGCCACAGGGTCTGGCAGGCCAGGGCCAGCGCGGCCAGGCTGAGCGGTGCCACGTCCAGCTCTTCCAGCCGCACCGCGTCACGCAGGGATTGCAGGGCCCGGGCCAGTGCCGGCGTGATCTCGTGCCGGCGCGCCGCCGCACGCCAACGCAGGCGCCCGCCATGGGCCAACATCAGCAACCATTCCACAGTGGCGGCGTCACACCACTGCAGGTCGTCGACCAGCAGCACCGGCGTCAGCGCCTCGAAGGCCCGTGCCAGGGCCTCGACCAGGCGGGTCTGCGCGGTCAGCGCGTCCAGCGGCGGCAGCGGCTCGTCGGGCGCCAGCTCGGGCAGCACGCGCGCCAGGTCCAGCCGGTAGGGGCGCAGCGGATGGCTGGGCACGCGCAGCGCGCGCCGCAGCGCCGGGATCTGCTCGCGCAGCGCATCCAGCACCGGCCGGTAGGGCATGGCGTGCAGGCCTTCCAGCCCGCGCAGGCAGGGCGCCTGGGGGTAGGCCGCCCGCAGCAGCGTGGTCTTGCCGGCGCCGGGCTCGCCCAGCAGCAGCAGCGCTGGCGCGGGGCTGGCCAGCAGGCGGTGCAGCTCGGCGTCGCGCCCGGGCGGCGCCGCGGCGGCATCGGCCAGCTGCACCACAGGCGCACCCTGCGCCGCCTGAACCCGGCGGTCGGCGGCCAGCCAGTCGGCCTGCAGCCGGCCTGCGGTGTCGTCGCACCACTGGGCGAAGCCGTCATTGCCGGGCAGGCGCCAGCCGTGCAGCCATTGCACCGGGCTCAACCGCGCCAGCAGGCCAGCCGGGCTGCCCTGCTGCGCGGCGCGCAGCTGCGCCAGGTCGCTGGGCAGGGCCAGCTGCACGCGGGCGCGCTCGGCCTGCAGCGCGTCGCCCACGCCCCAGTCCACCAGCAGGGCGCGGGCGCGGTGCAGGTTGGTGCGCAGATGGCGCAACGCATCGGGCGGCGCAGCGTCGGGCCAGAACACCGCCGCCAGCTGCTCACGCGACATCCAGCTGGCGTGGGTGGCCAGCACCACCAGCAGGGCGGCGGGCAGCGTGAGCGGCAGCGGTCGGGGCACCTGGCCGGCTGGCGCCCAGGCGGGAGAAGTCAGCAGGTACAGCATCGCAGGCGCGAGTGTCTCCGCTGCGCCCGGGCGCGCCGCACACAGCCGCCGGCCGACCGTGACTTGCGCACTGGCGGGCCCCGCCGCAAGCGAAGGCAGGACCGCTGGCACCGGCTGCGCCCCCCGCTTCAGGGCCGGTCGGCCGTGCGGCGGCGGCCCAGCCAGCCCAGGGCAGCCAGCCCCGACAGCAGCAGGGCCCAGCTGCCGGGCTCGGGCACCGCCGCCACTTCGTAGCCGGACAGTTGCAGCGACGGACCGTCGCCATAGGTCACGATGAAGCTGCCCTCGCCGCCCGCCGTGCGCAGGCGCGCGCCGCTGGCGACGTTGGCGAACGCACCCGACAGGCCGCCTGCCGCCTGCAGCAGGTCGAAGCGGTCGCCGGCCTGCACCTGCGCGGCGAAGCTGCCGATGAAGTCGAGCGTGAGCACGGCGCCGCCGAGGTCGACCTGGCCGCCCACGTCCAGCGCATCGAAGCCGCTGCCCCGCTGCCGGCCGCCCAGCTCGATCTGCAGCGCGCCGCCCTGGAAACCGAGATCGCCGGTGATGCGCAGCAGGCCGGCGCTCTCACCGGGTGCCAGCATGGCGCCGGGGCCGATCGCGACCTGCGCCAGGCTGCCGTGTCCGCCCAGCGCGCCCTCCTGCACGCTGGTCAGGCCGGTGAAACTGTTGTCACCATGGAGCACCAGGGTGCCCAGGCCGGTCTTGAGCAGGCCCATGCCGGGCGTCAGCTCGGTGATGCCGCCCTGCACCACCAGGCTGAAGCCGTTGGTGTCGATCCAGCCACCATCCGAGTCAGCGTCCACGCCTTGCAGCTGCAGCACGCGGCTGGCTGCCAGCGTGACATCGCCCCAGGCGCGCAGGCCACCGCGCGTGCCACGCTGGCTTTCGCCGTCGAAGAAGCGGTCGCCCAGCGTCACCCGGTTGCCGGCGGCGCCCAGTGCGCCATCGGCGCTGATGCCGAGCATGCCAACGCCGAAGGTGCGCGCGTCGCCGACCGTCAGCCGGCCGGCGAAGGCATTGGCCGGATTGACCAGGCGCACGTCGCGCGGCGCCTCGCCCGGCGAATTGCTGCCCATGATGCGCAGCGGCCCGGCACCAACCAGCTGGCTCTCGACCATCAGCGAAGGCGCATTGAAGATGCTGAAGCCGGCGCCACCCGCCCCGATCTGAACCGGCGTGCTGGCGGCGACGACCAGCGGCGCTGCCAGCCGGTCGCTGGTGGCCAGCGTGCCGCCGTCGAGCAGCAGGCTGCTGCCGGCGCCGCCCAAGGCCCCCGCGTGGCCGACGGCGAGCGTCATGCCGCCCTGCACCGCCCAGCGGCCAGTGAAGCCGCCGTTGGCGGCATTGAGACTGACCGTCCCCGGGGAAAAAAACTGGTCCGGAACACCGGCCAGCACCACCTGCCCCGCACCCGCGATGCTGCCGTCGATCCGGCCGCGGCGCTGCAAGGCCAGGCGGCCCGAGGCGCCCAGCAGCACCTGGCCACCGGCATCGACCTGCAGGTCGGCCAGATCCAGCGCCTGGCCGGCCAGGTCGAGCATCGCCGTGTCGGCCACCTGGCGCACCACCGTGCGGGCGCCCAGCGCCTGGTCGACGCCGATCTGCAGGCTGCCCTGCAGCACCCGCACCTCGTGGTCGGACCGGGCGCTGGCATTGGCGCCGGCGCTGTTGAGCAGCAGGCGGCCGGCACCGGTCTTGGTCAGGCCGTTGCCACGCAGCGCCTGGTTGAACACCACGTCGAAGCCGTTGCTGTCGACCGTCATCGCGGCAAAGCTGGTGCTGCGGCCGGCGGCGATGGCCAGGTCGGCGCTGGCCCGCAGCGTGCCGCCGACGATGTCGAGCACGCCGCCGGCGGCGCCCAGGCGCGTATCGCGGTCGAGCACCAGGGTGGCCTGTTGCAGCGCCACACCGGCGGCATGGCTGTTGTTGCCGGTCAGCGTGAAGCTGCCGCCGCTCAGGTTGAGCCGGCCGGCGCCGCTGATGTCGCCGCTGATGGTGTGGGCCTGGCCCGGGGCGGCCTGCAGCAGGGCCGCTGCGTTGAGCACCTCGATCGGCCGGGCCAGGGCATGGCCGGACGGCAGCGCCAGCCCGCCGTCGCGCAGCAGTATGCGCCCGCCGGCCAGGCCGAGGTTGCCGTCGTCGCTGAAGCGCACCAGGCCGCTGGCCAGCAGGCCGCCGGCGAAGGTGTTGGCGCCGCCCAGCGTGAGGGCGTCGAACGCCATGCCGCCGTCGCCGGTGATGTTGCCGCCCAGCAGGCCGCCACTGCCGCCGATGGTGACGGTGCCCATGCCGCCGGTGGTGTGCATCGCCCGGGCGGTCGCATCCGTCACCAGGGTGCCGCCGCGCTCGAAGCGCAGGGTGTTGGCGGCGTTGCCCATCGCGCGGTCGGCGGCCTGCAGCTGGGCCGCGCCGGTCAGCGTGATCAGGCCGGTGAAGCTGTTGCCGCTGCTGCTCAGCGCCAGGGTGGCGTCGTCGACCTGCAGTGCATGCGCGCCGGCGACCACGCCGGTGATGCTGACCTTGCCCGCCGGGCCGGCGACACGGATGGCGCCGTTGCCGCCGATGCCTGCGATGAACAGTGTGCCGCCGTTGGGCTGCAGCAGCAGGTCGCCGTCGCCGACCAAGGTCTGGGTCAGGCGCACGCTGTTGCCAGCGCCGCCGGTGGTCACGGTCAGCGCATGGCCGGCCCGGTCGACCGTGCCGGTCAGCTGCAGCTCGGAGCGTTCGTCGCTGCTCTTGGCACCGAAGGCCAGCACCCGGCTGGCGCCGGCCAGGGTGATGGTGCTGCTGACCGTCGCGGTCGGGGCGAAGCCGGCATTCAGGGTGCTGGTGCTGAGCCTGCCGGCCAGCGAAATCGGCCGGTTCACCACCGTGGCCTTGGTGGACGACACGCGCAGCAGTTGCAGGTCGGCGCCGGCCTCCACCGTCAGGCGGGCGCCGGCGGCGGGCGCCAGGTCGTTCAGCACCAGGCCGAAGCTGGCGCCGCTGCCTGCCGTGGCGTTGCCGGTGTAGCCGGCCAGGCCGTGCAGCACCGCCACGCCGCTGTCCACCCGCAGCGCACCGCTGCCGCTGATGGCACCGGTCAGGAACAGCTGCGAGGCGAAGCTGTCGGGGCCGGTCACCCGCAGGTCGGCATCGAGCCGCAGGGCGTTGGCGATGCGCGTGTGGTCGGTGTTCAGCGGGTTGGCCTGCATCGTCAGGACGGCCGCATCGCCGCCAAAGAGCAGGGCCTGGCCGGACAGGCTCAACACCCCGGCGGCCGGGCCGATGCGCAGGGCGTTGAGCACCAGGCCGCCGGCGACATCGTTGAAGCTGGTCGGGCGGATGGCGCTGTCGAACAGCAACTGGGTGTCGACGCCGCCCACCGGCGCGCCGCTGCTCCAGTTGGCGGCGCTGCGCCAGTTGGCATCGGCGGCGGCGCCAGCCCAGCTGAAGACGGTGGCTGCCGAGGCGACGGGGGCAGTGCAGACCACAGCCAGGGTGGCGATGGCCAGGCCCAGGGCGTGCAAACGGGGCGCAATCAAACGGGACGCAATCAAACGGGGGGCATTCATCGGAATCTCCAAAGCGTCGACTGGCGACAGCCCGACTGTGGCGAACGAGCGTCTCAGCACCGTCTCAGGGCGTGCCGCCAGCCACCCCCCGGGTGAGCGGGGGCAGCCGCTGGCACACCGGGCGCAGGGTTGGCGGCAGGGGTGGGGCGACCGCAGTGGCGGGCGCGGCGTAAAGTCCGACCCGCACCGCGCCGACCCAGCACGCGGTGCACGACGAGGAAGCCGGCCCATGAATGCCCCCACCGCCCACACCGCCCTGGCCGACCCGCGTGCCGATGCCCACGCCGGCGCTGCGCGCCAGGCGCGCCAGCGCGAGGTCGTGGCCGCCCTGGCCCCGGTGTTGCCGGCCCATGCCCTGCTGCACCACCGCGAAGACACCGTGCCGTATGAGTGCGACGGCCTGACCGCTTACCGCGCCCTGCCGCTGGCCGTGGCCCTGCCCGAGACCGAGGCCCAGGTGGCGGCGGTGCTGAAGGCCTGCCATGCCATCGGCGTGCCGGTGGTGGCGCGCGGTGCGGGCACCGGCCTGAGCGGCGGTGCCATGCCGCATGACATGGGCCTGGTGCTGTCGCTGGCCAAGTTCAACAAGATCGTCAAGCTCGACCCGTTCAGCCGCACGGCAGTGGTGCAGTGCGGCGTGCGCAACCTGGCCATCAGCGAGGCGGCAGCGCCCCACGGCCTGTACTACGCGCCCGACCCCAGCAGCCAGATCGCCTGCACCATCGGCGGCAACGTGGCCGAGAACTCGGGCGGTGTGCACTGCCTGAAATACGGCCTGACGCTGCACAACGTGCTGCGGGTGCGCGGTTTCACCGTGGAAGGCGAGCCGGTGGAATTCGGCAGCGAGGCGCTGGATTGCGCCGGGCTCGACCTGCTGGCCGTGGTGATCGGCAGCGAAGGCATGCTGGCCGTGACCACCGAAGTGACCGTCAAGCTCACGCCCAAGCCGCAGCTGGCGCGCTGCATCATGGCCAGCTTCGGCGACATCCGCGACGCCGGCAATGCCGTGGCCGCGGTGATCGCCGCCGGCATCATCCCGGCCGGGCTGGAGATGATGGACAAGCCGATGACGGCCGCGGTGGAAGACTTCGTGCACGCCGGCTACGACCTGGATGCCGCCGCCATCCTGCTGTGCGAGAGCGACGGCACACCCGATGAGGTGGAAGAAGAGATCGGCCGCATGCTGGCGGTGCTGGAAGGCTGCGGTGCCACCCGGCTGCAGGTCAGCGAGACCGAGGCGCAGCGGCTGAAGTTCTGGAGCGGGCGCAAGAACGCCTTCCCGGCCAGCGGGCGCATCAGCCCCGACTACATGTGCATGGACTCGACCATCCCGCGCAAGCGGTTGGCCGACATCCTGATCGCCATCGCCGCGATGGAGCAGAAGTACAACCTGCGCTGCTGCAATGTCTTCCATGCGGGCGATGGCAACCTGCACCCGCTGATCCTGTTCGACGCCAACGACCCCGACCAGCTGCACCGCTGCGAGCTGTTCGGCGCCGACATCCTGGAGACCAGCGTGGCCCTGGGCGGCACCGTCACCGGCGAGCATGGCGTGGGCGTGGAGAAGCTCAGCAGCATGTGCGTGCAGTTCAGCCCCGAGGAGCGGGAACAGATGTTCGCGGTGAAGCGCGCGTTCGACGCCGCCGGCACGCTGAACCCGGGCAAGGTGATCCCGACCCTGCACCGCTGCGCCGAATACGGCCGCATGCATGTGAAGAAGGGCTTGCTGCCGTTCCCGGAACTGGAGCGGTTCTGACGATGGCTGACCCGGCACTCGATGCACTGATCGACCGCGTGCGCGCCGCGCGCGCTGACAAGACGCCGCTGGCCATCACCGGCGGCGGCACCAAGGCCTTCTACGGCGGGCCGGTGCAGGGCACGCCGCTGGATGTGCGGCCGCTGGCCGGCATCAGCAGCTACGAGCCGAGCGAGCTGGTGGTGACGGTGCGTGCCGGCACGCCGCTGGCCGTGTTGGAGGCGGCGCTGGCCGAGCAAGGCCAGTGTCTGCCGTTCGAGCCGCCACGCTTCGGGGCGGCGTCCACCGTGGGCGGCATGGTGGCCGCCGGGCTGGCCGGGCCGGCGCGGGCCGCAGTCGGCGGCGTGCGCGACTACGTGCTGGGCGCCACGCTGCTCAACGGCAAGTCGGAAGTCCTGAGCTTTGGCGGCCAGGTGATGAAGAACGTGGCCGGCTACGACGTCTCACGCCTGCTGGCCGGCAGCCTGGGCGTGCTGGGCGTGCTGTGCGAGGTCAGCCTGAAGGTATTGCCGGTGCCGGTGGCCAGCACCACGCTGCGCTTCGAGCAGGACCAGGCCGCCGCGCTGAAGCAGCTCAACACCTGGGGTGGCCAGCCGCTGCCGGTGAACGCCAGTGCCTGGTGGGACGGCATGCTGGTGCTGCGGCTGTCGGGTGCGGCGGCGGCGGTGCAGTCGGCGCGGCGGCGGCTGGGCGGCGAGGCGGTGGACGACGCGCTGGCCGCCGGCTTCTGGCAGGGCCTGCGGGATCAGAGCGACGAGTTCTTCGTCGGCGCCCACAAGGCAGTGGACGCCGGCGCCACGCTGTGGCGGCTGTCGGTGCCGCAGACGGCGCCCGCGCTGGCCCTGCCGGGCGAGCAGTTGCTGGAATGGGGCGGCGGCCAGCGCTGGGTGGTGACCACCGCTGCGCCGGCCACGCTGCGCGAGGCGGCGGCGCGGGTGGGTGGCCATGCCAGCGCCTTCCGCGGCGGCGCGGCCGGCGATGCGTTTGCGCCGCTGGCCGCGCCGCTGCTGCGCATCCACCAGGGGCTGAAGGACGCCTTTGACCCCGACCGGATCTTCAACCCCGGGCGGCTCTACCCCGGGCTGTGATGATGGCCACCGCACCCGGCCCCGCCACGCCGGCACGGGCCTTGCGCCAAACGATCGCATGACAGTGCTGCAAGGGCTGGCCATCCTGCTGCTGTGCCAATCGGTGGGCGAGGCGGCGGCGCGCCTGCTGCACCTGCCGCTGCCCGGCCCGGTGCTGGGGCTGCTGCTGCTGATGGCGCTGCTGGGTTGGCAGCGCCTGCGCACGCCGGCCGGCCTAGCGGCCGATGCGCTGCTGCAGCACCTGTCGCTGCTGTTCGTTCCGGTGGGCGTGGGCGTGATGACGCACCTGGCGCTGATCAGCCAGCACGGCCTGCGCATGGCCGCGGCGCTGCTGCTGTCGACCTGGATCGGCCTGGCCGTGACCGCCGGCGTGCTGCACTGGCTGCTGCCGGCCCAGACCGACACCAACAGCGAGGCGGCCCCATGACCGGCGTCACGGCCGTGACCGAGGTGGTGCAGCTGTGGGTCTACCTGTCGGCCACGCCGCTGTTCGGCCTGACGGCCACCGTGAGCATCTATGTGGTGGCCCAGGCCGTGTACCAGCGGCTGGACCACGCGCCCTGGGCCAACCCGGTGCTGTGGACGGTGGTGGCGCTGGCCGGCTTGCTGCTGGCCACCGGCACACCCTACCCGGCCTATTTTTCGGGCGCGCAATTCATCCACTTTCTGCTCGGGCCGGCAGTGGTCGCGCTGGGCTGGCCGCTCTGGCAGCGCCGCGCCCAACTGCGCCAGCGCGGCGGCGCGCTGCTGGCCGCCGCGCTGGCCGGCGGTGTGGCGGCCAGCGCCAGCGCCGTGGGCATCGGCTGGGCGCTGGGCCTGCCGGCGGACGTGCTGGCGTCGCTGGCGCCCAAATCGGTCACCGCGCCCGTGGCCATGGGCATTGCCGAGCAGCTGGGCGGCATCCCCGCGCTGGCCGCCGTGCTGGCGGTGCTGACCGGCCTGGTGGGCGCCATCAGCGGCAAGTACCTCTTCGACCTGCTGCGCATCGGCCGGCCCATGGTGCGCGGCTTTGCGCTGGGCACGGCCAGCCACGGCATCGGCGCGGCCCGCGCCCTGCAGGTGCACCCCGACGCCGGCGCCTATGCCGGCCTGGCCCTGGGCCTGCAGGCGGTGCTGGCTGCACTGCTGATGCCAATGCTGGCACGCTGGCTACCCTGAATCCACTTCCAAGTACACCCGAGACAACGCCCCCGCCATGCAAACCAACCTGGCTCCTGAATTCCAAGGCACGCCCGACGGCACGGCCGCCGAGGCCATCCTGCGCAAGTGCGTGCACTGCGGCTTCTGCACCGCCACCTGCCCCACTTACCAGCTGCTGGGCGACGAGCTGGACGGTCCGCGCGGCCGCATCTACCTGATGAAGCAGGTGCTCGAAGGGGCCACGCCCACCCGTGCCACCCAGCAGCACCTGGACCGCTGCCTCACCTGCCGCAATTGCGAGACCACCTGCCCCAGCGGCGTGGACTATGGCCACCTGGTCGACATCGGCCGCAAGATCGTCGAGGCCAAGGTGCCGCGCCCGGCCGGCGAGCGCGCAGTGCGCTGGCTGCTAAAGGAAGGCCTGACCTCGCCGCTGTTCGGCCCCGCCATGGCAGTGGGCAAGCTGGTGCGCCCGCTGCTGCCCGGCACGCTCAAGGACAAGGTGCCCGGCAAGCGCCACCCGCGCGCCAGCCAGTGGCCGAAGAAAGAGCGCAGCCGCAAGGTGCTGATGCTGGCCGGCTGCGTGCAGCCGGCGATGCTGCCCAACATCAACGCCGCCACCGCCCGGGTGCTGGACGCCATTGGCATCCAGACGGTGGTGGCCGACAAGGCCGGCTGCTGCGGCGCGCTGCGCACCCACCTGAACGACCAGGCCGGTGGCCTGGACGACATGCGCCGCAACATCGACGCCTGGTGGCCCCATGTGTCCGGTGACGGCGGCGCCAGCACGGTGGAAGCCATCGTGATGAACGCCAGCGGCTGCGGCGTGCAGGTCAAGGACTACGGCCACGCGCTGGCCAGCGACGCCGCCTATGCCGAGAAAGCCGCCCGCATCAGCAGCCTGACGCGCGACCTGAGCGAGCTGCTGCCCGAGATCGTGGCGGTGCTCCAGCCCCGCATGGCCGATGCGCAGCCCGGCAGCCTGGCCTTCCACCCGCCCTGCACGCTGCAGCACGGCCAGCAGCTGCGCGGCGGGGTGGAGGCCGGCCTGAAGGCGCTGGGCTTCGACGTGGCGGTGGCCCTGAACGAGCCACACCTGTGCTGCGGCTCGGCCGGCACCTACAGCGTGCTGCAGCCCACACTGAGCCACCAGTTGCGCGACCGCAAGCTGGGCCACCTGGCCGAGCTGCAGCCCACGGCCATCGTGTCGGCCAACGTCGGCTGCATCCAGCACCTGCAGAGCGGCACCAGCACGCCGGTCAAGCACTGGGTGGAGGCGCTGGACGAGGCGCTGCACCCGGCGCCCTGAGGCGCGTCAGGCGCCAGCAGCCGCGCGCCGGGCGTCAGTACCCGCGGGCCAGATCCACCGCCGCAGCCGGCCGGCTGCCCGCGCGCAAGGTGGCCAGGTTGTCCAGCGTCTGGCGCACGATCACCGCCGGATGGGTACGGGTGGCGATGTGCGGGGTCGCGGTGATCTGCGGATGCAGCCAGAACGGGTGGCCGGCGGGCAGCGGCTCCTGCGCAAAGGTGTCCAGCGTGGCCGCTCCCAACTGGCCGCTGGCCAGGGCGGCCAGCAGGTCGGCTTCCACCAGGTGGTCGCCACGGCCCACGTTGACCAGGTGCGCACCGCGCGGCAGCTGGTTGAACAGGGCAGCGTCCAGCACGCCGCGGGTGGCATCGGTCAGCGGCAGCAGGTTGACCAGGGTGTCACAGCCGGCCAGGAAGTCGGCCTGCTGGCCGTCGCCATGGAACAGCGCCACGTCGTTGGCCAACCCGGCGGGCAGCGTGTCGGCGGCCGTGGGGGCGCTGCGGCGCCAGCCGCGCACGCGGTAGCCCAGCGCCAGCAGCGCCTGCGCGCAGGTCTGGCCCAGGAACCCCAGCCCGGCAATGCCCACACAGTGCTGGCGGGTGGGCTGCACCGGCTGCACCTTCCACAGCTGCTGGCTGGCCTGCTGCAGAAACTGGCCCATGTGGCGCTGCTGGTGCACCACCGCCCACACCACGTAAGCGGCCATGCCGCTGGCCATCTCGGGGTCGACGATGCGGCACAGCGGCACCTGGCGCGGCAGGGCGGGGTCGCCGGTCAGGTGGTCGATGCCGGCGGCCAGCGACTGCACCAGCCGCAGACCCGGCAGCGTGGCCAGCACACCCGGCGGCGGCTGCCAGCAGGCGGCAGCCTCGATCTGGTCCAGCGGGCCCAGGTCGGGCGGCAGCCGCAGGTCGACGCCGGGGCAGGCGGACTGAAAGGCGGGCACCAGAAAGGCCAGGTCCACCGTGCCACTGAGCAGGGCGATGGTGGGCGGGGGTTGCAGCGGGGCGGGGGTTGGGGTGTGCGGTGGAGTGTCAGGCATGGCCGGATGCTGCCACGGCTGCAGCCCGCCCCCGGAACCCGGGCCCTTGATTTGCCGTGCAGCCAGCCCATCTGGCCAGGGTGACCGCCGACCTCGCCCCTGCCGTCTGGCCCATGCTCACCGTGGCGGGTGCGGCGGCCGCTGGCGTGGCCGCGCTGGTGGCCCAGCCCTGGTGGGCGGCGCGGCGGCGCGCCGCCATCGCGGCGCGGCCGTTCCCGCCGGCCTGGCGGCGCATCCTGCGCCAGCGCGTGCCGGCGGCGGCGCGGCTGCCGGCCGATCTGCAGCAGCGGCTGAAGCAGCGCATCCTGGTGTTCCTGGCCGAGAAGCCGTTCCTTGGCTGCGCCGGGCAGACCATCACCGACGAAGTGCGCATCACCATCGCCGCCCAGGCCTGCCTGCTGTTGCTGGGCCAGGCCGGTGGCGCGCCCTACCCCCGGCTGCGGCAGGTGCTGGTCTACCCCGGCGCGTTTGCGGTGCAGGCCGCGCAGGCCGCCGAGGGTGGCGTGGTGCAGGAGCAGCGGCAGGCCCTGTCCGGCCAGAGCTGGGCCCACGGCCAGGTGGTGCTGGGCTGGGCCGAGGTGCTGGCCGGCGCGGCCGACCCCGGCGACGGCCAGAACGTGGTGGTGCATGAATTTGCCCACCAGATCGACCAGGACAAGGGCGTGGCCGACGGCCGGCCCTGGCTGCCCGGCCGCGGCCGCCGCCGGCGCTGGGCGGCGGTGATGGACGACGCCTACTGGCGCCTGCGTGCGCAGCCGTCGGCCCTGATCGGCGCCTATGCCGCCACCGCGCCGGCCGAGTTCTTCGCGGTGGTCAGCGAGCTGTTCTTCGAGCAGCCGCAGGCATTGGCCGATGCCGAGCCGGCGGTCTACCGCGAGCTGGCCCTGTTGTACCAGGTGCACCCGCTGGCCTGGTGAGCCAGGTGCACCCGCTGGCCTGGTGAACAGGCACACTCACCGACATTCCCCGCGCCCGGAGCCCGCCGTGATCCACCAACTGCACCACAACGCCTACCGTTGCCGCGATTCAGAAGCCACCCGGGCGTTCTACGAAGACTTTCTCGGCCTGCCGCTGGCGGGCACGCTGGAGATCAACCAGACCAAGAGCGGCCGCGACACCCAGACGCTGCACACCTTCTACCGGTTGGCCGAAGGCTCGTTCCTGGCGTTCTTCGAGGCGCCGGACATGCCCTTCGACTTCAAGCCCCAGCATGACTTCGACCTGCACATCGCGCTGCGGGTCGACCGGCCGGTGCTTGACGCCATGTTCGCCAAGGGCCGGGCGCTGGGCATTGAGACCCGCGGCGTGTCCGACCACGAATTCATCGACTCGATCTACTTCCGCGACCCGAACGGATACGTCATCGAGCTGTGCACGCCGCGCGCCGACCACGACCTGCTGATGGACCCGGCGCACAACGGCGCCCGCGCCAAGCTGGCGCGCTGGACGGCTGCAAAGGCGGCAGCCAGCGCCGGCTGACCCGGCCCCGCATCGGGCGCGACCCGATGGCCGAGGCACGCGGCGTGGGGTGTACTGGGCATCCCGTCCACCCAGGAGTTGCCGATGACCACCCCCTTCTGGCGCGCCCTGGCTGGCCTGGCCCTGTGCCTGGCCACCCTGCTGCCCGCTGCCGCCCAGACCGCCACCGATGGCAGCTGGGTGGTGCGCAACTTCCGCTTCAAGTCGGGCGAGGTGCTGCCCGAACTGCGCCTGCACTACACCACCGTGGGCAACCCGCAGGGCGAGCCGGTGCTGCTGCTGCACGGCACCACCGGCAACGGCCGCGGCCTGCTGTCGCCGGCCTTCGGCGGTGAACTGTTCGGCCCCGGCCAGCCACTGGACGCGCAGGCGCACTTCATCGTGCTGCCCGATGCCATCGGCCACGGCAAGAGCAGCAAGCCGTCGGACAGCCTGCGCGCGGCCTTCCCGAAGTACGGCTACGAGGACATGGTGGTGGCCCACCACCGCTTGCTGACCGAGCACCTGGGCGTGAAGCGCCTGCGCCTGGTGCTGGGCAATTCCATGGGCGGCATGGAGACCTGGCTGTTCGCCCAGATGTACCCCGGCTTCGCCGACATCGCCGTGCCCATGGCCAGCCTGCCGGTGCCGATGTCGGGCCGCAACTGGATGATGCGGCGGCTGATCGTCGACAGCATCCGCAACGACCCCGCCTGGCAGGGCGGCAACTACACCCAGCAGCCGGCCAGCGCGCGGGTGGCATCGGTGTTCTATGCGCTGGGCACGAACGGCGGCAACCAGGCGCTGTACAAGGCCGCGCCGTCGCGTGACAAGGCCGACGCCCTGGTCGATGCCCGCCTGCAGGCGCCGTTCGCGGGCGATGCCAACGACGTGCTCTACCAGTGGGATTCGTCGCGCGACTACGACCCTTCGGCCGGGCTGGAGAAGATCCGCGGCGTGCTGCTGGCCATCAACTCGGCCGACGACGAACGCAATCCGCCCGAACTGGGCGTGCTCGACCGCGAGATCAAGCGGGTGCCGGGCGGCCGCATCCTGCTCATCCCCGGCAGCGAGGCCACCGCCGGCCACGGCACCACCGGGCAGGCCAGGTGGTGGAAGGGCGAACTCGACGCCCTGCTGCGCAGCGCGCCCCGGCTGGCACCCTGACGGCGCGGCGGGGGCGCTGCCCGCTCAGGCGCCAGGCAGCAGGAAGGGCGCCAGCGCCGCGCGGGAGGCGTCAGGCAGCGCCGCCGGGCGGCGGCTGGCGTGGTCGATCACCACCATGACCGAGGTGGCCTCGGCCAGGCAGTCGGCACCGGCGAACACCATGCTGCGCACGCTCATCGACCGTTCGCCCACCCGCGACACGCCGGTGCCCAGCTGCCAGCCGGCCGGGATGGCGCGCCGCTGCAGCCAGCGCAGCGCCACGTGGGCGACCATGAAGCCCACCGATGACTGCACCCGCTCCGCGCCGAACACCCGGGTGAGGAACTGCACCCGGCCCTGCTCGACACAGCGCGCCAGGGTGTGGTCGCTGGTCTGGCCGCGCGGGTCGGCATCGCCGAAGCGGGCGGTGATGTCCAGCTGCCAGGGCCAGGCATCGGCCTGGGCCGGCATGCCGGTGGCCGCCGGGGCGGCCGCCACCGGCGTGGCGGCGCTGCCGTCGTCCAGCGCAGGCTGGGCCACCAGCAGGGCCTGCAGCCGGGCCAGCAGGTCGGCCGGCAGCGGCGCCGGCCGGCCGTCGGCCCAGGCCGACAGCGTGGCCTGGTGCAGGCCGGCGCAGTGGCCGTGCTGGAACAGCGCGGTACCGATCTGGAAACCGTCGGCATCCACGCCCAGCAGCCGCGCGCCAGTGGCCAGCGGCGTGGGGTAGTGCGCCTCGGCCAGGAAGTCGGTGGCATTGGCCCGCATGGCCAGCAGCGGCTGGGTGCTGCGCCACAGGTCGGGGCCCAGGTGGGTCAGCAGCCAGTGCTGCAGCAACTCGCCGTGCAGGCCGATCTGCGCCACGTTGTTCAGGTGCTGCCAGGCATCGACATCGGTGACGCGGGGTTGCAGGGCGCCCTGCACCGGGTAGGCGGCGGGCTGGCGCCGCCAAGCTTGGGTTTTCATGCCGGCAGTCTAGAAGCGCTGGCACGGGCGGGGTGTCGCCTGGGCGCTCGCCGGCCACGGCGCCTGCGCCAGATCAGGCTGGTGCGGTGCACCCGGGCAGCGTGCCGAGGCGGCGCAATTACACTGCAGCCAGCGCATTTCGGTGCGCGCCAGCCCCACCCGCCCCCGTGCAATCACCCTCGGTCACCATTGACAAGCCCGCCCGGCCAGCCGCCTTTGACGGGCCGCCGGCAGCAGCACGCGTGCTGGCCTGTGAAGGCCTGGCTGGTGACCGTGGCGACCGCCGCCTGTTCGAAGGGCTGGACCTGGCCCTGGCCGGTGGCACCATCACCTGGCTGCGCGGCCGCAACGGCCGCGGCAAGACCACGCTGCTGCGGCTGCTGGCCGGCCTGTCGGCGCCGGCCGCCGGCGTCGTCTCTGTGCAGGGGCAGCCGCAGCGGGCGACGGGGCCGGCAGGGCGCCGGATGTGGGTCTACATCGGCCACCAGAATGCGCTGAAGGATGACCTCACCGCCACCGAGGCACTGCGCTTCCTGGCCCGCTTGCACGGGCTGCCGCAGGACGACGCCAGCCTGCAAGCCGCCTTGCAGCGCATGGGCATCGCCCAGCGCCGCCATGCGGTGGTGCGCACGCTCAGCCAGGGCCAGCGGCGGCGCGTGGCGCTGGCGCGCCTGGCACTGTCGGGCGGCGCGCCGCTGTGGCTGCTGGACGAACCCTTCGACGCGCTCGATGCCGACGGCATCGACGCGCTGAATACCGTCATCGGCGGCCATGCCCTGGCCGGCGGTTGCGTGCTGCTGACCAGCCACCAGGCGCTGTCGATCCACCAGCCCGCGCCGCTGGTGCTGGATCTCGAAGCCTTCGCACCCGCGACGCGGCAAGCATCCAGGCGCGGTCCAGCGCACGAGGCCAGCGATGCGGCAGGCCAATGAGAGCCGTCTTCCTGTGTGTGCTGCTGCGCGACCTGCAACTGGCATCGCGCCGGCGCATCGACGCACTGCTGCCGCTGGCCTTCTTCCTGGTGGCGCTCAGCCTGTTCCCGCTGGGTGTGGGCCCCGAGCCGAAGACGCTGCGCGAGATCGCCCCGGGCATCGTCTGGGTGTGCGCCCTGCTGGCGTCGATGCTGTCGGTGGGCCAACTGTTTGCCGGCGACCTGGCCGACGGCTCGCTCGAGCAGATGCTGCTGGCGCCGGCGTCGGCCATTGCAGTGGCTGCCGCCAAGTGCAGCGCGCACTGGCTGTTGACGGGGCTGCCGCTGATCGTGGCCACGCCGCTGGCCGGGCTGGTGTTCAACATGTCGGCGCCGGCGCTGCAGGCGCTGGTGTTCAGCCTGGTGCTGGGCACGCCCATCCTCAGCCTGCTGGGCGGGCTGGGTGCGGCACTCACGCTGGGGCTGCGCAGCGGCGGCATGCTGCTGATCCTGGTGGTGCTGCCGCTGGCCACGCCGGCGCTGATCTTCGGTGCCGGGGCGGTGGGCATGGTCGAGTCCGGGTTGTCCGCCTCGGGTCACTTTTCCCTGCTGGGCGCGCTGTTGATCGTCACCAGCCTGAGCGTGCCTGTTGCCACGGCGGCAGCATTGCGCATTTCCATCGACTGAGCTGACCATGCCTTCAGCGCACCCCGCACCCACCGACAACGGCGCCAGGCCGGCGCCCCCGGCCCGGCTGCGCTTCTACAACTTCTCGGCGCCGTCGCGCTTCTACAGCCTGACGCGCTGGCTGGTGCCGTTGTGCTGGGTGGTGGCCCTGGGCTTCTCGGCGGCAGGGCTCTACATCGGGTTCTTCGTCGCACCCACCGACGCGGTGCAGGGCGAGGTCTACCGCATCATCTTCATCCACGTGCCCGCAGCCTGGATGTCGATGCTGCTCTACCTGGTGATGGCCTTCTGGGCCAGCATCGGCTGGGCCTTCAAGGCGCGGCTGGCGTCGATGGTGGCGCAGTCGATCGCACCCACCGGCGCGATGTTCACCTTCCTGGCGCTGTGGACCGGCGCGCTGTGGGGCCGGCCGACCTGGGGCGCCTACTGGGTGTGGGACGCGCGGCTGACGACGGAACTGATCCTGCTGTTTCTGTATCTAGGCTACATCGCCCTGGTCAATGCCATCGACGACCGCCGCCGCGCCGACCAAGCCGGTGCCCTGTTGGCGCTGGTGGGCAGCATCAACGTGCCGATCATCTATTTCTCGGTGAAATGGTGGAACACCCTGCACCAAGGCGCCACCATCAGCGTGACGGCGGCCCCCAAGATGGCCAGCACCATGCTCACCGCGATGCTGCTGATGACGGTGGCGTTCTGGGCCTACGCGTTTGCCGTCGTCTTCATGCGCACCCGAGCCCACATCATCGAGCGCGAAGGCCATGCAGGGTGGGTGACAGCGCTGCTCGGAAGGACGAACAAGCCATGAACTGGGGCAGCGCGCAAGAGTTCTTCCACATGGGCGGCTACGGCTTCTACGTGTGGGGGTCGTACACCGTGGCGCTGCTGGCCATGCTGGCTGAGCCGCTGCTGGCCCGCCAGCGCCACCGCCTTGCCCTGCAGCAGGCCGCAAGACAGACCGAGACCGACGAGGACGATTGATGAAACCGCGCCAAAAACGCCTGGCCATTGCCATGGGCCTGCTGTCGGCCACTGGCATCGTGGTCGCCCTGGTGCTCAACGCATTCCAGAGCAACATGGTGTTCTTTTATTCACCCACCCAGGTGGTCGCCAAAGAGGCGCCCAGCAACCGCACCTTCCGGGTGGGCGGCCTGGTGCAGGCCGGCACCGTCCAGCGGGACGGGCTGAAGGTGAGCTTCATCGTCACCGACACCGCCAAGACCGTGCCGGTGCGCTATGAGGGCCTTCTGCCCGACCTGTTCCAGGAAGGCAAGGGCGTGGTCGCCCAGGGGCAGCTGGAGAACGGCGTGTTCGTGGCGCGCGAGGTGCTGGCCAAGCACGACGAGAACTACATGCCGCCCGAGGCCGCCGACGCCCTGAAGCGCGCGCAGAAGGGCCAGAGCCGGCTGGAGCTGACGATGGGGCAACCGGCCCAGGCCGATAGCGCCGGCGCCGGCACCTACGGCGCGGGCAAGCAGCCATGATCGCCGACGCAGGCCATTTCGCCCTGTGGCTGGCGGTGGGCGTCACCCTGGTGCTGGGCACCTTGCCGCTGATCGGCGCCCAGCGCGGGCGCGCCGACTGGATGGCGCTGGCCCGACCGGCCACGCACGTGCTGCTGGGCCTGATCGTCGTGGCCTATGGCTGCCTGATGGTCAGCTTCATCAACAACGACTTTTCGGTGCTGAACGTCGCCTCGCACTCCAATTCGCAGTTGCCGCTGATGTACCGCATCGCGGCGTCGTGGGGCAGCCATGAAGGCAGCCTGCTGCTGTGGCTGCTGATGCAGGCCGGCTGGGCCTGGGCGGTGGCCAGCTTCAGCAAGAACCTGCCGCTGCCGGTGCTGTCGCGCATCCTGGCGGTGATGGGGCTGCTGACGCTGAGCTTCCTGCTGTTCGTGCTGTTCACCTCCAACCCCTTCGACCGGCTGTTCCCGGTGCCGGCCGACGGCCGCGACCTGAACCCGCAGTTGCAGGACCCGGGCATGATCTTCCACCCGCCGATGCTGTACATGGGCTACGTGGGCATGTCGGTGGCGTTTGCCTTTGCGGTGGCGGCCCTCATCGGCGGCAACCTCGACGCCCAGTGGGCGCGCTGGAGCCGCCCCTGGACCACGGTGGCCTGGGCCTTCCTCACCTTCGGCATCGCGCTGGGCAGCTGGTGGGCCTACTACGAGCTGGGCTGGGGCGGCTGGTGGTTCTGGGACGCGGTCGAGAACGCGTCGTTCATGCCCTGGCTGGTGGCCACGGCGCTGATCCACTCATTGGCCGTGACTGAAAAGCGCGGCAGCTTCAAGAGCTGGACGGTGCTGCTGGCGATCATGGGCTATTCGCTGGCGCTGCTGGGCACCTTCCTGGTCCGCTCGGGCGTGATCACCTCGGTGCACTCATTCGCGTCCGACCCGGCGCGCGGCGCCTTCATCCTGGTGATGCTGGCCATCACCGTGGGTGCCGCGCTGGCGCTGTATGCCTGGCGTGCGCCCAAGGTGGGGCTGGGCGCACGCTTCACCTCGGTCTCGCGCGAAAGCATGCTGCTGGCCAACAACGTGCTGTTGATCGTGGCCATGGCCGCGGTCATGCTGGGCACGCTGTACCCGCTGATGCTGGACGCGCTGGGTCTGGGCAAGATCTCGGTGGGCGCGCCGTACTTCGACGCGGTGTACGTGCCGATCATGGCGGTGCTGGTGTTCTTCATGGGTGTGGGGCCGCTGGCGCGCTGGAAGAACGATGCCCTGCCGGCGCTGGCGGTGCGCCTGCGCTGGGCGGCCGGTGTCACGGTGGTCAGCGCGGCGCTGACCGCCTGGATCGGCGGGCGCATCGGCCTGGGCTCGGTCGTCGGGCTGCTGATGGCCTACTGGATCGTCTTCTCGGTGCTGACCGAGCTGTGGGAGCGCGTGCGGCCCAGCGGCGGCATGCGGGCCAATGTGCTGCACCGCTTGGGCCAGGTCCCGCGGGCCACGGTGGGCATGATGGTGGCGCATGTGGGCGTGGCGGTGTTCGTCTTCGGCGTCACCATGGTCGGCACCTACGACATCGAGCGCGACGTCGCCATGGCCCCGGGAGACAGCACCACGGTCAACGGCTACACCTTCACCTACCAAGGCACGCAGCCGGTCACCGGGCCCAACTACCAGGCCATGCGCGGCCACCTGGTGGTCACACGCGGCGGGGTGCAGGTGTCGGAGATGTACCCCGAGAAGCGCGTCTACAAGGTGCAACGCAACCCGATGACCGAGGCCGCCATCGACAGCCGCGTCCATGGCGACCTGTATGTGCAGCTGGGCGAGCCGCTGGCCAGTGGCAAGTGGCTGGTGCGCATCTGGGTCAAGCCCTTCGTGTCCTGGATCTGGGTGGGTTGCCTGTTCATGGGCCTGGGCGGCATGTGGGCGGTGACTGACCGGCGCTACCGCGCCCGCGCCACGCGCGACGCACTGGACAACGCCGGTGTTGTCTCTGCCGCGTGATGAAAGTGCTGCGCTACTTGGTGCCGATGGGCATCTTCCTGGGCGTGCTGGCGTTCCTGTTCGTCGGCCTGGGCCTGAACCCGCGTGAGGTGCCGTCGCCGCTGGTCGGCAAGCCGGCGCCCGCCTTCCAGCTGCCGCGCCTGGACGACCCGGCGCAGACGGTGGGCCGCAACGACCTGCTGGGCAAGGTGTGGATGCTCAACGTCTGGGCCAGCTGGTGTGCGCCCTGCCGCGAAGAGCACCCGCTGGTCATCGACATCGCCCGGCGCAAGCTGGTGCCGGTGTACGGCCTGAACTACAAGGACCAGACCCAGGCGGCCCAGGGCTGGCTCGCCAATCTGGGCGACCCTTACACCGCCACCCTGGTCGACGCCAATGGCCGCGTGGGCATCGATTTCGGCGTCTACGGCGTGCCCGAGACCTTCATCATCGACCGCCGGGGCGTCATCCGCTACAAGCACACCGGCCCGCTCACCGCCGACGTGGTGCGCAACCGCATCGAGCCGCTGCTCAAGGAGTTGCAGGATGCGGGTTGATTGGGTGTGGCGCGAGCGGGTCCGCGCACCTTTCCTGGCCCTGGCCTGGGGGTTGTGCACGATGCTGGCGATGGCCCTGCCGGCCCACGGCAAGGAAGCCGCGCCCGCCAGCGCAGACCCGACGCTGGAGGCGCATGTGATGCGCCTGTCGGCCGAGCTGCGCTGCCTGGTGTGCCAGAACGAGACCATCGCCGCGTCCAACGCCGACCTGGCCGTCGACCTGCGCAACCAGGTGCGCGAGATGCTGCGCAGCGGCCAGACCGACCGCCAGGTGTTCGACTACATGACGGCGCGTTATGGCGACTTTGTGCTGTACCGGCCACCACTGAAGACCACCACCGTGTTGTTGTGGTTCGGCCCGTTCGTGTTTCTGGCGAGCGGCCTGCTGGGGTTGTGGTGGATGCTGCGCCGGCGCAACCGGCTGCCGGCCGACCAATTCGAACCCGACGAGAACGACGACGCACCAGCCGACCGGCCGCGCAGCTGAAACGCCCATGAACAACGACATCCCAGGCCTGCGCCTGCAGTTGCAGCAGTTGCAGGCCCAGCACACCGCCGGCACGCTGAACGCCGCCGCCTACGCAGCGGCCAAGAAGCGGCTGGAGCGCCAGCTGCTCGACAAGGTGCTGGCGCAACCAGAGTCGGCGATCGACACGGCGTCCGGCACCTCCGGCAGCACGGTCACCAGCGAGCCGCGGCCCAGCGGCAAGCTGGTGGCGTTGCTGGTGGCCGGCATCGTCGGCCTGGCAGTGGCCGGCTACGCGTACACCGGCTCGCCCGGCAACACGGTGATCGCTGGCAGCAACGGTCCCGGCACCGAGGCCAGCGGCGATGAAGAAGCCCAATTCGCCGCGGCGATTGAACAGCTCGCGCAACGCCTGAAGTCGGAGCCCGAAAACACCGAGGGTTGGGCGATGCTGGCGCGCAGCTATGCCCGCCTGGGCCAGCACGACAAGGCCCTGGCAGCCTTCAAGAGCACCGGCACGCTGCTGCAGACCGATGCCCGCCTGATGGCCGATTACGCCGATACGCTGGCGGTGCAGAACAACCGCAGTCTGCAAGGCGAGCCGGCGCAGTGGATCGCCCGTGCATTGAAGCTCGAACCCGACAACCCCAAGGCGCTGGCGCTGGCTGGCACGGCCGCATTCGAGGCACGCGATTTCCCGGCCGCCGTGCGCCACTGGGAGCGCCTGGTCGCGGTCTCGCCGCCGGGCAGCGAATTCTTGAAGCAGGTGAAAGAGGGCATCGCCGAGGCCAGACAGCAAGGCGGCATGCCGCCAGCTGCCGCGACGGCTGCCGTGGCGGTTGCCCCAGGTGCATCGACAGCTGCCGCACCGACTGCGGCGCAAGCGGCCGCCGGCCCGGCGGCGCAGGCAGCGGGCGTGCAGGGCAGCGTGCGCCTGGCGCCGGCGTTGGCGCAGCAGGTGCAACCGGGCGACACCGTCTTCATCTTTGCCCGTGCGGCTGAAGGGCCGCGCATGCCGCTGGCCATCCTGCGCCACCAGGTGAAAGACCTGCCGCTGGATTTCAAGCTCGACGACAGCACCGCCATGGCGCCTCAGATGCGGCTGTCGCTGCACCCCCAGGTGGTCATTGGCGCGCGCATCAGCAAGAGCGGCCAGGCCATGCCAACGGCAGGTGACCTGACAGGCCAGTCGGCGCCGGTGGCCAACACCGCCCGCGGCGTGAGCATCGAGATCAACGAGGTTGTCAAGAACTGACGAAGCGCAGGCTGCCTGACGGGCGGCCTGACCGTCAACGGCTCGGCAGCTACTTCAGCGCCCAGCCGCCGCTGACCGGGAACACCTGGCCAACGAAGCAGGCCGCCGCCGGGCTGCACAGGTAGGCGGCGAACAGCGCGTCCTCTTCGGCGCTCACCAGCCGGCCCAGCGGCACCTCGCGCGCCAGGCGCTCCTGGAAGCGGGGGTTGGCCTGCAGACTGGGTGGAAAGTAGGTCGGGTTGGCGACGAGGTTCTGCGCAATGGCGTTGAACTGGATGTTCTGCGGCGCCAGTTCCAGCGCCACCGACTGCATGTAGGCCAGCTGCGCGCCGCGCGCCGCGCTGTAGCTGCCGGTGCGCTTCTGGCCGCGCAGCGCGGCGGCGCTGCCCATCAGCAGGATGCGGCCGGACTTGCGCGCCAGCATCTGCGGCAGCACCGCGGCCACCAGACGCGGCATCGGGTCGACCATGTGGGCGAACACGCTGCGCCATTCGGCGTCGCCGATGTCCTGCGCGGCGGTGGCCGGCGCCGGCAGCGCCAGGTGCAGCAGCAGCACGTCCACCTGGCCGGCGGCTGCCACGGCCGCGGCGGCGGCAGCGGGTTCGTCGGCCAGCGGGCGGGTGTCTGTGATGACGGTGGCCCCCTGCGCGGTGAACACTTCGGTCAGCACCGGGCCCATGAAAATGTCGGCCTGGGTGAGCAGCACCCGCAGGCCGGTCAGGTTGGTAGAGGGGTTGGTGGCTGATGTCATGCATCCAGCATATGGCGGCCACCCCATGCCGACCACCGGGCATGCCCGAAGCCAAGCAGCAACCAAGCGTCCCACGATGCTGCCGAGCGTCTTGGCCGGGGGCAGTTTCCACAGCAGATTGGCAGCTTCGGGCTCATTGCTGCCTTCGTTGTTCTCGAGATGCGGACGTTCGTCGTCTTGTGCAACGACGAGGCCGGCGGGCAACTGGCCGACTCCGTGTCCCCCCGGGCCTGCCGGCCCTCCTTCCCCTTACCTGCGTCGGCCAGTTACCCACCGGCCTCGTCCTGCCACCACCTGTGCGTGCAGCGAGTGCCTCGCTGGTG
>JBBAPL010000007.1:0-71273 GCA_040400895.1 Aquabacterium sp.
GGTTGGGCACGTAGTGGTTGTCCATCACGTCGAAGTGGATCCAGTCGGCGCCGGCGGCCACGACCTTCTTCACCTCGGCACCCAACTGGGCGAAGTCGGCCGAAAGCAGGCTGGGGGCGATGCGGAAGGTGCGGGGCATGGGGTGGGTGGTCGTGAGATCCGCCGGATTTTCACTTGGTTCCTAGAATGTCCCTCATGGCCCAACCCCGCTTCTCCTCCACCGTGGCCGTGCGCCCGCTGCCCGATCAGACCGATGCCGCGCAGCAGCTCTACGGTTTTGCCTACACCGTCACCATCCGCAACACCGGCGATGTACCGGCGCAACTGGTGGCCCGCCACTGGCAGATCACCGACTACCGCGGCGGCGTGCAGGAGGTACGCGGCCTGGGCGTGGTAGGCCACCAGCCGCTGCTCAAGCCCGGTGAACAGTTCGAATACACCAGCTGGGCGCAGATCGCCACGCCACAGGGGTCGATGCACGGGCGCTTCTTCTGCATCACCGAAGACGCGCACTGGTTCGAGTCCCCGGTGCCCGAATTTGCCCTGGCCGACGCGGCCGCCTTGCATTGATGCGGCGGACCACGCGCCCCGGGCGCCGGCCCTGGCCATGAGCACGGCCCATTGGGACCTGACGGCGCTGCTCAACGCCGCCGACCCGAAGGCCAGCCGCCCCGAGCGCCACACCTGGCTGGTGCGGCTGATCGAGTGGCTGCGACATGGCCAGGACGACGCCGAGGCTGGCAACACGCCCAGGCCGGTGCTGCGCCTGAGGCACCTGCTGAACATGCTGGAGCGCAACCCCGAGCCACGGGCGCGCATCGTGGCGCTGCTGGGCCGCTTCTGGCGCGAGACCGACCTGGCCGCGCTGCTGGCCGATTTCGGCTTCACCGCCCGGCGTGACCTGTGGGGCGAGGTGGTCGAGCGGCTGGCGCTGCGGTTCCTGCCCGGCACGCCCGACACCGACGACGGCGCGGCCTTGTTCCAGCTGCTGTTCCGCAGCGACGACGATGCGACCTGGCTGGCCGCCATCGACGCCACCACGCTGGCGCGCCTGGCCACCCTGCTGTCGGCAGCGCGTGGCAGCGCCGCGGGCGGCCAGGGGGCCGCCGCCGACAGCAGCGCTGCGCCCGGCAGCGTGGACGACTGGCGCGCCCCGCTGCTGCAGGCCCTGACCTGGCTGGTCAGCGCCATCCGGGCGGCGGCCTTTGCGCCCGCGCTGCGCCACCGCATGGGGGCCGAACTGCTCGCCGACCGCCCGTTCGAACAGTTGGCGCGGGCGAGCGAAGCGCTGGTGGATGCGCTGGTGGCCGGCGACGCCACCGCCACCGCGCAGCACGCCACCTACCTGCGCGCCCTGGTCCAGCGCTGCCGCGCCGCGGCCGCCAGCGTGCCCGACCACCTGGAGGCGCACGGCGTCTCGGTCAACATCATGTTCGAGGTGGAGCAGTTGCAGGCCCGCTGCGACCGCCTGGAAGCGTTGGTCGACCTGGCCCTGTCGGACACGCCGCAGCGCGAGCTGCAGCAACTGCTGGTGACCCTGGTGGGCTTGTCGCGCAAGCGCCGCAGCCTGCGCGCGCTGCTGGGCCGCCAGTACTCGCTGATGGCGCGCAAGGTGGCCGAGCGCCATGCCGAGACCGGCGAGCACTACATCACCCGCAACCGCGACGAATACCGCGCCATGCTGCGGGCCGCCGCCGGTGGCGGCGCCATCATCGGCGGCACCACGTTCGCCAAGTTCGCCATTCTGGCGCTGGGCCTGGCGCCGTTCTGGGCCGGCTTCGGCGCCGGGATGAACTACGCCGTCAGCTTTCTGATCGTGCACCTGCTGCACTGGACGGTGGCCACCAAGCAGCCGGCGATGACAGCACCGGCCATGGCCGAGAAGCTGGGTGCGCTGCACATCAGCGCCGGCCACGCCGACACCAGCGACGCCGACACCGCCACCCACGAAGCAGCGGCCATCGACGGCTTCGTCGACGAGGTGACGCACCTGGTGCGGTCGCAGTTTGCCGGCATAGTCGGCAACATCGCCGCGGTGATCCCGGTGGTGCTGGTGGTGCAGTGGGCGGCCTGGCGGCTGATGGGCGCCCCCCTGGTCAGCGACAAGAGCGCGCACTACGTGCTGCATTCGCTCACCCTGCTGGGCCCCACCGCGCTGTTCGCCGCCTTCACCGGCGTGCTGCTGTTCGCCAGCAGCCTGATCGCCGGCTGGGTGGAGAACTGGTTCGTCTACCGCCGGCTCGACAGTGCCCTGGCGCACCACCCCGGCATCGTCGCGCGGCTGGGCGCCAACCGGGCGCTGCGCTGGTCGATCTGGTGGCGCGGCAACATCTCGGGCATTGCCGCCAATGTGTCGCTGGGGCTGCTGCTGGGCCTGGTGCCGGTGCTGCTGGCCTTCGTGGGCGTCCCGCTGGATGTGCGCCATGTCACCCTGGGCACTGGCCAGCTGGCGGCAGCGGCCAGCACGCTGGGCTGGCAGATCGTGGCCGAGCCCGCGTTCTGGTGGTGCGTGGCCGGCCTGGTGGCCACCGGCCTGCTGAACCTGGGCGTGAGTTTCTGGCTGGCGCTGAAGGTGGCGCTGCGCTCGCGCGGCATCACCCTGGCCGACCGGCGCCGGCTGTACAGCGCCATCGGGCGGCGACTGCGGCAGTCGCCGCGCAGCTTCCTGCTGCCGGACCGCAGCGCATGAGCCCCGCCCGGCCGCCCGTAGGGGCTCATTCCCGCTCGGCGGGACGGGCCGCAGGCCCAAGGGTGCACCAGTGACGGCCGACACCCGCCTGCACACACTGGCCAATGGCGTGCGCGTGGTGCTGCTGCACCTGCCGCAACTGCAGACCTGCAGCGTCAGCGTGTTCGTGCGCTGCGGCAGCGGGCATGAAGGGCGCCGCCGCAACGGCATCGGCCATGTCATCGAGCACATGGCCTTCAAGGGCACGGCCACGCGGGACGCGCGCCAGATCAACCTGGACGCCGAGCGCCTGGGCGCCGAGGTCAACGCCCACACCGACAAGGACCACACCGCCTTCCACATGCGCGGCCTGGCCGCGCACGCGCCGCGCCTGCTGCGCATGCTGGCCGACATCGTGCGCCACGCCACCTTCCCCGAGGCCGAGTTCGAACGCGAGCGGTCAGTGCTGCTGCATGAGTACACCGAAGACGAGGACGACCCGATGTCCACCGGCTTCAAGCTGATGGACCGCGCCGCCTGGGGCCTGCACCCGCTGGCCCAGCCGGTGATCGGCACCCGCGCCAACATCGAGCGCTTCAGCCGGGCCGACCTGGTCGACCATGTGGCGCAGCACTACACCGGCACCAACCTGGTGGTGGCGGTGGCCGGGCCGGTGAATGCCGCGCTGCTGCTGCGCGAGGCCGAAGACAGCTTCGGCAGCATGCCCGCCGGCCTGCCGAACGCGCTGACCGCCCCGCCGTGGCTGGGCGGCGTGCGCCAGCGCGCCATGGCCGGCAGCAGCCAGACCCATCTGGTGCTGGGCTTCCCGGTGGCGCCGATGCAGGCCGACGACCCCACCGCCGCGGTGGCCGCAGCGCTGCTGGGCGAGGGCATGAGCTCGCCGCTGATGGACCAGCTGCGCGAGCAGCGCGGCCTGGTCTATTACGCCGCCTGCTCGGCCGACCTGATCGACAGCGGCGGCCAGTTCATCATCGAGGCCAGCACCAGCCCGGCCCAGCTGGACGAGTGCATGGCCGCGCTGGGCGGCCTGCTGGCGGCCCAGGCCCACCAGGTGGCGCCCGACGACCTGACGCGCGCCAAGAACCAGATCCGGGTGCGGCGCCTGCGCGGGCTGGAAAAGCCCGGCCGGCGGCTGGAAGAAGCGGCGCTGGACGCCCTGGTGCTGGGGCGCCTGCGCCAGCGCGCCGACTGGCTGGCCCGCATGGACGCGGTGGATGCCGACGCGGTGCGCAGCCTGTTTGCCCGCATGGCCGCCAGCGGCGCGGGGCTGGCCCTGACCGGCCGGGTGCCGCGCGGCAGTGCCGACCGCACGCGGGAGCAGCTGGCCAGCCACGGGCTGCTGGCATGACGGGGCAGGCTCAGCGCGCCGGTGGGTCGTCGGGCCGCTGTGTTGGCGGCGGGTCGGGGGGCGGGTCTGCAGGATCGACGGGCCGCTCGCCGCCACGGCGGCCCGAGAACATCGTCCACCAGACAATCACCACCAGGATCAGCCCGGCGCCCAGCGCTTCCAGAAGAATCAACCACATGGGCGGATTATCCCGGGCCGCCTTGGCCATGCTGGTGGCCGTGGTGGTGGCGTCGGCAGCGACGCTCACCACCGGCTGCGCGGTGCGCCCACCGCCCGCCCAGGGGCCAGACAGCGCGCCCACCAGCGCACCCACCAGCGCGCCCGCCACGGCCCCCGCCGCACTGCCCGACCCGCCGCCAGCCAGCCCTGTCGAACCCTTGCTGCGCCCGCGCGCGCGCTGGGTGCCGGTGGACTGGTCCAACCTGCCCGGCCTGGCCGAAGACCAGCCCGCCGCGCTGTGGCCGGCCTTGCGCGCCGGCTGCGCCAGGCCGGCGCCAGGCTGGGCGGCGGTGTGCGCCCGCGCGCTGGCCTTCACGCCGCCCGACGACAGCTTTGCCTGGCAGTTCCTGCGGCGCGAACTGCAGCCCTACCGACTGGAATCGCTGGACGGCCAGACCACCGGCCTGGCCACCGGCTACTTCGAACCCCTGGTGGCCGCCACCCGAACAGCCCAGCCTGGGTTTGCGGTGCCGCTGCACCGCCCGCCGGCCGACCTGGCGCAGCGCAACCCCTGGTACACCCGCCAGCAGATCGACACCCTGCCCGCCGCGCAGGCTGCGCTGCGCCGCCAGGTGATCGCCTGGGTGGCCAGCCCGCTGGACGCGCTGGTGCTGCAGATCCAGGGGTCGGGCCGGCTGCGCATCACCGAGCCCGACGGCAGCGTGCAGACGGTGCGCCTGGCCTTTGCCGGCCACAACGACCAGCCCTACCGGTCGGTGGGCCGCTGGCTGATCGACCAGGGCGAACTGCGGCCCGACGGTGCCAGCTGGCCGGCCATCCGCCAGTGGGGCCAGCAGGCAGGCGCGGCGCGGCTGCAGCAGATGATGTGGGCCAACCCGCGGGTGGTGTTCTTCAAGGAAGAGCCGCTGCCCGACGACGGTGCTGGCCCGCGCGGCGCCCAGGGCGTGCCGCTGACCGCCGGCCGGTCGGTGGCGGTGGATCCGCAGGCCGTGCCCTACGGCACCCCGCTGTGGATCAGCACCACCGAGCCGCTGGCGGCCACGCCGCTGCGCCGCCTGGTGATGGCCCAGGACACCGGCAGCGCCATCACCGGCGCGGTGCGCATCGACTACTTCTGGGGCGCCGGGCAGGTCGCCGAGCAACAGGCCGGCCGCATGAAGCAGCCCCTGCAGGTCTGGGCGCTGTGGCCCCGCTGAACCGGCTGCCTGCCCAGCTGGCAAGCTGCCGACCCCCCAGGTCGTGTGGCATGACCCGCCAGCGACCACCGGGACGGATGGTGCGGACGGGGACTGCGCCCATGTAATATCGGTTTGCCACTTTTTCGTCTTTGCAGCGGGTGCGATCCCGCATCTGGTCGCCACCCACCCTCCTGTCCGCAGGCCCCATGCAGCAGCACCTTCCCTGGTTCATTGCCACTGCGGCGCTGGCGGTGCTTGCCACGCTGGCGGGGCTGTGGCTGCTGCAGGCGCTGCGCCGCCCGGCCGGGCCGCCGCCGCTGCCGGTGGAATGGGACCTGCTGCCGCGTCCGGTGTTCACGGCCGACGAGCGCCGGGTGTACCGGCAACTGCGCGACGCTCTGCCGCACCACACCGTGCTGGCCAAGTTGCCCCTGGTGCGCCTCTGCCAGCCGGCCGACCCCCAATCCGTGCGCTACTGGTTCGACCTGCTGGGTGCCAACCACGTCACCTTTGCGGTGTGCAGCGCCAACGGGCGGGTGCTGGCCGCCATCGACCTCAGCTACGACCGCGGCGGCCCGCCGGGGCGGTCCACCCGCATCAAGCAGGCGGTGCTGGCGGCCTGCCGGGTACGCTACCTGCGCTGCCCGGCCGACCACCTGCCGTCGATTCCCGAACTGCAATTGCTGGTGCCGCTGGGCAGCAATGCATCGCGCGGGCCCCAGCCGGCCAACGGCACATCGCCGATGCCGGGGGCTGCCAGCAGCGCGGCCAGCACCTCGCGCCGGCGTGAGCGCAGCACGCTGTGGCAAGACTCGATGAGCTTCCACGATTCCTTCTTCTCGTCTGGCTCGCGCCGCGAGCTGGAATCGGGCCAAGGCGACCTGCGCGACGTGCGCGGCATGGCCGAATCCGACTTGGTGCCGGCTGGTATGGTGTCGGATGACCCCGCACCCGCCCGGCACCAGCCCTTCCAGCACTGAGCCCGGCGCCGGGCCGGCGGGCGGCAGCGGCCACCCATTCGACCACCTGACACCCCAGGCCGTGCTGGACGCGCTGGACGCCGTGGGCCAGCGCGGAGACGGTCGGCTGCTGCAGCTCAACAGCTACGAGAACCGGGTGTTCCAGGTGATCCTGGAAGACGGCGGCGCGGTGGTGGCCAAGTTCTACCGCCCGGGCCGCTGGTCCGATGCACAGATCGCCGAGGAGCATGCCTTCGCCGCCGAACTGCACGCCGCCGAGGTGCCGGTGGTGGCGCCGCTGCCGCTGATGGGCCGGGGTGTGGACGATGTGGCGGACCACCCGGCGGGCGCCACGCTGGCCCATGCCGACATCGGCGGTCAGCCATTCCGCCTGGCGGTGTACCCACGCCGCGCCGGCCACGGCCCCGAGCTGGACCAACCCGACACCCTGCGCTGGCTGGGCCGCTTCATCGGCCGGCTGCATGCGGTGGGCGCGCAGCGGCCGTTCATGCACCGCCGCCGGCTGGACGCCCACACCTTCGGCCACCAGGCCCTGGCCCGGGTGCTGGCGCTGGACTGCGTCGGCCCGGCGCAGGTGGATGCGTGGCGCGGCACCTGCCAGCAGGCGGTGGCGATGGCGGATGCGGCGCTGGCCGCAGTGCCCTTCACACCGATCCGCCTGCATGGTGACTGCCACCCCGGCAACATCCTCTGGCGCGACGAAGGCGACGCCGGTGGCCCGCACATCGTCGACCTGGACGACGCCGTCACCGGCCCGGCGGTGCAGGACCTGTGGATGCTGCTGTCGGGCAGCCGCGACGCGATGCGCAGCCAGCTGATCGCGGTGCTGCAGGGCTACCGGCAGATCCGCGACTTCGACGCACGCGAGATCGCGTTGATCGAGCCGCTGCGCACCCTGCGCATGGTGCACCACAGCGCCTGGCTGGCCGAGCGCTGGGGCGACCCGGCGTTTCCGGCCGCGTTCCCCTGGTTCGGCACGCCCAACTACTGGAGCCAGCAGACGGTGCAGCTGCGCGAGCAGATCGAGGCGATGGCCGAGCCAGCCCTCGATCTGGAGTTCATCGGCTGACTGTCAGGCCGCCAGCAGCTTGGTGACCCGCGCCACATAAGCCGCCGGGTCCTCCAGCTGGCCACCCTCGGCCAGCAGCGCCTGGTCGAACAGGATGTGCGCCAGGTCGTCGAAGCGGGCGCCATCGTCGGCCAGGGCGGCCATGCGCTGGACCAGCGCATGCTCGGCATTGACTTCCAGGATCGGCTGGCTCTTGGGCGCCGACTGGCCAGCCTGCTTGAGCATGCGGGCCAGGTGGCCGCTCATGTCGCCCTCTTCGGCCACCAGGCAGGCGGGGGAATCGACCAGGCGGGTGGTCACGCGCACGTCCTTGGCCCGGTCGGCCAGTGCGGCCTTCAGCTTGTCCAGCGTGGGCTTGAAGCCCTCGGCCACGGCTTCAGCGGCCTTCTTCTCGTCGTCGTCGAGCAGTTTGTCCAGGTCGACCGCGCCCTTGGCCACGCTCTGCAGCTCCTTGCCCTCGAATTCATAGAGGTGGCTCAACATCCACTCGTCGACGCGGTCGATGAGCAGCAGCACCTCGATGCCCTTCTTCTTGAAGATCTCCAGCTGCGGGCTGGCCTTGGCGCCGGCCAGGCTGTCGGCGGCGATGACGTAGATCTTGTCCTGGCCTTCTTTCATGCGGCCCACGTAGTCGGCGAACGACACGCCCTCGTCCGCCTGGGTGCTGGCAAAGCGGAACAGCTTGGCCAGGCGCTCGCGGTTGGCGAAGTCTTCGCCGATGCCTTCCTTGAGCACCGCGCCGAATTCGCCCCAGAACTTCAGGTACTTGGCGCGCTCGTCGGCGTCCTCGCTGTCGGCCAGGCTCTCCAGCATGCCCAACACGCGCTTGGTGCTGCCCTCGCGGATGGCCTTCACGTCGCGGCTTTCCTGCAGCAGCTCACGGCTGACGTTCAGCGGCAGGTCGGCCGAGTCGATCACGCCCTTGACGAAGCGCAGATACACCGGCATCAGCGCCTCGGCGTCGTCCATGATGAACACGCGCTTGACGTACAGCTTCACACCGCCGCGCTTGTCGCGGTTCCACAGGTCGAACGGCGCCTTGGCAGGCACGTACAGCAGCTGGGTGTATTCGCTGCGGCCTTCGACCCGGTTGTGGGTGTAGGCCAGCGGTGCGTCCTGGTCGTAGCTGATCTGCTTGTAGAAATCCTGGTACTCGGTGTCGGTGATGTCGCTCTTGCTGCGGGCCCACAGCGCAGCGGCCTTGTTCACCGTCTCCCAATCGTCCTTCTTGACCTGCTTGCTGGCCTCTTCGTCCCACTCTTCCTTCTGCATCAGGATGGGCAGCGAGATGTGGTCGGAGTACTTGCTGACGATGGACTTCAGCTTCCAGGTGCTGAGGAACTCGGCCTCCTCATCGCGCAGGTGCAGGGTGACATCGGTGCCGCGGGTGGCGCGCGGGATGGTCTCCAGCTCGTATTCACCGGTGCCTTCGCTGCTCCAGCGCACGCCCTCGGTCTCGGGCGCGCCGGCGCGGCGGGTTTCCACGGTGATGCGGTCGGCCACGATGAAGCCCGAGTAGAAGCCCACCCCGAACTGGCCGATCAGGTTGGCGTCCTTCTTCTGGTCGCCCTCCAGCTTGGACATGAACTCGCGCGTGCCGCTCTTGGCGATGGTGCCCAGGTGCGAGGCGGCTTCCTCGGCGCTCATGCCGATGCCGTTGTCGCGGATGGTGATGGTCTTGGCGTCGGCGTCGAACAGCACCCGCACTTCCAGGTTGGGCTGGTCTTCGTACAACGCGTTGTTGTCCAGCGCCTCGAACCGCAGCTTGTCGCAGGCGTCGCTGGCGTTGCTGACCAGCTCACGCAGGAAGATCTCCTTGTTGCTGTAGAGCGAGTGGGTGACGAGGTGCAGGATCTGCTTGACTTCGGCCTGGAAGGCGTGGGTTTGCTTGGTCATGGGGCGATCTCGGTGTTGTTCGACAAAGGTTCGACAAAGGTTCGGCAAATTGGGCGGCAGTGGGGGCGGCGGTGCCTGCGGGAGCCTTGCGCCAAGGCAACTTGGGGCTGCGCACCCGGTTTCAAGGGCCCGCGCCGTTGGCATGATGCACCCATGGCCGACCCCACCACCGTGCGCCACGCCGCACCCACCATCGCCGACGACCTGCTGCAGCGGATCGCGACCCGCCTGGGCCCCGGACCAGCGCCGCGTGTGCGCGCCATCCACCTGCCCCCGGTGCCCTGGACAGGCACCAAGGCCGGCGAGTTTGCCGCGGTGGAGCTCGACAGTGGCGCCATCGGGCTGAGCTATGTGCTGCTGGACGACACCCTGGCCGCGCTGGCCGGCCTGGACGGCGCCCGGCTGGCGGGCAGCGACGCCCTGGCCCTGGCCCGGCGGTGGCGCGACGGCCAGGGCGCCGAGCGCACCCTGGGCTTTGCGGCGGTGAATGCGCTGAGCCGCCACCTGCTGGACCGGGCCGGCACCGTGCCGCCCAACGCCACCGATTCCATCGGCGGCCTGGTGCCCACCGCCGGCGCGCGCATCGGCATGGTCGGCTTCTTCCCGCCGCTGGTGCGGCAGATCGCCGACAGCGGTGCCAGGCTGACGGTGGTGGAACTGCGCGCCGACCTGGCCGGTGCCCACCCCGGCTTCGATGTGACGCTGGACCCGGCCGCACTGCGGGACTGCCCGCAGGTGCTGATGACCAGCACCGTGCTGCTGAACAACAGCCTGGATGCCGTGCTGGCGCATTGCGGCCAGGCCCATGCGGTGGCCATGGTGGGCCCGGGCGCCGGCTGCCTGCCGCAGCCGCTGTTCGACCGCGGCATCACCGCCCTGGGCGGCACCTGGGTGGAAGACGGCCCGGCGCTGGCCGCCGCATTGCGCGGCGGCGCGCCCTGGAGCGGCCACACCCGCAAGGTGCTCTGGCGGCGGCCCTGAACACGGGCGCTTGACCCCGCGCACCAGGGCGCCGGGGCGGCCATGGCATGCTCCAGGCCCCCAGATCCGGCTTCCAGCCCGCAGCATCCATGGCCGACGCGCCCATCGCTCCCTCCGCATCCGATGCCGCCACACCGCCCGCCCTGGCCGCCCTGCGCATCGACCGCAGCGCCGCGCCACTGCAACGCCGCCGGCGCCGCTGGCCCTGGGTGCTGGGCGCGCTGGTGCTGGCCGGCGCGGCGGCACTGGCCCTGGCACCCCGCAAGGCGGCGGTGCAATCCACTGCAGTGCTGGCCGCCTACCCGTCGCAGCAGTACACCGAGCTCACCGCCTCGGGCTATGTGGTGGCCCAGCGCCGCGCCGCCGTGGCCAGCAAGGGCACCGGCCGGCTGGTGGAGCTGAACGTGCGCGAGGGCAGCCTGGTCAAGCAAGGTGACCTGATCGGCCGGCTGGACGCCAGCGACGTGTTGGCCGCCGTCGGCGCCACCCAGGCCGGCGTGGTGCAGGCCCAGGCCGCGCGCGCCCAGGCCGAGGCGGCGCTGGGCCAGGCCCGCGCCGAACTGGCCAATGCCGAGGTGGAACTGCAGCGCCAGCAGACCCTGCAGGGCCAGGGCTTCATCTCGGCCCAGGCGGTGGACGCGGCAGCGCGCCGGCTGGCGGTGGCCCGCTCCGCGCTGGCCACCCAGCAGGCCGCGGTGGCCACGGCCCAGGCCGCCATCGCCCAGAGCCAGGCCCAGGTGCGGGTGCAGCAGGTGAACCAGGCCAACACCGAGATCCGCGCGCCGTTCGACGGCGTGGTGCTGGTGAAGAACGCCAACGTGGGCGACATGATCACGCCGTTCTCCAGCGCCAGCGGCACCTCGGGCGCGGTGGTGACCATGGCCGACCTGCGCACGCTGGAGGTGGAGGCCGACGTCAGCGAGAGCAACGTGGCCAGGATCAAGCCCGAGCAACCGGTGGAGATCACGCTGGATGCGCTGCCCGAGTTGCGCCTGCGCGGCAATGTGTCGCGCATCGTGCCCACGGTCGACCGGGCCAAGGCCACGGTGATGACCAAGATCCGCTTCGAGGCCCTGGATGCGCGCATCCTGCCGGAGATGAGCGCCAAGGTCAGCTTCCTGTCGCGCCCGGCCACCGCCGACGACCAGAAGCCGGTGATCGCGCTCAACCCCAAGGCGGTGGTGCAGCGCGATGGCAAGCCGGTGGTCTTTCGCCTGAGCGGCGAGACGGTGGAATTGGTGCCGGTGACGCTGGGCCGCCAGATCGGCGACCTGCAGGAGGTGACCGGCGGCACGCTGAAATCCGGCGAGCGGGTGGTGCTGGCGCCGGGCGACAAGCTGGCGGCGGGCGCGCTGGTGACGGTCACGGCGAAATGACCCCCCTCATCCGCATCAGCCACCTCAGCAAGGGCTATGTGCGCGGCGGCCAGGCGATCCCCGTGCTGCTGGACATCGAACTCGACGTGATGCAGGGCGAGTTCGTCGCGCTGATGGGCCCCAGCGGGTCGGGCAAGAGCACGCTCTTGAACCTGATCGCCGGCATCGACAAGCCCAGCAGCGGCAGCATCCAGATCGCCGGCGTCGACATCGCCCGGCTGGGCGAAGGCGCGCTGGCCGACTGGCGTGCGGCGAACGTCGGCTTCATCTTCCAGTTCTACAACCTGCTGCCGGTGCTGAGCGCCTTCGACAACGTGGAGCTGCCGCTGCTGCTGACCGGCCTGTCCGCACGAGAGCGGCACCAGCGGGTGGCCCAGGTGCTGAACCTGGTGGGCCTGAACGACCGCGCCGACCATTACCCCAACGAGCTGTCGGGCGGCCAGCAGCAGCGGGTGGCCATCGCCCGCGCCCTGGTGACCGACCCGGCGCTGATCGTGGCCGACGAGCCCACCGGCGACCTGGACCGCACCACCGGTGAAGAGGTGCTGGGCCTGCTGGACGCACTGGTGCAGCAGCTGGGCAAGACCATCGTGATGGTGACGCACGACCCCAAGGCGGCGGCGCGGGCGGGGCGCATCGTGCACCTGGAGAAAGGTGTGCTGGTCGACGACCAGCCGGCTTGAGATGTTCGTTTTCCGGCTGCTGCTGAAGAACGCCTTCCGCCACAAGCTGCGCACCGGCCTCACGGTGCTGGGCCTGGTGGTGGCGATCTGCGCCTTCGGCCTGCTGCGCACCATCGTCGACGCCTGGTATGCCGGCGTGGAAGGCAGCAGCAGCACGCGGCTGATCGTGCGCAGCAACATCTCGCTGACCTTTCCGCTGCCGCTGAACTATGCCCAGCGCCTGCGCGCGGTGGAGGGCGTGCGCCAGATCAGCTGGTCGAACTGGTTCGGCGGCGTGTACATCACCGAGCGCAACTTCTTCCCGCAGTTCGCGGTGGATGCCGCCACCTACCTGCCGCTCTACCCCGAGTACAAGATCCCCGATGCCGAGCGCCTGGCCTTTCTGCGCGACCGGCAGGGCGTGCTGGTGGGCCGCAAGCTGGCGACCAAGTTCGGCTGGAAGGTGGGCGACCAGATCCCCCTGCGCGGCACGTTCTACCCGGGCACCTGGACCTTCACGCTGCGCGGCATCTGGGACGGCGCCGACGCCAAGACCGACGAGAGCCAGCTGCTGATGCACTGGGCTTACATCAACGAGAGCGTGCGCCAGCGGTCGCCCGGGCGCGGCAATGCGGTGGGGGTCTACATCGTCGGCATCGACGAGCCGGCCAACGCCGCGGCCGTGGGCCAGCGCATCGACCGGCAGTTCGCCAACTCGCTGGCCGAGACCATGACCGAGACCGAAGCCGCCTTCCAGCTCAGCTTTGTGTCGATGAGCGAGGCCATCCTGGTGGCGGTGCAGGCGGTCAGCCTGATCATCGTGGTCATCATCATGGCGGTGATGGCCAACACCATGACCATGACCGCCCGCGAGCGGCTGGCCGAATACGCCACGCTGAAGGCGCTGGGCTTTCCGCCCGGCTTCGTGGTGCGGCTGCTGCTGGGCGAGAGCCTGTTGATCGCTGCCATCGGCGGTGTGGCCGGGCTGCTGCTGACCTGGCCGCTGGCAGCCGCCTTCCGCAGTGCGGCGGGCACGCTGTTCCCGATCTTTCAGGTGTCGACGCTGACGATGGCGCTGCAGTTGGTGGCCGCGCTGGTGGTTGGCCTGGTCGCCGCCGCCTGGCCCGCCTGGCGCATGGGGCGCATCGACATCGTCAACGGCTTGCGCCACGTGGGCTGACGCGGCATGCGCACGGTTCCGTTCAGCTACATCGCCCGCAACCTGTGGGTGCGTCGCGTCACCACGTTGCTGACGGCCGGGGGCATGGCGCTGGTGGTCTATGTGTTCGCCACCGTGCTGATGATGAGCGAGGGCATCCGCAGCACCCTGGTGGCCACCGGCCAGCCCGACAACGTGATGGTGCTGCGCCAAGGCGCTGGCGCCGAGATCAACAGCGCCATCGAGCGCCGCCAGGCCGCCATCCTGTCCACCCTGCCCGGCATCGCCACCGACGCGCTGGGCCGCCCGCTGCTCAGCGCCGAAACGGTGGTGCTGATCAACCTGCCCAAGCGCAGCAACGGCAAGCCCAGCAATGTGACGGTGCGTGGCACCTCGGCCACCGGCCTGCAGCTGCGCCCGGGGGTGCGCATCGTCGAAGGCCGGATGTTCCGCCCCGGCACCAGCGAGATCGTGGTGGGCAGCAGCACGGCCAGCGGCTTTGCCGGCATCGACATCGGCGCCAGCCTGCGCTTTGCCGGGCGCGACTGGCTGATCGTCGGCCGCTATGACTCGGGCCGCAGCGGCTTCGACTCCGAGATCTGGGGCGATGTGGAGCAGATGCTCCAGGCCTTCCGCCGCACGACATTCGCCATCACGGTGTTCCGGCTGGCCGACAGCAGCCAGTTCGACACGGTGCGCGCCCGCATCGAGACCGACCCGCGGCTGGCGCTGGAGGCCAAGCCCGAGATCCGCTTCTATGCCGAGCAGAGCGAGGCGCTGGCCACCTTCATCAACATCCTGGGCTTGAGCTTGGCGGTGATCTTCTCCATCGGCGCGGTGGTGGGGGCGATGATCACCATGTTCGCCGCCGTGGCGCAGCGCACCGGCGAGATCGGCACGCTGCGGGCGCTGGGCTTCCGGCGCGGCGCGGTGCTGGCAGCCTTCCTGGTGGAAAGCCTGCTGCTGTCGGCCATCGGCGGCGTGGTGGGGCTGGCGGTGGCCAGTGCCATGCAGGCGGTGGATGTGTCGACCACCAACTTCCAGACCTTTGCCGAACTGGCCTTCCGCTTCGTGCTGACGCCCACCATCGCCTGGCAGGCGCTGGCCTTTGCGCTGGCGATGGGGGTGGTGGGCGGCTTCATCCCCGCCTGGCGGGCCGCCCGCCTGCAGATCGTCGACTGCCTGCGCGCCGCCTGACCGGACACGCTGCCACGAAAAAGGCGCCCGCAGGCGCCTTGTCGAGATGGTGCAAGCTGCGTCAGCCGCGGTACGGCGACGGATCGAACTGCTTCAGGTGCAGCGCCCGCCACACCCGCTCCGCCGTCACCGGCATCTGGATGGCTTCGGCCGCAGCGCCCAGGCCGGCGTGGTCCAGCGCGTCGATCACCGCATTGACCACCGCCGGCGTGGCGCCGATGGTGCCCAGCTCGCCCACGCCCTTCACGCCCAGGGCGTTGGTCTTGCAGGGGATGCTGGTGTCGAACTGGGTCTTGAAGCCCAGGAAGCCGTCGGCGTGCGGCAGGGCGTAGTCCATGAAGCTGGCGCTCTGCAACTGGCCGGTCTCGCGGTCGTAGGACACCTGCTCGCACAGCGCCTGGCCGATGCCCTGCACCGCGCCGCCTTCGATCTGGCCTTCGACGATGGTGGGGCTGACCACTCGGCCGATGTCGTTGACCGACGCATAGGCCACCACCGCCACTTCACCGGTGGCGGGGTCGAGTTCGACCTCGCACACATGGCAGCCGTTGGGCCAGGTGGGGCCGCTGGCGGTGGCGCTGTCGGTGGCGGTGATGCGCCCACCCACTTGCCTGGCGGCCAACTCGAACAGGCCGATGCCCAGGTCGGTGCCCGCCACGTTGAAACGGCCGGCCAGGTACTCGATGTCGGCCGCCGGGGCTTCCAGCGCCTCGGCCGCCAGGGTCTTGGCGTCGTCGACCGTCTTCTTCGATGCCGCGCTGACTGCCGACCCGCCGGTGAACAGCGAGCGTGAGCCGGCGCTGCCGAAACCGTTGGCGCGGTCGGTGTCGCCCTGCAGCACGCGGATGCGGTCGATCGGCACGCCGAACACGTCCACCGCCAGCTGGGCGTAGCTGGTGGCGATGCCCTGGCCCATGGCCTGGGTGGCCGAGCCCAGCTCGATGAAGCCGTCGGCGGTGATGTTGACGGTCACCGACTCGACCAGTGCATTGCCACCGGTCCATTCCAGGAAGGTGGCGATGCCACGGCCGCGCTGCTTGCCGGCGGCTTCACTTTGCGCACGGCGGGCGGCAAAGCCGTTCCAGTCGGCCAGGGCCAGGCCCTGGTCGAGGATCTGCTCGAACGCGCCGCTGTCGTACACCTGGCCCATCGGGTTGGTGTAGGGCATCTGCGCCGGGCTGATCATGTTGCGGCGGCGCAACTCGGCCGGGTCCATCTTCAGCTTGCGGGCGGCCGCGTCCATCAGCCGCTCGATCAGGTAGATGGCCTCGGGCCGGCCGGCGCCGCGGTAGGCACCGGTCGGCGTGGTGTTGGTCAGCACGGCCACGAATTGCTCGTCGACCACCGGGATGTCGTAGACGCTGGTCGACACCCAGGGGCCGATCAGCACCTGGATGGCGATGCCGGTGGCGGTGCCGTAGGCGCCGACGTTGGCATAGCCCTTGACGCGCAGCGCCAGCGCCTTGCCGCTGGCGTCGAACGCCAGTTCGGCCCGGCTGATCACGTCGCGGCCATGCACCGCACCCAGGAATTCATCGATGCGGTCGGCGCGCCACTTCACCGGGCGCTTCAGCGTCCAGGCGGCGTAGCCGATGGCGATGTCCTCGGGGTAGATGCCGGTCTTCATGCCGAAGCCGCCACCCACGTCGCCCACCAGCACGCGCACGGTCTCGGGTGTCAGGGAGAGGGCGTCGGCCAGGCCACCGCGCACCGCAGTGGGCATCTGGCTGGACAGGCGCACCACCAGGCGGCCGGTGTCGGGGCCGTCGGCCGGCACCCGGGCCGAGACGGCACGCGGCTCGATCGGGCTGGGCGCCAGGCGCTGGTTGTCCACGTCCACCGACACGGTGTGCGCAGCAGCGGCAAATGCCGCGGCCGTGGCAGCCACATTGCCGTGGGCCATGCCGGCGGCGATGTTGTCGGGCGCGGCGTCGCACAGCGCCGGGGCGCCGGGCGCCATCGCGTCGAAGGCGTTCACCACGGCGGGCAGTTCGTTGTAGTCGACGACGATGGCATCGGCCGCGGCGCGGGCCTGGTCGATGCTGTCGGCCACCACCACCGCCACCGCCTCGCCGACGAAGCGCACCCGGCCGTGGGCCAGGGCGCGGCGCGGCGCGGTCGCGCCGGGTTGGCCGTCGGGCCGCGGGAAGGGCACGCCGGCCATCGGCTTGACGCCAGCATCGGCCAGGTCGGCGCCGGTGTAGATGGCCACCACGCCAGGCATGGCCCGGGCGCCGGCCACGTCGATGCCGGTGATGTCGGCATGGGCATAGGGGCTGCGCAGGAAGACGAGGTGCAGTTGCCCGGGCAACGTCTCGTCGTCGGTGTAGCGGCCTTGGCCGGTGACCAAGGCCGGGTCTTCGATGCGGCGGACCGTCTTGCCGCTGCCGAACATGCGGGCTTCCATCGGGGCGTTCATGCGGGGGCTCCTGCCATGGTGGCGGCGGCCTGCTGGACGGCCGCCACGATCTTCACGTAGCCGGTGCAGCGGCACAGGTTGCCTTCCAGCGCATGCTGGACTTCCGCATCGGTGGGTCGGGGGTTCTTGGCCAGCAGGCAGGCGCCGGTCATCATCATGCCGGGGGTGCAGAAGCCGCATTGCAGGCCATGGCAGTCCATGAAGGCCTGCTGCAGCGGGTGCAGTGCGTCGCCCTGGGCCAGGCCCTCCACGGTGGTGACCTTGGCGCCCTGGGCCTGCACCGCCAGCAGGCTGCAGCTCTTGACCGCTTCACCATTGACCAGCACGGTGCAGGCGCCGCACTGGGCGGTGTCGCAGCCGGCATGCGTGCCGGTCAGGGCCAACGGGCCACGCAGCAAATCGATCAGCAAGGTGGCGGGCGCCACCTCGGTGGCCACGGCAAGGCCGTTGACCTCGAGCTTCAAGGGGATCATGCAAAGTCTCCTGGACAAAAGGTTTCCCGGCGATGGTAGCGGCAAGCCGCCGCCTTTGCCGCCCGGGGCAGCCCGAGTCCCCAGCGCGGCCGGGCTGGCGGCTACCGGCGCCGGGTCAGCGCCTGCAGGGCAGCAGCACCGACCAGCACAAGGGCGACGCCGGCCAGCAGCTCAACGCGGTGGTCGCGAACAAACACCCGAAACTCGTCCATCCATTGCAGGATCGGCAGACGCTCGCCCGGGTCGGCCCCGTGGCCGGCACGGCGGGGCTCTGCTGGGTCGGCATCGGCGTTGCCCGTGCCGGTGCGGCCGCCGGGCAGGCCTGACTGGGTTCTGCCCGGCGCACCGCCCATCCATTCACGCCGCTCGGCAGCGCCGGGGGCGGTCACACTGTCCTGGGACTGCAGGCCCAGCGGCACCAAGGTGCCAAGCGGCTGACCAGGCACCCCGGCCACGCGCATTGGGCTGACGACATCGCCGGCACGGCGCGCGTCCAGCAGCAGGTCGAGGTTGCGCTGGCTGGTGTTGGTGTCGACGGTGAGCGCGCGTTCCAGCACGCTGGCCGTGGCGGCCGGCCCGCTGCCATGCAGGCGCACCGTGTCAGGCGACTCCAGAACCGACACAGCACCAGCGCCAGACACCAGCAAGCAGGCCGCCAAGGTGGCAACCCATTGCTGTGGCTGGGGCCGTTGCATCAGCAGTGGCATGGTCTGTTCTTGGGGCCGTGGCGGCGGTTGCGCAGCCTGTGCCCCTGCGAATCCGAAACATCTCGACACGCAGATTGTGCAGCCCTGCTCTGCGGCGTGCCAATCCGGCCAGGCGGGGTGCACCCGGCCGCCGGCCTCAAACCAGCACTTCCACGCAGCTGGGATGGCCCAGAAACGCCTGCGGGCTGCTGCTGGCACCATACGCACCAGATTGGTAGACCACCGCCAGATCACCCACATCCGCCACCGGCAACTGCATGCGGTCGGCCAGCAGGTCGAGCGGCGTACACAGCGGCCCCACCACCGATGCCACCTCGCGGTCGCCCGACCCCGCCTTGTTGCCGATGGTGACCGGGTAGTTCTTGCGCACCACCTGGCCGAAGTTGCCCGACGCCGACAGGTGGTGGTTGAGCCCGCCGTCGGTCACCAGGAACACCTGGCCGCGCGAGACCTTGCGGTCGACGATGCGGGTGACGTACACCCCGGCTTCACCGACGAAGTAGCGGCCCAGCTCGATCACGATGCCGGCCAGCGGAAGATCTTGCGCCGCGCGGGCGCACAGCGCGGCCAGGTTGGCGCCGATGGGCGCCAGGTCCAGCGGCTGCTCGCCCGGAAAGTACGGGATGCCGAAGCCACCGCCCAGGTTGAGGAAGCAAACCGGCGCCGGTGCCATCGCCGCCAGCCGCAGCGCCAGCGCGTAGCTCTTGTTCTGGGCCTCGCAGATGGCATCGGCGCGCAGGTTCTGCGAACCGGCAAACAGGTGGAAGCCCTCGAACTGCAGTCCCTCGGCGGCAATGCGGGCAAAGACCTCGGGCAACTGCTCCACGTCGATGCCGAACTGCTTGGGCCCGCCACCCATCTTCATGCCCGAGCCCTTGAGCTCGAAGTCGGGGTTGACGCGCACCGCCACCCGCGCCGGCAGGCCCAGCTCCCGCGAGGCCGCGCCCAGCACCGCCAGTTCACGCGGGCTTTCCACGTTGACCAGCACGCGCGAGGCCACCGCCTGGCGCAGCTCGGGGTCGCGCTTGCCGGGGCCGGCAAAGCTGATCTCGGCCGGGTGGGCGCCGGCATCCAGTGCCACCTTCAGCTCACCGGCCGACGCCACGTCGATGCCATCGACCAGCCCGGCCATCAGGCCGACAACGGCGGGCATCGGATTGGCCTTCATCGCGTAATGCAGCTTCACCGCCGACGGCAGCGCCGCCCGCAACTGCGCGACCCGCTGACGCAGCAGGCCGCGGTCGTAGGCATAGAAGGGCGTCTGGCCGACGCGGGCCGCCAGCGTGGTGAGCAGCTCGCCGCCCACCACCAGTTGGCCGTCGCGCAGCGGGAATTGCTGCATCGGCGCGTGCTCAGGCGCGCGGCGCGGGGCGGTGGCCGGCGTGTCGGTGGAGGTGAGGGTTTCGGCCATGGTCTGTCGGGTCAGCGGGCGTCAGCCAGCGTCAGCCACGGCAGCGGCAGCGCGGCCGACGCCGACGTAGTCGATGCCGAACTCGCGCATCAGCGCCGGCTCATACAGGTTGCGGCCGTCCAGCACCAACGGCTGCTTCAGCGTCGCCTTGATGTGGTCGAAGTCGGGCGTGCGGAATTCCTTCCACTCGGTGACGATCAGCAGGGCGTCGGCGCCTTCCAGCGCGGCGCTCTGGTGGTCGACGAAGGTGAGCCGCGGCGTGCCTTCCAGCACGCGCCGGGCCTCGGGCATGGCCACAGGGTCATAGGCCTGGATGGCCGCGCCGCGGCGGGTGAGCTCATCGATGATCACCCGGCTGGGCGCCTCGCGCATGTCGTCGGTGTTGGGCTTGAAGGCCAGGCCCCAGACGGCGAAGGTGCGGCCGGTCAGGTCCTCACCGAAGCGCGCCAGCACCCGCTGCACCAGCACCAGCTTCTGGCGCTCGTTCGCGTCTTCCACCGCCTGCAGCACGCCCAGCTGCATGCCGTTGTCCTGCCCGGTGCGGATCAGCGCCTTCACGTCCTTCGGAAAGCAAGACCCGCCGTAGCCCGCGCCGGCGTACAGAAACTGCGAGCCGATGCGCGGGTCGCTGCCGATGCCCTTGCGCACCCACTCGATGTCGGCGCCCACCCGCTCGGCCAGCAGCGCCAGCTCGTTCATGAAGCTGATGCGGGTCGCCAGCATGGCATTGGCCGCGTACTTGGTGAACTCGGCGCTGCGCACGTCCATCAGCACCAATTTGTCGCGGTTGCGCATGAACGGCGCGTAAACAGCGCGCATCAGCAGGCTGGCGCGCTCGTCGTCACAGCCGACGATGATGCGGTCGGGCCGCATGAAGTCGTCGACGGCGGCGCCCTCCTTCAGGAATTCCGGGTTGCTGACCACCGCGTACTTCATGTCCAAGCCGCGCTCGGCCAGCACGGCGGCGATGCGGGCGTTCACCTTGTCGGCGGTGCCCACCGGCACGGTGCTCTTGTCGACCACCACCTTGTAGTCGGTCATGTGGCGGCCGATGTTTTCGGCGGCGGCCAGCACGTATTGCAGATCGGCCGAACCGTCCTCGTCGGGCGGCGTGCCCACGCCGATGAACTGCAGGGTGCCATGGCCCACGGCGGCGGCCACATCGGTGGTGAACTGCAGGCGGCCGGCAGCGGCGTTGCGGGCGATCACGGCGTCCAGCCCGGGCTCGTGGATCGGCACCTCGCCGCGCTGGAGCATGTCGATCTTGCGCGGGTCCACATCCAGGCACACCACATGGTTGCCCATCTCGGCCAGGCAGGCGCCCGTGACCAGTCCGACGTAGCCGGCACCCACCACTGTGATCTTCATGCTTGTGTTCCCTGTTCAGACCCGTCGACAAAACACGTGATTCTGCCCGGCGCCCCGGTCAGCACGATGACCAGGGCACCAGTGCCGTGGTGCCTGCCACGGAAGATTGGCACGGATCGGCACCTCGCACAGGCTGGCGCCCCGCCGGAGCAGCCAGAATCGCGGCTGCCCGCCAGGCGCGTCCGACCCCATCGCCCACCCACCCACCATGCACATCCTGCTCACCGGCGCAGCCGGCTTCATCGGCTCCCATGTGGCCCGCATCCTGCTGGACCGCGGCGACACCGTGGTCGGCCTGGACAACCTGAACGCCTACTACGACCCGCAGCTCAAGCGCGACCGCCTGGCACGGCTGACGGGCGAGACCGGGTTCCGCTTCGTGCAGGCCGACGTGGAAGACCGCAGCGCCATCCCGGCGCTGTTCTCCAATGGCAAGTTCGACCGCGTGGTGCACCTGGCGGCGCAGGCCGGCGTGCGGCACTCACTGGTCGACCCGCATGCCTACATCGACAGCAACATCGTCGGCTTCATGAACATCCTGGAAGGCTGCCGCCACCACGGCGTGCAGCACCTGGTGTATGCCAGCAGCAGCAGCGTGTACGGCGGCAACACGGTGATGCCGTTTTCCGAGCACCACGGCGTGGACCACCCGGTCAGCCTGTACGCGGCCAGCAAGAAGGCTAACGAGCTGATGGCCCACACCTACAGCCATCTGTTCAACCTGCCCACCACGGGGCTGCGCTTCTTCACGGTCTACGGCCCCTGGGGCCGGCCCGACATGGCGCTGTTCCTGTTCACCCGGGCCATCCTGGCGGGCGAGCCGATCCAGGTGTTCAACCACGGCAAGATGGTGCGCGACTTCACCTACATCGACGACATCGCCGCTGGCGTGGTGCACACCCTGGACCGCCCGCCGCAGGCCGATGCCGCCTACGACAAGGCGGCCGCCGACACCGCCAGCAGTTGGGCGCCGTACAAGGTCTTCAACATCGGCAACCACGACCCGGTGCCGCTGATGGACTTCATCGCCGCCATCGAGCGCCACACCGGCAAGACGGCGACCAAGGTGCTGATGGACATCCAGCCCGGCGACGTGCCGGCCACCTATGCCGACGTGTCGGCATTGGAGGCCTGGACCGGGTTCAAGCCGGCCACCAGCATCGACGACGGCGTCGGCCGCTTCGTGGCCTGGTACCGCGGCTACTTCAAGGTGTGACGCTCGGCTGACGGGTCAGCCGGCCAGCCCGGCGGCAAAGAAGTGCGGGTTCTCGAAACCCGGCTTGCCGTAGCCCAGCGGCGCGCTGCCGTCGATCAGCCAGACCTCGCCGCCAGCGGCGGCAAGCACCGCATGGCCGGCGGCGATGTCCCATTCCATGGTGCGACCGTGGCGCGGGTACAGGTCGGCGGCCCCTTCGGCCAGCAGGCACAGCTTCAGCGATGAGCCGGCATTGGTGAGCGCGGCCACGCGGCGGCCGGCGAGGAAAGCGTCCAGCGCCGCAGCGTCGCCGTGCGATCGGCTGGCGACCACGGTCAGCCCCTCGGCGGGCGCAGGCCGGCAGTAGATTGCACGGCGGCCTTGGTCATCCTCGACCCAGGCGCCGTGGCCCGCCGCACCGGCAAAAAGCCGGCCTGCCGGTCCGCCAACCGCGGGCGCCAGCACCACGCCGACCACCGGCCGACCCTGGTCGATCAGCGCGATGTTGACGGTGAATTCGCCGTTGCGCGAGACGAACTCCTTGGTGCCGTCCAGCGGGTCGACCAGCCAGAAACGGCCGCCTGACACATTGGGGATGCTGCCGGCCGCCACCGATTCCTCCGCCACCACAGGAATGCCAGGCGCCAACTGCGCCAGACCGGCCAGGATGACGGCCTCGGCGCGCTCGTCGGCCTCGGTCACCGGCGAGGCATCGCCCTTGCCACGCACGCTGAAGTCGGTGGCATAGACCGCCATCACCACGGCGCCGGCTTGGCGGGCCAGAAGAGACAGAGGTTCGAGCATTTCGGAAGTTTTCATCATCTTTGCTCCAGAGAAATAGTGGTCCAAACCGTCTCAAGCATGTATCGTGCGTTAAATGTTTAATGTTGCCGTCTTGCAAGAGTTGGTTCCCAGCATTGTCGTGCAGCAATGAAGCCCGCTCCCCAGGTGCCGCACCGCATGCGCAGCGGAGCGCTTCAGCCCGATGCCAGCCAACCAGCCCTGCAGCGGGCGGTGGAATTGCGCCTGGCTGGCTGTACCCTGCAGCAGATCCGCCAGCAGACAGGCTTGAGCGCGCCCACGGTCATCGGCGCCTACAAGCGCTTTTTGAGCGCGGGGTGGGGGGGCGTGGCCGCAGCGCCCCGCGGCCGCCGCCAAGGGCAGGGGCGCGCCTGGGCAGCAGACGACGACGCCTGGCTGTTGCACACGATGGCCCATGCTTTGCCCGAGCAGCACGGGCTGCCCACCGGCCTGTGGACGGCCGAGTCCGTTGAGATGCTGATGCATCACCGGACTGGCCGTGCTGTCGGGAACCGCGCTCTCCAGGGCTGGCTGCAGCGCAACGGCCTGCAGTGGCCTGCGCTGGCCCACCATGCCCACCAGCGCCCGGCGCTGGCAGCCTGGCGCCGCAGCGAAGGAGCCGCGGCTCAGCGCGAGGCCCGCAGCCAGGAAGCGCAAGTGATCTGGGTGGGCCAGGGTCGGCTGTTCACCCCGGCGGGGAGCAAGCGCCTACTGCTGGCGCAAACGCTGCGCGGCAGCTCGGCCTGGATGCCCCTGGCCATGGGACAGGCCCACTGCGTGACGGCCTACATCGACTTCCTCGACCGGCTGGCGCGCACCTGGTCCGCCCACCGCCACGTGCTGCTGCACGGCATCGCCCTCGACCACCCGGCGCTCGCGAACTGGCTGGCCACACGCCCAGGCCATCGGCTCATCGCCTGCCCGGCTGGGCCCGGCCCGCTGGCGGCCGAGACCAAGGCATCAGAGCCCTCGACATCCGTGCCTGCACCACCCCCGGCACCCAGCCATCCCGCCAAGAAAGGCCCCGCCCCCATGAAGCTGACCCATCTGCAACGCCTGGAGGCCGAGAGCATCCACATCCTGCGCGAGGTGGTGGCCGAGTGCGAACGGCCGGTGATGCTGTACTCCATCGGCAAGGACTCGGCCACCATGCTGCATCTGGCGAAGAAGGCCTTCTACCCATCGCCGCCGCCGTTCCCGCTGCTGCATGTGGACACCACCTGGAAGTTCCGCGACATGTACGCCATGCGCGAGCGCATGGCCGCTGAGATGGGCATGGATCTGCTGGTCTGGCACAACCCCGAAGCCAAGGCGATGGGCATCAACCCGTTCGACCATGGCAGCCAGATCCACACCGACATGTGGAAGACCCAGGGCCTGAAGCAGGCGCTGGACCACCACGGCTTCGATGCTGCCTTCGGTGGCGCCCGGCGCGACGAAGAGAAGAGCCGCGCCAAGGAGCGGATGTTCAGCTTCCGCAGCGACCAGCACCGCTGGGACCCCAAGGCCCAGCGCCCCGAACTGTGGAGCCTGTACAACGCCCGCAAGCGTGCCGGCGAGTCGATCCGGGTGTTCCCGATCAGCAACTGGACCGAGCTCGACATCTGGCAGTACATCCACCTGGAAAACATCCCGATCGTGCCGCTGTACTACGCGGCCGAGCGGCCGGTGGTCGAGCGCAACGGCACGCTGCTGATGGTGGACGACGAACGCTTCCGGCTGGAGCCCGACGAAGTACCGGTGATGCGCAAGATCCGCTTCCGCACGCTGGGCTGCTACCCCTTGAGCGGCGCCATCGAGAGCGAGGCCGACACCCTGCCGGCCATCATCCAGGAGATGCTGCTGGCCAAGACCAGCGAGCGCCAGGGCCGCATGATCGACCACGACCAGAGCGCCTCCATGGAAAAGAAGAAGCAAGAGGGGTACTTCTGATGGCCCACGTCTCCGACCTCATCGCCACCGACATCGGTGCCTACCTGCAGCAGCACGAGCACAAGAGCCTGCTGCGCTTCATCACCTGCGGCAGCGTGGACGACGGCAAGAGCACGCTGATCGGCCGCCTGCTGTTCGACGCCAAGATGCTGTTCGAGGACCAGCTCGCCGCCATCGAGGCCGACAGCAAGAAATGGGGCACGCAGGGCGGCGACATCGACTTCGCGCTGCTGGTCGATGGCCTGGCCGCCGAACGCGAGCAGGGCATCACCATCGACGTGGCCTACCGCTACTTCAGCACCGAGCGGCGCAAGTTCATCGTCGCCGACACCCCGGGGCATGAGCAGTACACCCGCAACATGGTCACCGGCGCGTCCACCGCGGATGTGGCGGTGATCCTGATCGACGCGCGCAAGGGCGTGCTCACACAGACCCGGCGGCACAGCTTTCTGGTGCAGCTGATCGGCATCCGCAAGGTGGTGCTGGCGATCAACAAGATGGACCTGGTCGACTACAGCCAGGCCGTGTTCGAGCGCATCGTCGGCGCGTACCGGGCCTTCGCCCGCCAGATCGGCCTGGACGACATCACCGCCATTCCGCTGGCGGCGCTCAAGGGCGACAACATGCTGCAGCCCAGCCGTAAGACGCCCTGGTACCGCGGCCCCACGCTGATGGGGTGGCTGGAGACGGTCGAGGTGGACGAGGGCCGCCAGCAGCAGGCGCCGATGCGGCTGCCGGTGCAGTGGGTGAACCGGCCCAATCTCGACTTCCGTGGCTTCACCGGCCGGCTGGCCGGCGGCATGGTGAAGCCCGGTGACAGGGTGCGGGTGCAACCCTCGGGCCGAGAAAGCACGGTGGCGCGCATCGTCACTGCCGATGGCGACTTGCCGCTGGCCGTGGCTGGCCAGTCGATCACCCTGACGCTGACCGACGAGGTGGACATCTCGCGCGGCGACATGATCAGCAGCACAGAGAGCCCGCCCGAGGTGGCCGACCAGTTCGAGGCCACCCTGGTCTGGATGGCCGAGGAGCCGATGTACCCCGGCCGCCCCTACCTGCTGAAGATCGGCACGCGCACCGTCAACGCCACCATCACCGAACCCAAGTACCGGGTCAACGTCAACACGATGGAGCATCTGGCGGCCAAGCAGCTGGCATTGAACGAAATCGGTGAGGTCAACCTGGCGCTGGACCGGCCGATCGCCTTCGACCCCTACAGCGTCAACCGCGAGACGGGTGGCTTCATCTTGATCGACCGGCTGAGCAACGCCACCGTGGGCGCAGGCATGCTGCGGTTTGCGCTGCGGCGCGCCCACAACATCCACCTGCAGCATGTGGACGTGGACAAGGCCGCACGCGCCGCCCAGAAGGGCCAGCGGCCGGCGGTGGTGTGGATGACCGGGCTGTCCGGCGCGGGCAAGAGCACCATCGCCAACCTGGTCGAGAAGAAGCTGCACGCGATGGGCCGCCACACCTACCTGCTGGACGGCGACAACGTGCGCCACGGCCTGAACAAGGACCTGGGCTTCACCGAGGCCGACCGGGTGGAGAACATTCGCCGGGTGGCCGAGGTGGCGCGGCTGATGGCCGACGCCGGGCTGATCGTCATCACCGCCTTCATTTCGCCGTTCCGCGCCGAGCGGGCGATGGCACGCGGGTTGCTGGCCGAGGGCGAGTTCATCGAGGTGCATGTGGACACGCCGCTGGCGGTGGCCGAGCAGCGCGACGTGAAGGGCCTGTACAAGAAGGCGCGCCGGGGCGAGCTGAAGAACTTCACCGGCATCGACTCGCCCTACGAGGCACCCGAAGCGCCTGAACTGTGTGTGAACACCAGCACCGGGACTGCCGACGAGGCCGCCGACCGGGTGGTGGCGCGGCTGCGCGACCTGGGCCTGATCGCCTGATGGCTACCGAAGCCCGGCGCGACCGGCGGCTGTGGCGGGCCCGATCGCCATGACGTGGCAGCAGATGGCGGTGGCCGCCGGCCTGCTGGTGCTGGTGGTGCTGCTGGTGCGTGGCCGCCAGGCACCCGCCGCAGTGTTTGCCGGCGTGGCGTTCGGCTACATCCTGCTCGACCTGATCAGCCTGACCGACGCACTCAAGCAAGTCACCAACAACGGCCTGGTGACGGTGGCGGTGTTGCTGTTGCTGAGCGTGGTGCTGGACAAGAGCCGCCTGCTGGAGAGCCTGGCCGACAGCCTGGTGCGTGGCCCCTACCGCTGGGCGCTGTTCAAGCTGTACGGCGCCACCGCGCTGTATTCGGCGTTTCTCAACAACACCGCGGTGGTGGCGTCATTGATCGGCCCGCTGCGTGGCAGCCGCCACCACAGCGCCAGCCGCCTGCTGCTGCCGATGTGCTATGCCGCATCCCTCGGTGGAGTGCTCACACTGGTGGGCACCAGCACCAACCTGCTGGTCAACAGCTTCCTGGTCGGCCGCGGCATGCCCGGGCTGCACCTGTTCGACCTGCTGCCGGTGGGGCTGGCGGTGGTGCTGGGCTGCGGCGCAATGATGCTGCTGCTGTACCCGCGCATCCTGGCCGACCACCCGGCGCTGCAGGACACCCCCAGCGACTACTTCGTCGAAGCCGAGGTGCTGCACGGGTCGGCCTTGGCCGGCCGCAGCGTGGAAGCCAATGGCCTGCGCAACCTGGGCCACCTGTTCCTCACCGAGATCGTGCGCGGTGATCGGCTGATCGCCCCGGTGGAGCCACACGAGGTGCTGCAGGCCGGCGACCTGCTGGTGTTTGCCGGCGACGTGACGCGGCTCGACCTGCTGACGCGTTTCGACGGCCTGCAGCCGCACGGCCAGCATGCCGACCTGCCGCTGGACAACCTGGTCGAGGTGGTGGTGGCGGCCAACAGCGTGCTGGCCCGGCGCACCGTGCGCGAGGCCGACTTCCGGTCGCAATTCGATGCCGCCGTGGTGGCCGTGCGGCGCGGCAGCGAGCGCCTGGGCGGGTCACTCGGCAACGCCCGCATTGCCGTCGGCGACACCCTGGTGCTGGTGACCGGGCCTGACTTCGAGAAGCGCAACAACCTGGCGCGCAACTTCGTCATCGTCTCGCAGCGCGCACTGCAGAAGTTCACCGACCCGCGCAAGGCCTGGGGGTCGATGGCCGGCTTCGTGGCGGTGATCGGTTTGTCAGCCTTCGGCGTGGTCGACTTCCTCAAGGGCCTGCTGGTGCTGCTGGCGCTGTTCACCGCCACCGGGCTCACCCGCTGGCAGGAACTGCGCCGCAACATGCCCTACGAGATCATCGTGATCATCGGCGCGGCACTGATCATCAGCGAGGTGATGATCAGCACCGGCACCGCCAAGCTGCTGGCCGGGGCGATGCTGGGCAGCGCCGCGGCGTGGGGCCCGCATGCGGCGTTGGCGCTGATCCTGGTGATCACCTGGATCCTGACCGAGCTGATGAGCAACAACGCCGCCGCGGCGCTGGCCTTCCCGGTGGCCATCGGCGTGGCCGAGCAGCTGGGCCTGGCGCCGATGCCCTTCGTGATGGCGGTGCTGTACGGCGCCAGCTGCAGCTTCATCACCCCCTACGGCTACCAGACCAACCTGATGGTGATGTCGCCCGGCCGCTACGGCCTGGGCGACTTCGTGCGCGCCGGCACGCCGCTGGCACTGGTGTACCTGGCGATCTGCCTGGTGGCCGTGCCGCTGGTCTTTCCGTTCTGATCAGCCGCCCTGCTGCTGATCGGCCCACTGGGTCGACAGCGCCTTGCGGTCGATCTTGCCGTTGGGGTTGCGCGGCAGCGGGCCGGCCACCACCTGCACGCCGTGCGGCACCATGTAGGCCGGCATGCGCTGTTTGCAGTCGGTCAGCAGAGCCGGCACGTCCACCACCGTTTCCCCTGCCGGCGGCGTGGCGATGACCTGGATGGCCTGGCCCAGCGCAGGATGGTCGACCCCAAAGGCGGCGCACTCGCCGACGCGGCGGGTGGCATAGAGCACCTCTTCCACCTCGGTCGGGCTGACCCGGTAGCCGGAGGTCTTCATCATCTCGTCGCGCCGGCCGATGAAGTACAGGAAGCCTTCGGCGTCCTTGCGAACGGTGTCGCCGGAGAACACGGCGTACTCGGGCAGTTGCAGGCCGGCCTCGCGGCCGCCCACGCCGACTGGCAATAACTTGTAGCGCTCGGCGGTCTTCTCGGCGTCGTTCCAGTAGCCCTGGCCGACCAGCGCGCCGCGGTGCACCAGCTCGCCAGGCTCGTCGGGGCCGCATTCGGTGCCGTCTTCGCGCAGCACCAGGATCTCGGCGTTCGGGATGGCCTTGCCGATGGAGTCGGGCCGGCGGTCCACCTCTTCGGGTGGCAGGTAGGTGGAGCGGAAGGCTTCGGTCAGGCCGTACATCAGGAAGGGCTTGGCCGACGGTGCGCGTTGGCGCAAAGCGTTCAACGTCTCGCGGGGCATGCGGCCGCCGGTGTTGGCGAAGTAACGCAGGTGCTCGTTGATCTCGTTGGGCCAGTCCAGTTGGGTGAGCTGGATGTACAGCGGTGGCACGGCGGTCAGTCCGGTCACCTGGTGCTTGACCATGGCCTTGAGCACGTCGCGCGGCAACAGGTAGTTCAGCAGCACCACTTTGGCGCCCGAATGGAAAGCGGTGGTGAGTTGGCTGAAGCCGGCGTCGAAGCTGAGCGGCAGCGCGGCCAGCAGGGTGTCGGTGGGGCGGTTGTCCAGGTAGCTGGCGACGCTCTTGGCGCCAGCTACCATGTTGCGGTGGCTGAGCACCACGCCCTTGGGGCGGCCGGTGGAGCCGCTGGTGTAGAGGATGGCGGCGATGTCGGTGTCGATGACGCGGTGGACAGATTGCGCAGGCGCCGCCAGCACATCGGCCCACTGGTGCAGAGCCAGCGCGGGCGGCCGATCAGCCAATGGCTGGAAAGGCCCGGTCAGCACCACATGCCGCAAGGTGGGGCAGCTGGAAAGCACAGGCGCCAGCTGCAGCAGGCGCTCGGGCGAGGTCACAAGCACCTCCACGCCGCAGTCTTGAGCGATGAACGCCACTTGCTCTGGCTTTAGCAAAGGATTCATCGGCACGAACACACCACCGGCTGCCGGTGCACCAAAGCTGGCGACCACGGTCTCGAAACGTTTCTCAAGGTAGATGCCCACCCGGCCGGCGCGTGGCAAGCCACATTGCCGCAGGCCACTTGCGAAACCGGCCACGGCCTGCTGCAGCGCGCCATAAGCCAGCGTTTGCGTGCCATCTGACAAGGCGGCCGCGTCACCGTCGCGCTCGGCAGCCGTGGCAATCAACTGATGAAGCAAAGTGGATTCGGGCATGAGGCTGGGCGCAGGGCGGGCCTGTGCGCCGTGGGTGGCACCAAATTGCGAACTCTAGCCTGCGCGGGTGCGATCGCCGCCATGGGCGGCGTGACCAAACGCATGGCGGCGGCCCAACAGTCCAACGCCCAGGGGCACGGTGCGGGGGGCATGCGGGCGCCAACAACGCCACGCAATTGGCACCGGCGCGGGCAAGGTCGGTCTGTACGCGCAGTCCGCTGCCTAGAATCCTGGGATGGCCATCAGCTTGGCCGCCCCCTGATATTCCGAGGCATTGCACAGCCCGGTGACTGGAACTGATCTTGGACACACGAACAGAAGTTTTGCGGATCCTCGATGAGGTGCTGAGCCTGGGCGGCCGCGCACTGGCGTTCGACGCTGCCACGCCGCTGCTGGGCGCCATCCCTGAACTGGATTCAATGGCGGTGGTGACGCTGATCACCACGCTGGAAGAGCGCTTCGGCATCGTGGTGGACGACGACGAGATCAGCGGCGACACCTTCGCCACCGTGGGCAGCGTGACCGATTTCGTCGCCGGCAAGCTGGCCGCCTGAGCCCCAAGCCACAAGCCCCCCACAGCGCCATGCTGCCTTCGTTGGACGCATTCTTTCAGGCCGCGTCCGACGGCGGGCAGCGCCTCTGCCTGCACCACACTCCGCCCGCAGGCCATGCGCCGAAGGGCGCCGTGCTCTACGTTCACCCTTGGGCTGAGGAAATGAACAAGAGCCGCCGCATGGCAGCGCTGGCCAGCCGAGCGCTCGCCGCCGACGGCTGGGCCGTGCTGCAGGTCGACCTGCTGGGCTGCGGCGACAGCAGCGGCGACTTCGCCGATGCCAGCTGGGCCGTCTGGCTGGACGACATCACCCGCGCCGCGCAATGGCTCCAGGCCCGTCATCCCGGCGCACCGCTGTGGCTGTGGGGCCTGCGCGCCGGCGCGTTGCTGGCCGCAGCGGCCGCGCCGCGCATCGGCGGGCCGGTGAATTTGCTGTTCTGGCAGCCCGCCGTGTTGGGCAAAGCCGTGCTGCAACAGTTCCTGCGCCTCAAGGCCGCCGCGCAGATCGCCGACGGCGGTGGCAAAGCCATCCTGGACGCAGCCCGTGCCGACCTCGCCGCTGGCCGTGCGGTCGAAGTGGCTGGCTACCTCCTGCCCGCAGCCCTGGCGCAGGGCCTGGAGGCGGCCACGCTGGCGCCACCCGCCGCAGCAGACGTGCCGCCGGCGCGGCTGGTGTGGCTGGAAGTCTCGGCCCAGGCCGAGCCCACGCTGGCGCCTGCGGCGCTGTCTGCCTGGCCGCGCTGGCAGGCGGCCGGCTGGCAGGTGCAGGGCCAGGCGCTACCAGGCCCGGCGTTCTGGCAAACCACCGAAGTCGAAGACGCGCCTGCGCTGTTGGCCGCGACGACAGCCGCGCTTGCGGGCGATGTGCCCGACAGCGATGGGCACGATGCTGCGGCTCCGGTGGTCGTCTCCGCATGAGGCCGGCAGCGGCGTCAGCGCCGAGATACCGTGAAACCGTGCAGCTGCTGGCCTGTGAAGGCGAGCGCCTGATCGCCGTCCTGGCCGAGCCGAATGGGCCAGCCAACGGCGACCTGGGCGTCGTCATCGTCGTCGGCGGGCCGCAGTACCGCGCCGGCAGCCACCGCCAGTTCGTGCACCTGGCCCGCACGCTGGCCACGGCCGGCACGCCCACGCTGCGCTTCGACGTGCGCGGCATGGGCGACAGCACCGGGGCCCAGCGCAGCTTCGAGCAGCTGACGGCCGACACCGGTGCTGCCATCGGCGCGCTGCTGTCCGCGCAACCGCAGCTCAAGCGCGTGGCGCTGTGGGGCCTGTGCGACGGCGCCAGCGCCGCGTTGCTCTACCTGCACGAGCGCGCCGACCCGTGCGTGTCCGCGTTGTGCCTGCTGAACCCCTGGGTGCGCAGCGCGTCCAGCCTGGCGCGCACACACGTCAAGCACTACTACCGCCAGCGGCTGATGCAGCGCGAGTTCTGGGGCAAGCTGGTCAGCGGCCGCGTGGCGGGTGCCGCGCTGCGCAGCCTGTGGGGCAACCTGAAGGCAGCGCGGGCCCAACCGCCCGCCGCGGGCCAAGCTGGTGACCTCGGCCAGGCTGCCGCTGCCGACTACCAAACCCGCATGGCGCAAGCCTGGCAGCGCTTTTCTGGACCGTTGCTGTTGGTGTTGAGCGGTCAGGACTACACAGCCCGCGAGTTCACCGAATTTGTCGCAGCCAGCCCGGCCTGGCGCGGCGCGCTGTCGAAAGCGAATGTGCAGCGCCACGACATGCCGCAGGCTGACCACACCTTCTCGGCGCAGGCTGACGCTCGCCAGCTGGACCAGGCTGTGCTGACTTGGCTGGCACGTTGCACGCCGACATGAGGCAGCACGCGTGGCACTGACGATCCACCGCTTCGACCCCAACGACTGCCACTTCCCGCAGCCCCGGTTGCCGATGTGGCCGGCGTGGCACCGGGGCACCCTCCAGCGCTGGCACTGGCCGGCAGCTGCCGGTACTGCCGCTCTGGCTGGTACGCCGCGGTCGCGCGGCCGTTACGCGCTGCACGCTGGGCTTCAGGCACTCGGGCTGGGCCCCGGCAGCGTGTTCCTGGCACCGGCTTACCACTGCCGCAGCATGCTTGACGCGGCCATTGTTTTGGGGGCCAGCGTCCGCTTCTACCGACTGAACGACCAGCTGCAGCCCGACCTCGACGACCTGCGCCTCTTGCTCCATTCGATGCCAACCACCACGCCTGGCCAGCCCGTGCGCGCCGTCCTGGCAGCGCACTTCTTCGGCATCGAAGTGCCGCTGCACGGGTTGCGCAAGCTGTGCGATCAGACAGGTAGTGCGCTCGTCGAGGATTGCGCTCACTGCCTGGTCGACGGCCAAGGGCGCCTGCCGGCCACCCTGCAACCTGATGGCGGCGCGTCGGGTATCGGCGGCTGGGGTGACATCGTGATCGCCAGCCCGTACAAATTCTTGCCCTTGGGCGAAGGCGGCAGGGTCTGGGTGCGCCGCCCTGGCCTGAATGTCAACGCCGGCGGACCTGCTCCGCTGTCACGTGAACTTCGCACCGCGGCGCGCCTGCTGCGCAGTGCGCTGCAGCCGGCAGCCCGCGCGCCGACCGCAGCGCCCATCACGGACGCAGCGAATCGGCCCTTCGGCAAGGACATCATCGAGAGCGACGGCGGCGCGCACTCGGCGCATTTCGACCCCAAACAGGCTGGCGATCGCGGCGTGGCTGTCGCGCGCTGGCTGGCTGGCGGCTGCGATTGGCGCAGCGTGGCGCAGCGCCGCCGCCAGCGTTACGCGCAGTGGCTGCAGGCCTGCCAGCCTTGGCAGGCGCGCGGCCTGTGCCAGCCCGTGCAGGGCCCGCTTGGTGAAGCGACCGTGCCCTACATGTTCGCACTGCAGGTGCCGTTGGGTGCGGAGGTGTTTGACCACCTGCGCAGCCAGGGTGTACCCGCCGGCCGCTGGGACGACACCGCCAGCGGCCCGGGTGAAGCGCCCAGCCCCTGGCGCCTGACGCTGCTGCATCTGCCCGTGCACCAGGAGATCGAGGATGACGCGATGCACTGGATGCTGGGCGTCTTCGACCGCGCAATGGCGCCCCTGCAGGCTGCGGCCGCATGAGCTGGCAACGCGTCCCGCTCGATCACGCCGACGGCCTGGGCGTCTATGCCGACGACTGGGACCGCCTGAACTTGCGCCTGAGTGCCGGGCACCCCATGCTCAGCGCCCTGTTCGTCAGCAACCTGCTGCGCAGGTTCGGCGACGGCAGACAGCAGCTTCTGGTCCACCGTCGCGACGGCGAATGCGTGGCCCTGTGCGTCGTTCAGCCACAAAACACGGCCACCTGGCAAAGCTTCCTGCCCTCGCAAACGCAGTTGGGGCCGACCTTGATCGCCCCTGCCGTGGCCATCGAAGATGCCTTCTCAGCCTTGCCATGGCGCGTGCAGACGCTTGATCTACTCTGCCACGACCAGCGGCTCTGCCCGGGGCTGCTGAGCGGAGCCCGCGCACCATTGCAGCTGCCGCACGCGGCGACGATCAACGTGGACATCAATCGTCCGTTCGATGCCTACTGGCACGGGCGCCCCAAGAAGCTGCAGCAGAACATCCGCCGTTATGAGAACCGCGCAAAGTCGCTGGGTGTGGCGTTGCGCATGAATGTGCTGCGGGGAGAAACCGAGGTCCTGGCAGGTGTGCAGCGGTTTGCCGAACTGGAAGGCCTGGGCTGGAAGGGCAAGGAGGGCACGGCATTGGCTTCGACACCCCAACAACTGCAGTTCTACGCGGCACTGATGGGGCAGTTCGCGGCGCAGGGGCAGGCGCAGGTGTTTGAGCTCTGGGGCCATGATCGACTGCTGGCCAGCCGCTTGGCCATCACCACTGCCAGCACATTGGTGATGCTGAAAACCACCTTCGACGAAACACAGCGGGAACTGGCGTCGGGTCGTCTGCTGTTGCACCAGAGCCTGGCACACCTGTTCGAAGTGCGGCCCGACACCACCGTGGCCTTCTGCACCAATGCAGACAAAGACCAACTCGACTGGGCCGATCGCCAGCGCACGGTTCAGCATGTCACCGTGTTTCGGTACGGGTTGGGCCGCTGTGGCGTGAAGGCCGCCCGAGTTGGACGCCAGGCGCTGGGCTTCGGTGGGCAGGCCGAAGCTGGCATCAAACTGACGACCGAGATGAGCATCTTCGAACGGTCGGACATGCTGCCTGCCGAAGAACTGGCGCTGCTGACACGCTGTGAAGCCCAGGACATCAGTCTGGGACCGCGCTGGCTGCGCAACTTCGAGCGCACCGTGATGGCTGACATCGACGGCACGCGCCTGCTGTGTCTGCGCCGCGGTGGCCAGGCAAGGGCCGTGCTGAGCATGAACGTGCGCCCTGAACTGGCCAGGTTCGGTGGCACGGTGGGCGCGCTGGCCAACTACTACACAACCCTGTGGGCGCCGGCCCTGGCTGACGACGTGACGGGCATCGACCTGGTGCCGCTGTTTGCCGCGCTGCGCAACAACGCTGGGCGCCTGCCCGTGCTGCAGTTCGGCCCCATGGACACCGCGTCACCCGGCTACGCCGTGCTGGCCGGTGGCCTGCGCGCGGCCGGCTATCGAGTGGAAGACCACGCGGCGCATGGCAACTGGTACCTGCCGGTGCAGGGCGACTGGGCGCACTACCTGGCCAGCCTGAGCAGCAAGATGCGCAGCAACATCAAGCGCATGGGCAAGAAGCTGGACGAATTGGGCGCGCGCACCGAAATCGTGTCAGCCCCCGAGGATGTGGACCGCGCCGTCGATGCCTACGAGGCCGTCTACGCCAAGAGCTGGAAGCGCACCGAGCCCGTGACCAGCTTCATTCGCGGCCTGGCCCACACCTGCGCCGAGGCGGGCTGGCTGCGGCTGGGCCTGGTGTGGCTGGATGGCGAGCCGGTGGCCGCGCAGTTCTGGATCGTTTCAGACGGGCGAGCGGCGATCTACAAGGTGGCGTACGACGAGCAGCACAAGGCGCTTTCACCGGGCACCGTGCTCACGGCGCAGATGATGCGCATGGCCATCGAAACTGAGCGGGTGGGCGAGGTGGACTACCTGGTGGGCGACGACGCCTACAAGCGCCTGTGGATGACGCACCGGCGCGAGCGGCGCGGGCTGGTGGCCTATGACCTGGCCACGGCCAGGGGCGCCGCACGTGCCTTGAGGTCCACCCTGGGGGCTTGGCGGCGCGCCCGGCAAGCGGCCAGCGGCTCGGGAAAGCCGCCTGTCGCCGCAGCGCACGAAGCGGAGGCGCTTCGTGCGCAAGTGGCGTCGACCGTGGCCGAACTGCCGCCCCTCCGCCATTGAACTCCTGGACAAGACCGAACGCGACCACGACCCCGGCGCAGGGTCGCACTGGTACCGCAACCTGTGCGAGCACGTGCCCGACCTGGGCGAACTCGCGCGCTATGGCCTGCTCTTTCGAGGTGAACGGCCCATTGCGGTACTGCCCTCAATGATGCAGCGCGGCAGATGGCCCGCCGCAGTGCGGTTCAGCGTCCTGGCGAACTGCGCAAGTCGTCGCTGGCACTGCGCGGGCATTCAGACGAGCACCTTTGTCGCATCAGCCTGACAACGACCGCTTATCGCAAAATTCAATGTCGAAGAATGGGAGCTGAGCCATGTACCCTTTGAAAGAAAGCGTCCAGGTAGTCCATCTGCGTGTTGCAGTGCGAGTGCTTGCCGCTAGCATCTGCCTAGCTGGGTTGGCCCAGGCTCAGCAGACGCCCGACCTCTGCGGCGTTCTGCGCACGGGCGCGATGTACGGGCCCTATGACTATGTGAAAGAACCTGACAAAGTGCCCATCGTCAACCAAGGGCACTTTTCTGATCGGGTCGAACGCCTATTGGGCGGGAAGTCGTCATCAACCCCCGGAGGCGACTTGAATTACACCCTTCGTGCGATTCCTAATCACCATCGTGCGCTGGTGGCAGCGGAGCGCTTTGCCGAGAAGACCAAGCAAGACCCGCCCCCGGAGATGCAGTACACGGTGGAGTGTTGGTACGAACGCGCACTGAGACTGAGCCCGGAAGATCACGTCGCCCGCTTGCTGTATGCCTCGTATCTGGCCCGACAGAAGAAGGGCGACGACGCGGACCGTCAACTCAAGTGGGTGTTGCTCAAGAGGGCCGCCGAGCCGTTCACCGTCAACAATGTGGGGCTGATCTATCTAGAAATGGGCCGCCCGGAAGAGGCACTCGCCCAGGCGCACGCTGCGGAAGCCCTGGGCATGACACGTTCGCCGCTACGGCTCCAGTTGGAAAAGCGCGGGCTTTGGCGCAACCCGTCGGCAAGCGAGGCAGTGGGGACTGCTGCCAGTGCACCCGCAGGGGCGGCATCCGCCGGCCGTTAGTCTGGACTGCGGCTTGCGGCAGCAGTGGTGAGCAACTCGCACATCGCGGTTGCCGCCCGCTGCCAAGTGAAGCGGCCCGCTTGCAGGTAGCCAGCAGACGCCAACCTGGCGCTCAAGGCAGGCTGTTCCAGCAAAGCCAGGACGGCCTGCGCGGCAGCCAGTTCGTCCTCAGGATCGACCAGCAGGCCGGCCTCGCCGACGACCTCGGGCACTGAAGACCGGTTCGAGGCCACCACCGGCAAGCCGCGCGCCATGGCCTCCAACGGAGGCAGGCCGAAGCCTTCATAAAGGGACAGATACACCAGGCAGCGAGCGCCGCTGTACAGCGCGTTCAACTCGCCTTCTGGGAGGAACCCGCACAGTTCCACCGCGTCCTGCAGCCCCAGTGCCCGGGCCTGTGCCGTCAATCGCGCGCGTTCAGCAGCATCGGTGGCGCCGATCACCGTTAGACGCGCCGAAGGCCGCTGCCGCATGACCTGCGCGAACATGCGTAGGGTGCCCGCCATGTTCTTGCGCGCTGCTCCTCCGCCCCCCAGCACCAAGACGCGCTCCGCCGGTGCGGACATTGGCGACGCATTGGCGACACGCGCCTCTGGCGCACCCCAGTAGACGACATGCGTGCGGTCGAAACGCGTTGCCGGGAACAAGCGCATCAAGTCCTGACGCGTGTTCTCCGACACCGCCACGACGGCACGCGCGTGGCGCAATCCATGTGCCAGATTCTTGCGGAAGCGCAGCACCGTGGCCGCATCTGCGCCGTCGTCGAACAATAGCGGAATGACGTCGTGCACAGTCAGCACGAAAGGCACCGGGCTCCAGGCCGGCCCGCCACTGCTAAAGCCGTGCAGCACGTCCAGCCCCTGCCAAAGCGCATGAAAAGGCAGACCAAGGTGGCTCCAAGTGCCCCAGCGAAAGCCCGGCAGATCAAACAACACCACCTGAGCGCCGGGGATCGCGGCCTTGAGTTCTTCCATGCCCGGCCCAGCCTGAACGCCGAAGAACACCAGTTGCCAGTCGGGTTGCTGCAGCGCCACATGCCGATAGAGCTGTAGCAGGGTCTTGCCCTCGCCACGCAGGCGCCCGCCGAGCACCGCGCGCGCGTCGATACCCACTTTCATATTCCAGCCGCTTCTGCTGCCACGCGCGAGAACAGCGCGTCGAGCTCTGCTGCCTTCGAAGACCACGCGTAGTGCTGCTCGACCATGCGGCGCCCTTCGACGCCCAAGCGCTGAACGGTAGCCGGGTCGGCCAAGAGTCCGAGCACGGCACTGGCAAAGGCCTGAGGAGTGTCGCGGATGAGCATGTTCTGGCCGTCACGCGCATCCAGGCCATGCGCACCTTCCGATGTGCTGACGACCGCCAGCCCCATGGCCCAGGCCTGCAGGATCTTGTTCTTGATGCCCGCGCCCGATCGCATGGGGCACACGAACACCTGCGCGCGCGCGAGCCAGGGGCGAACGTCATCGACGAAGCCCGTTACCTCCACGTGCGGCGAGGCCAGCGCCTGCACTTCGGGCACCGGATCGCGCCCGACCACGGTGAAGTGCACGTCGGGCTGTTGCTGACGAATGTGCGCGAGGATGTCTTTCACGAAGTACTGCACCGCATCGACGTTCGGGCCGAACTTCATCACGCCCTCAAACACCAGTTCGGGGCGCTGCGGCGCTGGACCTGTACGCAGCCCGGGGCGGAAGAAGTTTTCGTCCACACCGTTGGCGATGGTGACCGTGCGCGCACCAGGGCAGGCCCGTTTGAAAGAGGCCTCGTCCAGCGGCGAGACGAACAGCACGGCCGGCGCTGGGGCCAGCACACGCCGAGCGAAGCGCCGCTGCAGATGAAGCTGCTTGCGCAACCACAGCCGCCGGTACGCGCCTTCAGCCAGCGCCAACTGGCGCTGCAGCGCCAGCAGCGTGTCGTCGACCTGGTCGGCCAGCAGTGGCACCTGGCGGCGGGCCTTGGACAGGCTGCTCATCATGTTCGCGCCAGCGTCCCAGATCAGGTCGTACCGCTGGCTGGCCATGAGCTGCGCGATGGCCGCCGTGGCGTCGGGCGATTGGGGGTAAAGGTCGGCGATGTCGAAGGCCGCACGCACGCGGGCCCAGCCCGACACCGGGCCCCGGCCCGCATAGGGCACCCGCACCACCTGGCCAAAAAGTGACTCGACCTCGGCGTCATGCACGTGCGGCGTGCGGTCCAGACAAACCAGATCGAAATCGTGCTTGCCGCGCAGGCGCTTCACGTAGTGGTAGATGCGCAGCACCAGGCCTTCGGACTTGGGCGACGGGTAGCGGTCGCAGGTGACGAGAATCCTCACGTTCGGGCCTCGCCAATCACCGCAGTGCGCCCAGCGTTTGCCACGTCACTTCGCCTGTGCCGAATCTGGGTGGCAGACACAGCAGGTCGACCTGCTGCGCCGGCACCTCGGCGAGCGGCTTCAGGGTCGCGTCGGTGACTTCCAGGAAGCGATAGCCCAAGCCGCTCAGATACTGCAGTAGCCAGGCCGGGTCATCACCCATCTGCCTTATCCAGTCGGGGCTGTACTCCAGTGCGATGACGGGCTGGTCACGCTGCACCAAAGCCTGTGCGCCACGCACCACCTTCAGGTCGGCGCCTTCGACGTCGATCTTCAGCAATGCCACCTTCGGCAGTACCGACAACATGTCGTCCAGCCGCCGGCAGGCCACCTCGACCCGCAGCGCAGCCCCTTCGCCCAGGTCGCGCAGCGAGCCCCAGCCCGAGTTGGTGCCCACCGGCATGCTGAACATCAAGACCCCAGCCACATCGGCCACCGCGCTGCTGTAGGCGGTGACATTGGCGCAGCCGTTGAGCTGCAGGTTGCGGTAGAGGCTGGTCAGCACCTTCGGCGAAGGCTCGAAGCTGAACACCCGCCCTTGTGCACCCACCAGCCGCGAGGCCAATACGCTCATGCGGCCGATGTTGGCGCCGACGTCCACGAGCACGTCGCCCGGCTGCACCAGTTGCTGGAAGAGCCGCACGACCCGCGTGTCCTTGCCCAGCGTGGCCGTCTCGAGGTAATGGCCCCGGTTGTTGAAAGCCTCGACCAGCAAGCGCGTACCGCCGTCGAGCAAAAGGCGCTTGGGGGCCAGCAATTGCAGTTCGTCGGCGCGACTCGCGAGCCAACGCAACAAACGCCAACGACCCGGAAATCCCCAGCATTGGTCAGTGAGCCAAGCCGCCAAACGCACCATCCACAGCATCAATCCTCCCCTTCGGTTGGCTGCATTCGCACGCGTGGGTGCAAGGGCGGCTTCGCCACTTCATTCAAGACACCGGCCAGCTTGCCAGCCAATTCACGCCGGTCGAAAGCGCGGATGTAACCCCAGTCAGCGCGACCCGGTGACAGGCTACCACCCAGAATCTCAGCCAGCACTACCTGCAAGGCCGGGACGTCGCCATGTGGCACCACCACCGCGGTGCCGGCATGCGCCAGCACCTCTGCCTGCACGCCCACAGGAGGGATGCAGGCCAGGATGGGCTTGCCGGTTGCCATGTACTCAAAGCTCTTGCCGCGCAAAGTCTCACGATGCGGCAAGGCACTGAACAGCATCAGCCAGTCGGCCGCGTACTGCGCTTCCAGGCAAAGATCATTGGCGCACGGCGGCATGAATGTGACCTGGCCTTCCAGGCCGCCAGCGGCCACCGCCTGCTGCAGAACTGCGGCGTGGCCGCCCGCATTGCCGATGAAAATCACCTCCGCCCGGTCGGCCAGGGACGGATTGGCGGTGCGCAACGCGGCCAGCGCCTGCAACAGCGGCAGCGGCGACTCGCCTTCGTGCATGGACCCCGTGAGCACGAACCGCACCTTGCCCGGCGGGCGCGGCACCGCACCGGCGGCCACACGGGCGCGCGCCGCGTCCATCAGCGCCGCCTCGTAACCGTTGGTGACGACGACGAGCTTCTGCGCGACTTCGGGGCCATATCGCCGCACGAACGCAGGCACCCAGGCCGGCGAAGCCAGCACAAGTCGGTCGCAATGCTTCACCACGGCGGCCTCCTGACGCGCGTCGAGCCAGCGGCGCAGCGCGCCCCCCTCCTCACGAAACGGGCGCCCAACCCAGAGGTCACGGAAGTCAGCCACCCAGGGCACCCCTGTTCGCCGCTTGATGGCCAAGCCGGCCAAGTGGCACGAAAACGCAGGCGAGCTGGTGAGCAGCGCGTCGGTCCGCAAGTCCTCATCGCGCAGCGCCGTTGTTGCCACGGCACCCGCCCAGAGCCGCAGGGAATCTGGCCGGTAGACAAACTGCCGCAGCGCCCACTTGAGGGCAGCCGATAGGACCACGAGCGGGAAACGCCGAAGCTTCACGCCAAGCCCGGTTCTTGCGACAGGTTCGCACCGATCGGTGTTGCCTTGTGGCATCGTTGGCGCGGCAGTGCTGACCGGAGCCCCTGACGACGTGACGGCCCGCAAACGACGCGCCCGTGCAGCGAAGGGATCTGGATCGGCGACCTCAACGACCTTCAGCCCAGCGGGCAACCGAGCCAGTTCCCGACGATCGAGGCTTTCCAGATCGCGGTGGTCGCGGGTAGTGACAAGTGGCGCCCAGCCAAATGATGGCAAGTGCCGCACGAAACTTTGCATCCGCTGGGTGTTCGTTCCCGTGAGGGGCGGAAAGTCGGACGCAATTATGCAAACGTATGAAATTCCACGGTTATTCATGAAACCGCCAGCGCGTTAAACGACATCGAATGAAACAGCCGACACTAGCTGCGGCGCTCCAGCACAGCGCATCCTTTTTCACAACCATTTGACTGCACGACATGAAGGCCTGGAAACTCCTTAAGCCACATGCTAACCGCTTGTTTTTCATCCGCGCGAGCCGCATCATCAAGAATAATGGTGCAGCGGCTGCTTAAACGCTGATAGAGGCAAGGCAAAGCCGGGTATCTGGCAGGGCTGCCGCTATCAAAAGGCGGACCATCGATAACCAACAAATCCGCCTCCAGTAACTCCGGAAGTTTCGTCAAATCATACCAACGACCCCGCCACGCGCCCAACGTCACTTCTTTCAGAGGCGCATCGACTATCGTTGCATACAAATCCAAACCCTGCATTCGCAGGACCTCTCGAGTACGCTCAGCATAGTGTGGGTCATGCTCGAGGCTGTAAACATGCCCCTCCCCAATATTTCTAAGGCAACCAGCCAAGACAACAGTACTAAGCCCACTACTGCATTCAAAAATCACAGGCGGCTTAATTCGTCGAGCGCATTCTATAACTTGATGCAAGAAATCCGGGGAAGCCGCCCATCCCCGAGATCGGGGTAATGCTCTAATCGGAGAAATTTCAACGTTGATGTTAATTAAGCACTCCAGCTGAAGAATTACGTTGTCGCATTGTCGCTGCACCTCTCGAATAACTTGCTTCGAAGTCCGTTTGGTGTGGTAGTAAAGAAGAATAAATCCCGCAGTCATCCCAACAACAATTGCCGCACAAAAAATGTATTGCCAACTCACTTAAAGTTCCCCCAAAATGTTATAGCTCACAACCAAGAAAAGCGGACTCCAAAAGAGCCAGCCAAGCAACCAACGCTCAGCCTGGCCGGAGGAATCTCCACACCCGACCAAATCCAAAACTATAAGCCAATATCAAAAAAGATACTGGGATAATTGCCGCGCCATAAGCAAACAGGCGATCAACCCTTTCGGCTATTGAATGGTCAATCGCCGAGAAGACTAAAAATGTAATCAGTGCAGCAGAAGCACCGGGCAAAAGAGCAGACGAAAATTCTCCAATGCCGCCGCCAATCATCTGCATCGCTTTGTGAGCCGGGTAGAGGAAGAAAACGTTTGCCAGAAGCATCGCCCATGCGACCCCCTGGAGCCCCCACACGCTCCCAACAAACACAGCGGAGACCACAAAAGGAGATGTCTTCAAGCCCATTGCAAATCCAATGTCCGGGCGGCCTTTTGCAAAAAACACATTCAGTGTGAGGGCAAACATCGCCCGCATCGCACCGCCGACAGCCAGTATTTGCAGAAGCGGTATTACAGGAGCCCACTTTTCACCGTACAGCACTTCGACAATGTCACGCGCAACAGATAGTATAACCGCAGCCAATGGAAATACGATTAGTGCCAGGCGCCGCTGCGCCATATTCACAGCACCCAGCAGATCCCCGTCCCGAGCATTTAACAGCGAAAAAGCCGGGAACAGAACCTTCACGAGCGGCCCGGAAACACGGTTTCTAAGTTCGTCCGGAATGCTATATGCGACCTGGTAATAGCCCAATGAATCAACCCCAAGGCGCCTGCCCACTATGAAGTAGTCGATATTCGACATCAGATGACTTAGAAAGCCAGACCCAAAGTAACTTCCGCCGGCACGCATGTTCGCTCGAATGAATTGGCTACTAAACCTAAAGCGCGGAACATATCCCGAAATCAAGAGAAGCGCGACCAACAGCACCAACGCAGAAACGAGCGGCGCCACAACAAGACTCCAATAGCCAAATCCCGCCGCAGCCATCAGAATCGCAGTAGCGACACGGACTAAAATCTGAACAACCTGAAGTATGGCCTCAGACCGGAACAACATAAGCCGGGTGAGTAGGGCGTTCGGTACCACGGCGGCCCCTTGAAACACAAATGCAATACCCGCAACACACAACACCATGGCCAGGTCGGATTGCGAAAAAAACCATGCCGCGGGCAGCGCTACAAGAGAAACAAATCCGGCTAACAAAGAAGCGATTGCTAGCGACGCCCAAAACACAGTATCCAGATGGAGGCGACAGAGCCTCGGCCTTTGGATAACTACAGCGCCGAAGCCCAGATTCGCAAATAGCGCTGCCAGCTCAGTAATCAGTGTGGCCATAGCAACTATTCCATAATCTCCCGGCGTTAACAAGCGCGCCAGCACGGCGGTAGAGGCCAGCGTAACCAATACTCTGACAACTGTCAGACCAAACTGCCACCCAACCCCTGCGACGACTCTAGATCGCAAGTTTGATGCATCTGGCCGAAAGGCTCGACGCACAACACTTTGGCGGCCACGACGTGTCGACACGGTCAGTCCCAGTTGCAAGATTCGGCCGCCACAGCAGTGGAGGCCCAAAAAAGTTGCAAAAACATGGATGTAAAAATAAGATCTCCCAACTTAGAAAAATTAAGCAGCTTATTGCGACAATAATCTTAATGGCGTTCCGCGCGGAAATATTACTCGTAGACTTCACTGTAATATATTAATGTTTTCTTAATGGCGGATTAATTGTAGCCTTGATGAAATCTACGCCGCCACCCGACCAAATGGATACCGAAAGGGCACTCAATATACATACCCATCAAACCAAAAAACCGGGCCATCAACGTTGAGGCCAGTCATTAAGTGTGCCGCGTTTAGATCGCAGTGAGAAGCTTGGATCGAATAGGCCTATTTTGGAACGTGAATGTAATCAAATCCGCCGAACCCTTGCCTTCAGGTGCGCACCGCCGCCTGGAAAGATACTTGCAGCCGCGTAGACGGCGCCCAGTACAGCCGACTTCGCAACTCGATCCAGCGTCGAATGCGCCCGCCGCACCGGCGCGAAGAATACTTCGCGCTTGTGGTGTGGCTGGAAGGCGGCGACATGATCTACTTCAAAGCCGAACCTGGGAAGTATCGAGCGCACCAACCCAGGAGTGAACAAGAAAGTGTGCTCCTCTGCCGTGTCTAGGCTGGGAAGACTTCCACCGAGCCAATGGTGTGCTCGACTATAAATATTCTGCACTGAGCGATAATTTTCCGTGCCGAAGAAGAAGATGCCTCCCGGCTTCAGTATGCGATGCACCGTTCGGAGAAATCGCGCCATGTCCGGCATATGCTCTATAACATGCCAAGAATAGATAACATCGAACTCCCCATCACCAAACGAACAGAACTCAATGTCCTGACCCAAGACATTCAAGCCTTGCTGCTGTTTGGCCCACGTTCTGGCGACATCACCCAACTCTATACCGGTCACATAATAGCCGAGATTTCTTGCGGCAGATATTACGGGCCCATAACCGCAGCCGATTTCCAAAAAATTGCCGGGCTTCGGCTTGTAAGGGGCTATTTCCTTGCCAATTTGAATCTCAGCGCCCTGCACTCTCTTCAGATAATCAGCCTCACTTGGCTGGCTCGCGACTCCATAATATCTAGTCGAGTAGAATATCTGCAGATCAGCCTCTGACGCCATGGGGTTGGCGAAGTAGATCCCACAAACTGCACACCGACCAATGGATCTGTGCAAAAGGTTCGGCTCAAACGAAAGGGCATAAGGTTCAATCCTAGAACCGCCACAAATATTGCATTCAGATAACAAATTCAAATCAACCTCCAATTGCTTAGTTTAGGAAGTGAACGCCTTGACGCCGTGCGGTAGACAAGTTTGATGTGCGCAAACGGTCCACGAACGGCGCGAGTGCCAACGGCCAAACTGGGCTCTTAGCTCATCAGATAATGATGCCCTCACCCATCGAGCACCAAGACCTGTCTCAGCTAGGGCGGGTTCTGGTTTTGACCGCGGCTGACCCTGTACCGGCCAAGGTAGCTTTCGAGGCAGGGCGTAGCCACAACTTTGAAGTGATCCATCTAACCCTTCGGCCTGAAGTGATGCGAGTTGGCGTTCTCGACACGCCAAGGCCCGCGAACGCAATTGCCTGCAATCCGGCTCATGGCTTCGTGCACGCCCATCTCCTTGGCGGTGGCCACCTTCGCCGTCGAGCCATCGGTACGGGGCACGGAGTCCGCGTTGACGAGCGGCATGAAAACTTTGCTGCCGCAATCCTTGGAGGCCGGCTGCAGCAGATTGCAGGCTATTGCACCGGAACTGTCTCAGGCAACCCAAAGGGAAATCAGGTCGTAGCCGCGGCATCGGGGCCGTGCCGGTCACCCGCACCTGCGAAGCGTCCGGCCCGGGCACGGGACCTAGCCGGAGCGCAGGCATCAGGTCTTGTCGGGCTCGACCACGCCGGTGAGCACTGGCACCTCGACCGGCTCGGTCGGTTGCAGGAAGCGATGCCGCCAACGCGAGGCCAGCGAAGGCACCACACCCAATCTTGCTGGAACCGTACGACTGATCAGGCTGTGATCCATCACATCTTCCAGATGCATCCAATTGACCTTCAAACCCAACCGGGCCAACGGGGACTTGCTCAGCGCGTTGAAGGTGCGATGGCAAGCCCGGCGCTTGTAGCGTTGCACGCCGCTCGCAATGTCGTTTCGGACAGTCCGCGTGCGGGCGCAATGGGGGAAGGCCGGCAACTGGACTAACCTCGAGTCCACGCGCCTTCCGACCTCGGCATCGTCGTCCCTGGCGGTCATCACATTGAGCAACTCGCCCTTCTGTGCCGACGTCAGCAGTGCCTCCGAACACAGGCACCACTTCAATCATGCCGCATCCATCGCAAGCGCCAGAAGCCCGCAACACGGGGCCACGAAGCCAAGCCTGACGCACCAATAAGTCACAGATTGAGCCATCACGAACTGGAGAGCAATGAGCCCAAAGGAACCCTGGTGACCACCGGCGCCGCGTCAAGCCGTGTCGCAAGGAAGCATGCTGTCGATCCCGGTTGCCGTTAGTTTCGTGGAGCAGCGTATCGGACTGCATGGGTGAAGCGAACCGATGTGTAACGAGAACGAAATGCATGCGCAGGAACGCGCTCAGGCGGTACCAGGCCAAAACCGTCCCTGTTCACTGCACGACCGTCAACAGGCGATCTTGCAGGAGCGGTGTTCGTACAAAAAATTCATTGAGAGTCACGGGGAACCCGTGCAGCAGCCAACAGGCAGCACCCGGCAGACGATTATGTTGGGCTCCGGGCGCTAACGGCAGGTCCTTTAGTCAACTACTGCCGCCTTTAGGGCGCGATGCACGCCGGCGCTGCGGCAGACGCACTACATTGCCACCCGTCACCACCGCGCCGCAGCGCCTTCTACGTGCGCACTGCCTTGACCACACCGCCCATGACCCTCACCACCCAAGCCCTGTTCGCTGGCTCGCCCCGCTTCCCAGCGCACAAGGCGCACAAGGCGCCGACGGTCATCTGCGAAGAGGGCCCAGCCTTCGACTGGCGCAGCCTGTTTGATCAAGGTGTCGCCCAGGGCCTGGCGACCGTGCAAGGGCCCTTTGCGGTGGCCCTGCCCATGGATGACGGCAGCGTCGTGCTGGCCGTCGACCGATTTGGCGTGCACACCCTGTGCTATCGGATGGTGGACGGCCAACTGCATTGGGCAATGCGCGCGGATGACTTGGCGGGCCTGCCCGGCCAGCCAGAGGCGGAACTGCAGCCGCAAGCATTGTTTGATTACCTGTACTTCCACACCATTCCGTCGCCGCAGACGGCGTTCACCGGGGTTCAGCGCCTGCAGCCGGGCCATTGGGCCCACTTCGCAAACGGCCAACTCACGGTGGCACCCTACTGGACGCCCCGCTTCTCGCCCATGCGCGCGCCCTCGTTCGACACCCTGCGCGACGAGTTCCGACAGCTTCTGCGCAGTGCCGTGCAACACAGCTTGGGCCCGGGCCGGCCGGCGTGCTTCCTGAGTGGCGGCACCGACAGTTCCACCGTGGCCGGCTTGCTGGCTGAGGTGACGGGCAACCGGCCGGCCAGCTATTCCATCGGCTTCGACGCCGAGGGTTACGACGAGATGGCCTACGCGCGGCTGGCGGCCAAGCACTTCGGCACCGACCACCATGAGTACTACGTGACGCCAGCGGACATTGCCGCCTCGCTGCCGCGCATGGCCGCCAGTTTCGACCAGCCGTTCGGCAACTCTTCGGTGCTGCCGGCCTACCACTGCGCGCTGCAGGCGCGGCAAGATGGCATCACCCAGCTGCTGGCGGGCGACGGCGGCGATGAGTTGTTTGGCGGCAACGCGCGCTATGCGAAGCAGCGCGTGTTCGGCTGGTATGCCCATCTGCCTGCGGTACTGCGCGGTGGGTTGCTGGAGCCGTTGCTCTTGCGCAGCCCGCTGGGCGGCTGGCCAGGGCTGCGCAAGGGGCGCAGCTATGTAGAACAAGCTCAGGTGCCCATGCCCGACCGTCTGCAGATGTACAACCTGCTGCTGCGCCTTGGTCCGGCAGAAGTGCTGGAACCCGGCTTCCTGCACATGGTGGACGCTGCAGCGCCTCTCGCACACCAACAGGCCGTGTGGAACGCACCCACACAGGCCAGCGAGCTCAACCGCATGCTGGCCTTCGACTGGCGCTACACGCTGGCAGAAAGCGATCTGCCCAAGGTAAACCACGCTACCGGGCTGGCGGGTGTCTCGGTGGCCTACCCGTTGCTGGACGATGCGCTGCTGGCCTTTTCTGAGCGGCTGCCTGACGCCTACAAGCTGAAGGGGCTGAAACTGCGGTGGTTTTTCAAAGAGGCACTGCGCGGCTTTCTGCCGGACGAGATCTTGACCAAGAAAAAGCACGGCTTCGGCTTGCCGTTCGGGGTGTGGGCGCACGAGCATGAGGCTTTGCGCCAACTGGTGACCGATAGCCTTGGCAGCCTATCCACCCGAGGCATCGTGCGGCCAGCCTTCACCAAGTCGCTGCTGCAGACGATGCTGCCGCAATACCCTGGGTACTACGGCGAAATGGTGTGGATTCTGGTGGTGCTGGAGCTCTGGTTGCAGGCGCACCTGCCGGGTCTGAAATTCGATGGCGCAGGGCGGGGATGACGGCCAGGGGGTCCCGCCCTGGCCTCGCAGGTGTTGCCGCCTACCAGACCGGCAGCCTGATTTGCCACGGCTTCCGTAACTTCAAAGGATTGATCTCGACGAGGGTACCAACCGGCGTCCAGCCGGCACGATCGAAGGCCCGTAACGAGGGCTGGTTGCTGAACCAGACGCGCGCATACAGCCCCGCGTGGCCTTCGGCGCGCAGCGCCGCCTCGGCATGCTGGATGAGCAACGGCGCCAGGCCGCGGCCGCGCGCGGCCGGCAGCGTCACCAAGTGCACCAGCTTGGCGTCAGACGTCCCTATCGGCCAACTGCGCCGCGCTCTGTAACGTTCACCCCACCAACAGCAGGCCAGGGCCAGGACGTGCGCCCCCTCGAAGCAGGCATAGGCACGGGCTTCAGGGCCCAGGTACCAAGCGCTGTCGCGCAGTTCAGGCTCGATCGCCGCCTGCAGTTCGTGGCGATAGACTTCGCCCACGCGCAGGCCTTCGGGCAGCGTCAGCGGCGTTACCGGCCGCACAAGGCCAACACGATAGATGGCGTAATCGCCCAGCAAACCGCGCGCCAGCGCCTTGAGCATTTGCTTCACGCAGTGCGCCCGAAGCGCAGCCAGTGCCGGATGCGCTTCTTCAGCCCGTGCCGCTCGGCCCAGCGCCCCAGTGCGTCGCCGGCCTGGGTGAAGCGCCAATGGCTGTGGGCCAGCAGGCGGTTGGCCAGCGTCGGCCGCAACAGCGCCACGTTGGCGCACTGCAGGTGGTCGGTGCCGAACAGACGCTTGTGCTCCGACTCGCCCTCAGTAAAGTCAAAGCTGCGGTAGCACCCTTCCTGGAAAAGGCTTTCCAGCGCCAACCACTGCAGCACGGTGCCCACAGACAGGTGCTTGTACGCAGGGTCGTAGCCCAGATAGGCGTACTGCACCACGCCTTCGTGTATCGGGCAGAAGAGGTAGGACACCGGGCACTCGCCGTCGAACAGCAGGAAGGCGCGCAACTGGTCCTGACCGGCCCACCGCAAGGCCTGCTCGAGGTAGTCGGCCTTGTCGGGCAGGCCAGCGTCGAGCAGGCGCTCCTGGTAGGTTTTCTCCGACACCGCGCGTGCATGTTGCCAGAAGCGCGGTAAGTCCTCGGGCGCAGCGAAGCGCTCCCACCGCAGCGTGCCTCCGCAGGCCTCGGCAAACTTCTTCACTCGACGCGACAGCGTCGACCGGGTCTTGCCAGAAAACTTCGCCTTGTAGACCTCGAAGTCCTTGCCGGACATATCAATGTAATAGCGGGGAAAGCGCTGCATCACGTAGCGCAGCAGGCTCTGGCCTTGATGTGTGACGCGGCCCAGGGTCGCCATTCCTGACGACGGGCTGGACGATGGATCCACCGACACCGGCACCGACCGCAGCAGCAGACCATGACTGCCGGGCGCCAGCGGCGGCAGGGTGACATCGGGCGCGGCATCCAGCCCGAAGGCGCGCACCTGCAGGTGACGCGGCCAGCTGAACAGCGTCCAATCACTGAGCTGGTACCTGAAGTAGACCGCCGCGATAGTCATGAAACTGCTCGTCGCCAGGCTTGTTCGGCCATGCGCCAGCCCGTGCGTTGCAACGGCGAACGCAGCGGCGCCAGCGCATGCGGCACGGTGGCCGGCAACGAGCCGCGCAAGCCCCGCACGTGGAAGGTGTCGCGGTGGCGATCAAGGAACGCGCACAAGCGCAGCAATCGGCCCATCACCACGCGGTCGACCCGCTTCATGCCCGGCGCCAGCAGTTCGAAGTTGTGCGACAGCAGCACGAACTGCCCGTGCCTGCCTTCCAGTGCCTGCCAAAGCAGGCCCTCCAGTTCGCCCCAGGAACAGGCCGTGAGCTGGGCATGGCGAAGCCCACGGCCATCGGCGTAGACGCTCATCGGCAGTTCCAGCACCGGGCCGAACTGGCGCGCCTGCATCAGCAGTTCACCTTCGGCCACGCCGCTGGTGGGCCCCAACATGCTCGCGTTGTAGCTGCTGTCGATGGTGATGCCGTTGGCAGCCAAAGCCGGCAGCGTCTGCGCATTGAAGCCAAAACTGCCCGCGCGGAACGCGTTGGGCGCTGCCGCGCCGGCCTGCCGCAGCCACTGCGCGCCCAAAGCGATGAGTTGTGTTTGCTCGTCCTGCGAGAACTGGCGCAAGTACTGCCGCTTGCCAGCAGGCGCGCCAGGCAGCAGCGGCTGGCGCGCCTCGTCAACCCACTCGGTGTGCAAGTGCAGCTGCACCTCGTGTCCGGCGTCTTGGACGATGCCGACTATCTCGGTCAACGGCTCCAGTCCGAAGCGGCCTGCGAACAGCGGCTCGACGAAGCAGACGCTCTTCAAGCCATGGTCATTCAGCACCTGCAACTGGGTCGGCAGCCCGCCCTGACGGCCGGGCCCGTGAACATACCGCTCGAAGGCCGACGGAAACTCGGCATCGAGGCGCGTCCAACCGCCGCACCAGACCTCCACATCGACGGTGAAGAAGACTTCAAGCACGCTATGCAAACCGAGTGCGATCGCCGCGCAAACGCGGATGCGGCCAGGCGCCACGGACGTTGGGACTCATGCGCGCCACAAGTTGGTCAGCAGGCGGGCACCGAATCGACCCATGGACTGATCCCACGGCGTGAAACGCGGAAGCTGAAATGGGTCGGCACCACGACTAGCGGCACCCCAGTCGGTGGCCACGGCGGACTCGAAGCCGGCGGCACGGACCAAAGCGGCGTGCTCGTCGGCGTAGTCGGTGCCGTGCTTGCCGTTAGGATAAGCAAACAGCGTGACACGCTCGCCCAGAATGGCTTCGAGTTGGGCCTTGCCGTCTTCGATCTCGCGCCGCGCAGCCTCAGCATCGAGCTGTGTCAGGATGGGGTGCGTGACCGTATGGCCGCCCACCTGCATGCCCGCACGGCGCAGCGCGCGCACGTGATCTGAACGCATCATCAAGCTGCCCGGCAGCTTGGCCTGAGCCGCGCGTGCAACTTGGTCGCAGGCCTGTTGTCGCTCTTCCTGTGGCAGGTACTTCAAGACTGGCAGGAGTGCACCGATAGCGGCACGCTTGTCTGCCAGACTGGCCACGGGCAGCCGCCATGCGCCCACTCCAGGCACGTGCTCCAACACGAGTTCAGCCGTACCGCTAAGCCGCACGGCTTCAATGACGCTATCGTTCCACATGCAGCCGCCGTCCAAAAAGCCTGTGGCTATGAAGAAGGTCGCGGGCAGGCGGTGCTCCAGAAGCACCGGCAAAGCTACATCATGGTTGTCAGCGTAGCCGTCGTCGAAAGTGATGGCTGCGGCGCGGGCGGGCAACATGCCATCGCGGAGCATGTGAACGGCCTCGTCCAACGGCAGGACATTGAAGTGCTTTCGCAACAGGCCGCACACGGCGGCGAAGCGGGCGGTGTCGGGTTCAAAAGGGCGCAACGAATCGGGCCGATCAAGCACCCGATGGAAGATCAAGATCGACAGCCTCGCCCGCGCACCGGCAGGCGAAAGCAGCTTGGCAGCCGCACCGATCACGGAGCGCCCTTTGCCAGCCGCGGCGCCAGCCCCAGCAAGTTGTGCATCCGCCCGTTGTAAACCGGCTCGGTTTTCCATGCTTCTCGCTTCACCCACTGGTGTGCCAGCACCAGCAGCACCATCACGTTGTAGGGCAGGTCGAAGTAGGACAGGCTGAGAAAAGCTCCGCCGCAAAGGTAGCCCACCAGCGAAACCTGACACAGGTTTGCAAGATCGACACACCACGCCGCCTCAGGCACCCCCTTCGCCGACTTTCGCAAGCGTGCGGCCATGCGCCAAGTCACGATCCAGAGCGCAAGAAAGATGAACAAGCCAATGAACCCGTGGTTGCCAAGCACCTGAAAGTAGATGCTGTGCGCGGCATGCACCGAACCCGTGGTCTGGAAATACGGCGAGTACAGGGCGAAGAGTTCAGCTCGAGCTGCGTTGAAGCCAACACCTAGGGGATAGTGAAGCGCAATACCCCATGCGTTCCACCAGGCGCTGAACCGACCCATGGCGGAGTCGTCCTGCTGATACTCGCCGATGGTGTTCATTCGGTCGAACCAGGTTTCAGGCATGAAGGTCAACAGGCCGATGGCCACGCAGACGATCATGACACCCATCACGGCCTTGCTCTTACCCCGCCACCAAAGGAAGACTGACATGGCCGAGATGGCGATCAAGGCCCCTCGTGACTGGGTCCCCAAGGCGGCGGCGGCGCACAGCAGCATCATCAGAGTCAAAGTGTGACGCACCAAGGCGTCTTTCACCTGCAGTTGAAGGAAGCGCAGCAGCGGAATGGACATGATCAGTGCCAATGCGAATTCGTTGTTGTCCGCGATGAAGGAGCCCGGCGGTCCCCAGACACGGCCTGACCCGCCAGTGCTGATCGTGAACACGCCGCCCTTGGCACCCAGTACACCCAGCGACAGGGCACAAACCCAGGCCAAGGCCATGGTGTGCTGCTTGGTGCTCAGTAGCGACAGTGCGATGAAGATCATGAAATTGATCTTCATCACTTTGCTCCACTGCTCATAGTCGGCTTCCGGGCTGAGCCCTGCGAGCCATGAAATCGTCATCCATACACAAAACAGGCACAGGATTACCGCAGGTGAGCCCTTGAAGGGTGACGCCCTTTCCTTGGTCATCAGCAACCCCAACAGTGTTGCTGCGGCCGCCATCGCTGCCAGAGGCGCATCGTAAGCAATGCCATAGGCATAGCGGTGCGGATTCATGATGCTGAGCCACGTCCAGACCATGACGCCGATCCAAGGCCTCCGCAGGGCCGCCAGGCAACCCAACACCACCATGCCCAGGATCAAGAGGTCGCGCATGACACCAGAGCCTCAAATGGTCGCGAACTGTGCGCTCGGGGCGGGCACGTGGCTCACGACGTACCTGAACTTACCTGACCGCTCGGGTGCAATGGCGTCCACCGGTTCGACATCCACCTTCACTTCAGCACCCAACCGAAGCTGGAACCCTGCCACGATGACAGGCTGTTGCGCGGCCAGGTCAAAACCCGGACCCGCCACCACCTGCACCTGCACCCGTTGCTGGCTGTACTGCACGATCTTGAAGCCGGCTAACCCCGGCAAGTCCCGCAGGATGTAAACCAGCGCCAGCCCGTGCATCACGGTGCCATCAGAGGCGACCACGAAATCAGTGCTGCGGCCTTGGATCTCTTTCAGCATCGGCAGCCCGCGTCCGCAGGTGCATCGGCTGTCGTCCATGACGCCGATGTCGCCGGTGCGGTAACGGACAAACGGAAAGTCGCGCGTAGCGAGGTGCGTGACGACGATCTCGCCGGCCTGCCCGGGTGGCAGCACGCGCCCTTGCGGGTCGACGATTTCCACCACGATGTCCTCAGAAGTGAGGTGCATGCCACCCTGCGGGCATTCGTGGGCGATGAAGCCCGCATCGCGCCCGCCGTAGCCGTTGGCCACCGGGCAGCCAAAGACGCGGCTGATGGCCTGGCGCTGCTCGTCGTACAAACGCTCGCTGGTGACGAAGGCCACCCGGATACCCAGGTCGTCCATGCGCTGACCGCGCGCTTCAGCGTGGCGCGCAATGTGACTCAGCGCGCTGGGGTAGCCAAACAGCATGCGCGGGCGCCGACGGCGAATCTCGGCAACAAAGCCATCCAGCTTGGCCTCGCTCATCTCGAAGGCCGGCAGCAACTGGGTGCGCATCAGCTTGTCGCGCAGCAAGCGCACACGGTCCTGGCTGCCCAGTTCGATGGGGGAGCCCCACACAACCACCTCTGGGTCACCAATGTCCACCCCCCACCAGCGCGTGGCACGCCACTTGGCAGCAACGTCGTGGCTGACACGCTCCTTGCCGATGTAGAAGATCAGCGGCTCGCCGCTGCTGCCGCCGGTGTTGAAACGCGCCAGGCCCCGGGCCTGCGGGTGCTTCATGCCATCGGTATTGGCGCGGATGGTGGCCTTGTTCAGCAACGGCAGGGCCTGCAGGTCGGCCACGCTGGTCAACGCCAGCGGGTCGAAACCCAGTCGTCCGAAGAGCGTGCGGTAGTAGGGCACGGATTCACCCGCCTCGACCAGCAGGCGGCGCAGTCGCTGCAACTGCAAGGCCTGAATCCGCTCGATGGGCCACCACTGAGAATCCTCTAGCCCACGCCGCACCGCCACCGTGCTGTGGCGCTTCAGTCGCTCCTGCAGCGGAAACACCAGACCGGAGATCAGGCGGGTGTACATGCGGCTCAGGCTCCGTGTTCGGCCAGCACGGCCGCATACACAGCATCGAGGCGCGGCTCCACTGCTGCCCAGGTGTAGCGCTGCACCTCACGCAGGCCGTTAGCGCGCAGCTGCGCCGCCAGGCCCGGGTCGCGCAGCAGGCGCAGCACCTGCTGCGCCATGGTCTGCGGATCAGCCGGCGGCACCAGCAGGGCGGTGTGCCCATGCGTCACCAAGTAGGGCACGCCACCCACCTTGGTGCTGACCACCGGCACCCCACTTGCCAGCGCCTCCAGCACGGAGTTGGGCGTGTTGTCGGCGAGGCTCGGGTTCAGGGCAACGCTGCTGTGGCGCAGGCAATCGGCCATGGCGTCGCGGTCCAGCCGCCCGGCGAATTGCACATACCCGACCAAACCAAGCGCGTCGGTCAAGGACTGCAGGGCCGCCAGTTCCGGCCCGGTACCCGCCACCACCAAGCGGGCTTGCGGCATAGCCTTCTGCACCAAAGCAAACGCACGCAGTGCGGTGGCGTTGTCGTAGATGGGCTCAAGGTTGCGCGCCACCAGAAGCTGCGGCCCGACAAGTGCCCCAACATCGGCCTTTGCCGCAGGATGGAAGCGCTGCAGATCGACGACATTGGGAACGATCTCGGCCTGCAGGCCGTATTGGCCGAAAACCTGCTGCAGGAACCCAGACGGCACCACCAGCTTGGCTACGCGCCGCATCGACCAGGTCACACTGCGTCCAGATCGGGCGAGAAAGGCAGCCGCCTCACCGCCGCGATAGTTCACCACCACGGGCACATGACGCCAACGCGCCACCCAGATGGCAGGGGCTGCAAAGAGATGCCAGGACCATCCTGAGTTGGCCATGACATGCAGCACCCGCGCACGGCCCGCCAAGCACCAAAGTTGCCAAAGGTAGGGCAAGAGCCGGCAGAGCGCCCGCAGCATCGGCACGCTGCCCACCCAGGCGGGCCGGTAAGGTGCATTGGTCTGCACGAGACTGACTTGTGCGCCGGCAGCCTCCAGCAATTCAGCCAACTGCCGGGTCTGGTTGGCCATACCGCCTGCAGGCGGAGGCAGTGGCCCCACCAGACCGACATGCAATCCTGGCAAGGCAGACATCAGGCCACCTGCCTGGCATTGGTCAACGAAGCATAGGGCCCCACGTAGTGCGCTGCGCTGGCCGCCCAGTTGCGCTCAGTCTCGACGAAGCGCCGCCCGGCGGCACGCAGCACAGGCCACTGCTCGCGGCGCGCCAGCAAGTCCAGCACCGCGGCCGCCAGGGCTTCGGCGCTGCCGGCCTGGAACAGCATGCCGGTCTCACCGTGGCGGATGAGTTCCTGGTGCCCACCCACATTGCTGGCCACCAGCAGGCGGCCCTGGGCCATCGCTTCCAGCGGCTTCAAGGGCGTGACCAGTTCAGTCAGGCGCATGCTGTGGCGCGGGTAGCACAGCACATCGACCAGGTCGTAGTAGCGTTGCACTTCGGCATGTGGCACGCGGCCGGTGAAGACCACCTTGTCGGCCACGCCCAGTTGTTGCGCCTGCGCCTTCAGCGCGGCCTCTTGCGGGCCGCCGCCCACCAGCAACACGCGGATGTCGGTCCGATCACGAAGCAGCGCCGGCAAGGCCGCCAACAGCAGATCAAGCCCTTCATAGGCGTAAAAACTGCCGATGAAGCCCAGCACTGTGGCGCCGTCCAAGCCGAGTTGTGCCTTCAGCGCCCTATCAGGTACGCCGCCGGGCTCGAAGTTGTCGATGTCCACGGCGTTGGGGATCACCGTCACCCGGCTGGCAGGGATGCCGCGGCCGGCGATGTCCTTGCGCAGGCCTTCGCAGATGGTGAACACGTGCGCGGCCTGGCGCAGCGCATGGGTTTCCAGCCTGCGGGTCAAGCGATAGCGCAGGCTGCCTTCGGTGGTGGTGCCGTGGTCCACGGCTGCGTCCTCCCAGAATGCGCGCACTTCATAGACCACCGGAATGCCCAGCGCGCGCCCCACACGCAGCGCCGGAATGGCGTTGAGCACAGGTGAATGCACATGCAGGATGTGCGGCTGCACCTGGCCCGCCACCTCCAAGAGACGCTGCTGGGTGGCCTTCATCAGCGCGGCCTCGGCCAGGCCAGGCAAGCGCGTCCCGCTCGCCGCCGGCGTGCGGAAGAATTTCCAGCCGTCCACCGTGTCTTCGGCGCCACCAGGCGCCGTGTGCTTGGGGCTGGTGAGGTGGAAGGTCTCCCAGCCCAGGCGGCGTTGTTCGCGCAGCAACGCCAGCGTGCGGAAGGTGTAGCCGCTGTGCAGCGGGATGGAATGGTCCAACACGTGGAGGATGCGCAGTGTCATGCCGTCTGCTCGGTCAGGGCGGTTGCGTCAGCGGAGGTTGATGCGCCATCCGGCGCGTCGACCACGTTGCGCAAGAAGGCCTCGAACATCAGCAGTGTCCACAAGGGTGCGCTGTAGTCGCTGGTGCCAGCTTGGTGGGCGTCAACCAAATGCTGCAGGTAGGGGCGGTTGAACCAACCCGTGGACAGCAGTCGCTCACCCAGCACGGAGTTGTGCACGCGCTGCTTCAGCGGGCCGCGAAACCACTGGGCCAGTGGCACGCTGAAGCCCATCTTCGGGCGGTACAGCACATCGTCGGGCAGCAGCGGCTCCATCGCCTTCTTCAGCAGAAACTTGCCTTCCTGCCCGCGGATCTTCAGGCTGCTGGGCAGCGTGGCCAGCCATTCCACCAACTGGTGGTCCATCAGCGGCTCGCGCACCTCCAGGCTGTGGGCCATGCTGGCGCGGTCCACCTTGGTGTTGATGTCGCCCACCAGGTAGGTCTTGGTGTCCAGGTACTGGATCAGGGCCAGCGGGTCATCGGTGCCGGCAATGCGGGCGTGCTCGGCGGCGTGCCGGTCGAACACGTCGCGCGCGCCATAGCCCCCCAGCGCCTGCCGGAACGCCGGGCTGAACAGTTGGGCCCGCATCGGCCCACGCAAGATGCTGACGCTGTGGAAGTAAGCTTCCACAGCGCTGCGCGCCATGCCTTCAAAGGTGGTCTTGGCGCGGAACATGCGCGGCGCCCAGTCGGCCTTGGGGTAGATGCGCCCCAGCGCGCCGAACAGCGGCTGGCGGATGCCCGCCGGCAATGCGCTGCGCAGGCGCTCTTCCATCAGGTGCATGCGGTAGCGGCGGTAGCCGCCAAAGCTCTCGTCACCACCGTCGCCAGACAAGGCCACCGTCACACGCTGGCGGGCCAGCTGGCACACACGGTAGGTCGGGATGGCGCTGCTGTCGGCATAGGGTTCGTCGTACAGCCGAGCCAGGGTGTCGATCAGGTCGAAGTCGTCGCTCTTGACCGTCTGCACGAAGTGGTTGGTGCGGTAGCGGTCGGCCACCATCTGGGCAAAGGCCGATTCGTTGAACTTTGGGTCATCGAACGCGATGGAGCAGGTGTTGACCGGCGCATCGCTCAGCCCGGCCATCGACGCCACCACGGCACTGCTGTCGACACCACCTGAGAGGAAGGCGCCCAGCGGCACCTCGGCAATCATGCGCAGGCGCACTGATTCGGTCAGGCGCGCACGCAACTCGTCACAGGCATCGTCGGCGCTGATGGGGTTGTCGAGCGTGAAGCGCAACTGCCAGTATTCATGCGGGGCCGGCACCGGCTGGCCGCGGCGGATGCTCAGCTGGTGGCCAGGCGACAGCTTCAGCGCCTGCTTGAAGATGGTGCGCGGCTCGGCCACATAGCCCAGGGCGAAATACTCTTCCACCGCGTGGGGGTCGATCTCGCGCCGCAGGCCGCCCTGGCCACCGGTGTAGGCCAGCACGCTCTTGAGTTCACTGCCGAACACCAGCCAGCCGTCGTCCAGCAACGCGTAGTACATGGGCTTGACGCCCAGGCGGTCGCGCGCCATGAAGAAGGTCTGGCGGTTGCGGTCCCACAAGGCAAAGGCAAACATGCCGCGCAGCCGCTGCACACAGGCTTCGCCCCAGGCCAGCCAGGCGTTGACGATGACCTCGGTGTCGCTCTTGGTGCGGAAGGTCAGCCCCAGGGCCTGCAGTTCGGGGATCAGTTCCTGGTAGTTGTAGATCTCGCCATTGAAGACGATGACCACCGACCCGCAGGCGCTGTGCAGGGGCTGCTGTCCGGTGGCGATGTCGATGATGGACAGGCGCCGGTGGCCAAAGCCCAGGCCCGGCTCGGTGTGCAGGCTACCTTCATCCGGGCCGCGGTGGTACTGGCTGTCGTTCATGCGCTGCAGCACGGTGCGCGAAACCTCGCGCGCCGCGCGCAGATCGAAGATGCCGGTGATGCCGCACATGGGTCGGGTTGGCCTTTGCGCTTACGCTGGGGAAAACAGGCCCGCTGCAGACCGGGCAAAAGTGGCATGGTAGGTCAGGCCGCGGGCCCCGCGACGCCGGCTGCCGCAGGATGAACGCCGCACGCATGACATCTGCCACGCCTACGGCGGTCAGCGGCATGGCTCATCCAGACCGATCGACAGCCCAGCCAGCCCGCTGCAGGTGCTCCGCGTACAGCGCATGGTAGGCGGCCACCATGGCCTGCAGGCTGAAGCGCGCGTCCACCGCTGCCCGGCCCGTTGCGCCCATGCGTGCGGCCTGCTGAGGCTGCTGCGCCAGCTGGCACAGCCCCTGAGCCATGGCGGGCGCGTCGTCGCTGGGCACCACCAACCCGGTCTGCCCCTGCTGCACCAGCTCGGCATTGCCACCCACGGCGGTGGCCAGCACCGGCAGGCCGGTGGCCATGGCTTCCAGGATGGTGTTGGACACGCCTTCAGCGAGCGAAGGCAGGACGAAGGCATGCAGCCCGCGCATGATGGCCGGCACATCGGCGCGTTCACCCGGCAGCCAGGCCAGATCGGCGACGCCCGCGTCGGCCAGCACGGCCTGGGCCTGTGCCCGCAGCGGCCCGTCGCCCACCAGCACCAGGCGCAGGCGCGCACGCAGGTCAGGCTGCTGCTGCAGCGCCAGCACGAAGGCGCGAGCCAGCAACGTTTGGTGCTTCACCGTCTGCATGCGCCCCACCGTGCCCACCAGCCAGTGGACAGGAGCCGCAAACGGGCAGCCGGCGATGGGCAGCGGGCCGTCGGCCGCCAGGTGGAAGCGGCGCGCGTCGACGCCGTTGTAGATCTGCCGCACACGCGCCGGGGCGATGCCGACACGGTCGGTCAGGTAGCCGGCCAAGTCTTGCGACAGCGCGACATGGCGGTGCACAAAAGGTGCATAGAGGCGGCGGATGCGCTGGTGCCGCAAGCTGCTGCCGTCGAGGTCTTCAACGTCGCGGCCGTGCTCGCCGTGGATGCGCACCGGCACCCGCGCCGCCCACGCGACCGGCTGCATCTCCAGCGCCGCCAGGTTGCGGCTGTGCACGATGGCTGGCTGCAGGCGCCGCAGAAGGCGCCAGACCTGCGGATAGATCTTCGCGCCTTGCCCTGGCGGCTTGTGCAGCGCGATGCACTCGACATCAGGCGCCTGCAGGCGCTGGCGAAAGTCGGTGACCTCGGTCAGCGCGATCACCACATGCCGGAAGGCACCGGCAGGCAGGTGGTTGATGAGGTTGACGACGCCGTTTTCTAGGCCCCCAGTGTCAAAGCGGTGGAGGATGTGGGCCACCAGGGGGCGCAGATCGCGCCCTGGCATCACAACCGCCAGAGCTTGTACCCCGCCCCTTTGATGGCCGCCGGATCGAACGCCGCCTTCACATCGATGAAGGCACCACCCTTGACCAGCTTCCTGCCCAGGTCCTCGATCGACAAGCTCTTGTACTCGCGGTGCGCCACCGCGGCCACCACGGCGTCAGCACGCGGCAGGTCATCGAAGCGCTGCAGCGTGACGCCGTACTCATGCACGGCCTCCTCGGGGTCGGCCGTGGGATCGGTGACATGCACCTCCACCCCATAACTCTGCAACTCACGGATGATGTCGACGACTTTGCTGTTGCGCAGGTCGCCGCAGTCTTCCTTGAAGGTCAGGCCCAGCACATTCACCTTGGCGCCCTTGATGTAGCTGCCCGCGGCGATCATGTGCTTGATGGTCTGCTCGGCGATGAACTTGCCCATGCCGTCGTTGATGCGCCGGCCCGCCAAGATGACTTGCGGGTGGTAGCCCAGCATGTCAGCCTTGTGCGTCAGGTAGTACGGGTCCACGCCGATGCAGTGGCCGCCCACCAGGCCGGGCTTGAACTTCAGGAAGTTCCACTTGGTGCCGGCGGCCTCCAGCACTTCGCTGGTGTCGATGCCCATCTTGTCGAAGATGATGGCCAACTCGTTCATCAGCGCGATGTTCAGGTCGCGCTGGGTGTTCTCGATCACCTTGGCGGCCTCGGCGGCCTTGATGCTGCTGGCGCGGTGCACGCCGGGCTCGACGATCAGCTCGTAGAGCTTGGCCACTTTGTCCAGCGTCTCGGGCGTGTCGCCGGAGACGATCTTCAGGATCTTGGTGAGCGTGTGTTCCTTGTCACCCGGGTTGATGCGCTCGGGGCTGTAGCCGACGAAGAAGTCCTGCTTCCAGGTCAGGCCCGATTCGCGTTCCAGCACCGGGATGCACACCTCTTCGGTCGCGCCGGGGTACACCGTGCTCTCGTAGACGACGATGGCGCCCTTCTTCAGGTTGCGGCCGGCGCTGACCGAGGCGCCGATCAGCGGCTTGAAGTCGGGGATGTGGGCCTCGTCCACCGGCGTGGGCACGGCCACGATGATGATGTCGGCCTCGGCCAGCATGGCACCGTCGGCGGTGTAGACCGCGTGTGTCGCTTCGGCCAGCGCCGCATCGGGCAGCTCACGCGATGGGTCGGTTCCCCGCTGGCAGGCCGCCACCTTGTTCAATGCGATGTCGAAGCCGATGGTGCGCAAGCGCTTCCCAAACTCCACCACGAGGGGCAGGCCCACATAGCCCAGCCCGATCACTGCCACTGTTGTCATGTTTTCTACCTTCCTTCAATCGCCATTGCTGCAAGAATTGTCTACCAGACTGGATCAGCGGCTGACCTTGGCCGCTGCCAAGGCACGCTCCAACATCGCGAAGTTCTCATCCACGAATGCCACCAACTGCTGCTCGGCCGCAGCATCATCGGGCAAGGAGGATGCCAAGTGAATGGCGGCTCCATCGTCAGGCTCACCCTGCACAGCCTGCCACGCCTGGATCAGCTTGGCCTCGACATCACCGTGCGCCAGGCGCCCACCCAGCCAGTAGATCCGCCAGACCGTGACCCGCGGCGCCGTTCCGCTGACCAGCCCATCGCCGGTCGTCAGCACGGCCCGCCGCCAGACGACGGTTCGTCCTCCGGGTGTGGATGTGGCCACACTCTCTGACAAGGTGTGCCAGGGTTCATCGGTGACAAAACCGTTCACCGAACTGACCAACTTCACATCGGCCCGCTGCCCGCGGTAGTAGTCGACAAACACGGCCACCTCACCACGCGGGCCGCGGTAGTCACGCGCCACCCGCAGGGTCGCTTTCGGGAAGTTTGGCGCCCATCGCAGGGCTGGCTGTGGCGAAGATTGCCACCGCCCCAGCATGTCAGGCAACTGCAACTTGACAGCAGGCGGCGCTGCTTCCGTGCCGCCCTGCAGCCGCCCGGCGTTTGGCAGCGCCAACACGACCAAGGCGATTGCGGCAAACAGCGCCGGCTGCCAGCTCGCAACAGGGCGGTCAGCGCGCTGGGCCGCCTGTCGAATGGCAGACGCCTGCAGGTCCTCGGTGTCGTCAGGGTCGGCCCAGCGTGCCCCGATGAAAAACAGCGCCAGGATCACGATGCCGAAGAACACCCAGCCGTAGACAAGGTGATCCACACCAGTGGCGATCTTGTTGCCCGAAAGATGACCGAGCATCACGATGATGTAGGCGCGCACCCAGTTGGCCAACACCGGCAGCACCAGCGAGACCACCACGAAGATCAGCCGCTTACGGGTGCCCTGGTAGTTGAGATAAGCGAACAGGCTGCCGACCATGAAGGTCGCCATCAAGTAGCGGATGCCGCTGCAGGCCTCGACCACGGCCCAGCGGCCCGACGGAATCACCAACTGCTGGCCTTCCTGGTACACCGGGATGCCTGTGAGGCGCAGCGACGCCACCAGCACTTCCGCCGTCCAGTGCATCAGCTTTGGCGTCATGAATTCGCCGATCGGCACGGCGAAGAACAGGAAGGCCAGCGGAAAGGCCAGCGTGGCAGTCACCCGCCAGCCCAGCACCAGCGGCACGCAGGTCACGATCATGGCGGCCAAGGCGGCTTGGGTCGCCGCCGCCACATTGACCAGGTCGCCCAGCCACCACAGCAAGGCTGCTGCCACCATCGGCACCAGCGCCCAAGCAGAAGGGCAAGGTTGAAGCGGCGCCAGCGCACCCCGCTTGCGCCAGATCAGCCAGGCCACGATGGGCGGCACCACAAAGGCATGGGTGAAGGTCTCGGAGCGGATCCAGATGTGGACCATCGCCGCGCCGGTGTCCCAATACAGCAGCAGGATCGCCAGCAGCAGCAGGGTGACAGCGACAAGCGGCACGCGCCAGGCATCCCCCAGCCGGGGGGGGGTCAAGGTCAGGGACATCATGCGGGCGCCACCTCAAGTGCTGCTGCTGCGCCCTGCGCCATGGCCCGGGCGAGTTCGTGATCCAGTCCGGCCAGCCGTGCCGGCCAGCTGTAGCGTGCCAGTACGCAGGCACGGCCCGCCTGGCCGATGGCCGTGGCACGCTGCCGGTCGGCCAACAGTTCGGCGATGCAGGCGGCGTGCTCGGCGGCATCGGTGGCGGCCAGGATCTCCTGGCCCGGCACTGCATCGATGGCATCCACACAGTGCGTCGCAGCCACCACCGGCCGCGCCATGGCCATGGCCTCCAGCACCTTGTTCTGCACGCCACGCGCCAGCCGCAGCGGCGCCACCACCACGGCCGCATGTTGCAGATAGGGGCGCACATCGGGCACCGTGCCAGTCACGCACACCGTGGCGCTGGCCAGTGCCTGCACTGCGGGCTTGGGGCTGCGGCCCACGATGTGCAGGCGCAGGCCAGGCCAGCGCTGGTGCAACAACGGCAGCACCTGCTCGACGAACCAGCACACCGCGTCGGCGTTCGGCCAGTAGTCCATCGCGCCGGTGAACACCAAGGCCTGTTCGTCGGCGGCGAAGGGCGATGGCCGGGAAGCCTCGGGCTGGAAAAACTCGGCATCCACACCATTGCCCACGGCCAGCACCTGCCCATGGCTCTCCGGCGCCAGGCGGCCGAACAGTGCCACCTCCTTGTCGGTGACCAGGAAGGACCGTCGGGCTCGCGCCACCACGCTGCGCTCATAGGCCAGCAGGCGCTCACCCTCACGGCGGTACAGCCACGACATCGGCCAGGCGTGTCGGTCGGCGTACTCGGTCCACTTGGCCGAGTCCACATCCACCAGGTCGGCCAGCATGGGCAAACCAGGCTGGGCCAGTGCATAGGGCGCCATCGACGACGAGAACATGACCGCAGCGTCGATCTGGTGCGCGGCCACTGTCTTTGCCACCCAGGCCTTCATGGCGGCGCTGCGGTAGTAGCGCAGGGTCAGCGCCTCGCCGCTGAGCAGTCCAGCCAGGCTGCGCAGCTTGGCGCTGCGGGGCTGCAGCGGCAGCGCACACAGGTCGGCACACAGGCCGCGCAGCACCGGCAGGTGCTGCAGGTCGTCCGGGTCGTCGACAAACGTGCCCAGGTAGACCTGATGCCGGGCCGCCAGGTGCTTCAGCAGATGGTACGAGCGCACCTTGTCACCCTTGTTGGGCGGGTACGGCAGGCGGTGCACCAGGTACAGCAGCTTGGCCACGGGTGTGCCGGCCGATCAGCCCAGGCTGCGCACCAGCATCGGCCCCAGCGCGTTCGCCAGGCCGATGGGCATGCGCCGCCAGGTCTCGATCAGCAGCTTGTACTTGGGGTTGTTCGGGTTGTTCTGGGGCACGGCATCGCGCTTGTAGAGCTGGTACTCGTAGTGCAGCGGCGTCGGCTCGAAGCCCCAGTTCTTCTTGAAGGCGTAAGGCCCGGTGCCTGCCTTGCTGCGCCCATAGTCGAACACCGTGCAGCCACGTGCCAGGCCATGGCGCATCAGTTCCCAGTACTTGAAGTCGTTGCAGGCCAGGTCGCGGGCTGATTCGTCGTCGCCGGCGTAGTAGGCCAGCAGTTCGCCGCGGAAGTAGAAGCTCAGCACCGACGACAGCGGCTTGCCTTCGGACGACTCGACCGTCAGCACGTCGCAATCGGCGCCGAATTCATCGCACAACGCCTGGAACCAGCGCTTGGGCAGCGCCGGCGTGCCATGGCGGTGCACGTTGTCGGCATACAGCGCAAAGAACCGGTCCACGCCGGTGTCGATGCGGCTGACCAACCCGTTCTTGATGCCCTTGCGCACCATCGCCCGCTGCTTGCGCGGGATGGCCAGCATGTTGGCTTCTTCGCCTGGCAGCAAGGGCTTGCGGAACGTGAAGTACAGGTCCTGCAGCGGCCAGTCGGCATGGCGGCGCTCGACATGGCGCAGTTCCAGGTGCTGTGCGCCCAGCTGCTGCGTCAGGCGCGCGGCCTCGGTCTCCAGCGCGGCAGCCGCTTCGGGGTTGTCGGCCGCCACACCGCCGTACACCGCAAACGGCAGACTCACCACCGCATGGCCGAACAACATGCTCTTGACCTGGGCCAGCGGCAGCACGCCCTCGATGCGGCCACCGCGCTCGGCATACAGCAGGTACAGCGGGTGGTGGAACACGCGGTCGAGGGCACGCGCCCAACCCGCAAGATGGAAAAAGCTGGCCTGCGGGCAGGCCTGCACGAAGGCGTCCCAACGGGCAGCCACAGCGGCATCTGCGACAGACAGTCGCTTGATCTCGATCACGGGTGTGGCGGTTCAGTTCGCTGCCGCAGGCCGGCCGGGCGAAGTGTGTGGCAGGAAGATGTCGTCCATGCGACCCCAGCGGAAATCGCGCAAGAGCGCGTCCAGCCGCTGCTCGGTGCGGCCGATATTCACATAGTGCCGGAACCGCGTCTTCAAGTTGATACCGGGAATGCGGGGTTGGCCGTGATCGATTTCCCAAGGGTGGAAATAGAAGATCGCCGCCGCGCCGTCCTGCTGGTTGACACGCTGGATCATCCACCTCGTCAGCGCATACGGGAACAGCCGGAACCAGCCGCCACCGGATGACGGCAGGTTGCGCTCACCCAGGCGCACGGTGGTCACCGGCACTTCCAGTAGGCCGTCACGCACCGCATGCGCGAAGCGCGGGGCATCGGGCATGCCGTAGTGGTCATGCTGGATCGGGTAGATGCTGCTGCTGTAGCGGTGCCCGGTCTCCAGCAGGCAGTCGAAGGCCCACAGGTTGCCGTGGCCGATGGAGAAGCTGGGTGCCCGGTAGCCCTGCACCGGTACACCACCCACGTCTTCCAGCAGACCCTTGGCGCGCACGATGTCCTGGGTGAAGGCCTCGCGGCTCAAGTCGCTGGCACGCTCGTGGCCGTGGCCGTGGCTGGCCAGTTCATGCCCGCCGGCCACGATGCGACGCACCAGTTGCGGGTAGCGTTCGGCCACCCAGCCCAGGGTGAAGAAGGTGGCGTGGGTGTCATGTTTGGCCAGCAAGGCCAGGATGCGGTCGACATTGGCCTCGACACGGCATTCGCGCGTGTCCCACTCGCTGCGGTGGATATACGGCGCCATCGCCGAGACCTGGAAGTAGTCTTCGACGTCGATGGTCAGGGCGTTGGTGATGGCGCCGCGCGCAGCCATGGCCATGCTGTCAGGGGGCACCGGCCAGCAGCCAGCGGTGCAGGTCGGCCGCGATGCGGTCGGCAGCATGGCCATCCCAGAATTCAGGCACCCGACCGCGCTTGCCGTCGCCGCGAAGGATCTCCGCCACACCGGCCAGGATGGCGGTACGGTCCCGGCCCACCAGCGTGTTGGTGCCCTGCTCGGCGGTGATCGGGCGCTCGGTGTTCTCGCGCAGCGTCAGGCAGGGCACGCCCAGCGCGGTCGTCTCTTCCTGCAGGCCGCCTGAGTCTGTCAGCACGAGGATGGCGTCGCGCATCAGGCCCAGCATCTCCAGGTAACCCTGGGGCGGCAGCAGTGCAATGCGCTGGGTGTCGATCAGGCCCAATAGGCCAAAGCGCTCGATGTTGTTGCGGGTGCGGGGATGCAGGGCGAACACCAGTGGCAGTTGCGCGGCCACTTCGGCCAACACCGACAGCAGCGCGCGCAGGGTGTCTGCATCGTCGACATTGGACGGGCGGTGCAGCGTGACCACGCCGTAACCACCGGCCTGGCCGACAAGTGCCGGGTCGCAGCCATGCGCCTGCAAAGTCGCCGCTGCAGGCCTCGCTTTGGGCGTGTTGGCGACCAGGGAATCGATCATCACATTGCCGGCAAAGCAGACCCGCGACTCGGCGATGCCCTCACGCAGCAAGTTGTCGAGCGCGCTACGCTCGGTCGTGTAAAGGCGATCGGCCACTTGGTCGGTGAGCACGCGGTTGATCTCCTCGGGCATTTTGCGGTCCCAGCTGCGCAGGCCGGCTTCCACATGCACCACGGGGACGCTCTTCTTCACTGCCACCAGGGTGCAGGCCAATGTCGAATTGACATCGCCGACCACCAGCACGCAACTGGGCTGGTGGGCATCGAGCGCCGGCTCGAACCGCTTCATCACCTCGGCTGTCTGCACGGCATGGGAACCAGAGCCGACCTCGAGGTTCAGGTCAGGCCGGGGCAGGCCCAGGTCATCGAACAGCTGGTGGCTCATGCCCTGGTCATAGTGCTGGCCGGTGTGCACCAACAGCGCGGGGATGGGCGGCTGGTGGTTTGCCAGCGCCCGAAGGATCGGCGCCATCTTCATGAAGTTGGGGCGGGCACCCACCACGCACATCACGGGCCCCGTGCGGGGCACCACCGGCTGTCCAGTCATCACTTCGGGCCTTCATCGCTGGGCTTCTTCACTGCTGCCACCAGTTGCTGCAGCAAGGCCAGCACCTGCAGGTTGCTGCGTTCCAGACGCAACAGTCCCCGCTCCAGCCGCTGGATCTGGTCGCCACGCTGCTCGGACGATAGGCGGTTGATCTGGCGCGCCATGGTGTCGGCGGCAGATGGATCCAGTTGCAGACGCCCCAGATCCACATCCAGAGCCATCGTGCTGGACGACGGTGCGGCCGACAGGTCAGCAGGCATGCTGTCGACTGGTGCCGGACGACGCGCGGGCACGGCAGCCTCCTGGGCAAACTCCTTCACCACCTCGTCGACGTCTGGCATGTCCAAGTGGGTCTTGCCCGCCAGGAAGCCGGCCAGCAACACCCGGTCGCAGATCGAGTTAATGCGCCGAGGGATGCCACCGCTGGCCTTGAAGACGGCCTCGAAGGCCTCGGCACTGAAGCTCGGCTTGCCGGTCGAGCCGGCGCACTTCAGGCGGTGCTCGATGTAGTGCTGGGTTTCGTCCAGGTCCATCGGCCCGATGTGGCAGGTGGCCGCCACCCGTTGACGAAACTGCTCCATCTCGGGCCGCTGCAGGATCTCGCGGAACTCGGGCTGGCCCACCAGAAAACTCTGCATCAGCGCCTGGTTGCCGAACTGGAAGTTCGAAAGCATGCGCAGTTCCTCCACCGCCTTGGGCGTGAGGTTCTGCGCCTCGTCGACGATCAACAGGCAGCGCTTGCCCTTGGTTGTCTGGCTGATCAGGAAGGCCTCCAGCGTGATCAGCAGCTCGCTCTTGGGAACATCCTTGACCTTGAAGCCGAACGACGCGCCGACCATGCGCAAGGTGTCTTCGGCGCCCAATTGGGTGGTGACCAGGTGGCCAACCACCACGTTGGTGCCATGCAGGCCGTCGATCAGCGCGCGCAGCAGCGTGGTCTTGCCGGCACCGATCTCACCGGTGATGACAATGAACCCTTCGTTGCGAGAGACACCGTAGTCCAGGTACGCCTTGGCGCGCCGGTGCTGCTTGCTGCCGAAGTAGAAGCTGGGGTCGGGGTTGAGCTGGAAGGGCTTGTTGGTCAGCCCGTAGAAAGATTCGTACATGGCTAGAACCGGATGCCGTACGAGGCCGTCAGCGCGGTCTCGTCGTAGGGTTGCAGTGCCGTCTTGTAGAGCCCACGGCGCAATGCGACCGTTGCGACGCTCTCACGTGTCAAACTGGTGTTGTAAGCCAGTTCGGCACGACTTTGCCGATTGGACTGTGCCGCGGTGTCGCCGTTGCCGCGCACGGCTGTCAGCGTCAGCGCAAGCGACGAGCCTGGGGTGAGGCGGTGTGACCAGCTGACCGCCAGGTTCGACAATGCAACAGTCCCCGACTGGCTCAGGTCATCGGTGGCCGCCGACACCGTGTCAGCCCGCTGCGTGTTGCTGCGGCTGACCGATGCGGACAAGCTGTCACGCGGGCCGCTCCAAACGATGGAGAACTGCTGCGTTTGTTGCAGCGTGGCCGCCGACGAGAGAAAGCCGATCGACGGCACCCGCGTCGGGTCGAGGTTCAGTTCTACCAGCCGCCGGCGGACCGCCGCATCGCGCAGCACAGGGTCGGTGATCGCGGCGAATTCCAGCGCAACCAGTTGGTAGATCACGTCCTGCCCACCCTGCGCCAAGTTGCCGGACGTCGACAGCGAGCGGGAGTTCAGGTAGTTGAAGCTCAGCCGGGCCAAGCGGTGCTGAACGCTGACCGAATGGGTGCGTCCGAACGCACGCTGGTCCAGATCGGCCGAAAACCGCGTTCTTGGCGACGGCGCCCAGACGGCACCCAAGCCCCAGGTAGCTTCGTTCTGGCGCTGCAGGCTGGTCAGATCGGATTGCTCAACACCGCCACGCGCATTGATCACCAGATCCAGCTCGTCCAAGTTGCCGCGCCAACCGGCAAACAGCCGGTTGCTCTGGGTGGCACGGCCTTGCTTGAAGTCAGATGTCAGATGCGACGCGTCGACAGACCAGCCCAGACGCGCCGCTGTCCGAGGTTCCAACCTGAAGGTGAGCGAAGTGGTTGCGGAATCACCATTCCCTTGGCCCGATGCATCGGAGATCGCATGGGACAACGACGCCGTGTATTGCATCCACGGGCCGAGCACTCCCCGAAGCGAAGGGGCCACCTGCAAGGTACGCACCTCGGTGCTGTTGACGTTGGTGCTGGATGCACTGCCCGGTTGCACACCGAAGGCCGACACCGCGCCCTGCGAGATGGCCGCTGATGCGTTCAACCGCAAGCGGTTTTCCACCAACTCTGCCAGCAGGCTGGCATTCAACGCGTTCTGCACGGAGTTCCGGCCGCTGTGCCGCGCATGCATCTCACCGCTCAAGGTGTAGTCCAACAACCCCTGCACGCCGCTGGTGCGGGTGCGCAGGCCCACGCCTGCGTTCAGCCGCGTGATGGCGTCACTGCGACCGAGCTCGCTCAACAAGTGGTTGTCGGTGAAGGTCTGCGTGATGGAGACAGACGGAACCACAGCGAGCGCGCGGCCCTGGCCGGGTTCGCCAGCGGCCAACACCGCCCCGCTTGGCAGCAACGTGCAGGTGACCGCCGAAGCGATCGCCCGGGACCAACGGCAAGCAGCACGATGACAGGTCAACGGCTGCGCAGTCGCTTGCCTAGCCAGCCTTCGCGGCATTGGGTAGCCCCCGCTCACCTTCGGCAGGCGCTGGATCGCCATACCCATAGCTGTAGCCCTCGCCATATCCGTAGCCGTACCCATAGCCATAACCGTAGCCGTAGGCGCCCTGCGTGTCGGTGCGCGCCTTGTTCAACAGCATCATGCGGATCGGGCACTGGTCGATGGTGGACAGCGCATGTTCGACATCGGCCTGCAAAGTCTTGCCAGCATGTACCACCAGCACCACCTGCCCCATCTGCGTGGCCAGGACGCGGGCCTCAGTCGTCAGCAGCAAAGGCGGTGAATCAAAGATGATGATCCGGTCGGGGTAGCGCGACGCCATGTCGCTGAGCAACTGGCGCATCGCATCGCTGGCCAACAGTTCGGTGGACTTGGGGTGCGGGCGCCCGCTGGGCAGGATGGTGAGCTTGTCGCTGTTCGTACGCATCAGCACATCGCTCATCTCGGCTTTGCCTTCCAGCAGATCGAGCAAGCCGGGCGCCTCAGAAAGCCCCAGCTTCTTCAGCAGCGAAGGCCGTGCCACGTCAGCATCGACCAACATCACCGTGTGGTCCAGTTCCGAGGCGATGCTCATGGCCAGGTTGATGGCGGTGAAGCTCTTGCTCTCACCCGGCATGGCGCTGGTCATCATGATCAGATTGCCG